>JBIIGQ010000099.1:0-4996 GCA_044236365.1 Candidatus Limnocylindrus sp. | reverse complement strand
GTCGATGATGCGGCCCGATGGATCGGCCATGAGCCCACGCATAGCGCCGAGCTGGCCGATGTTGCCCTTGTTTCCGCGGGCGCCGGAGTTCGTCATCATGAGGAGAGGGTGGAACTGCGGATCGCGATCACCCTTCTTCGTGTTCAGCTCCTCCATCATGGCGGTGCCGATGTCGCCGGTGGCCTTCTGCCAGACGCGGATCACGTTCTTGTAGCGCTCCTCGTCGGTGATAAGGCCCTGGGTGTACTGGCCATCAACCTTGGCAACATCCTTGTCGGCCTCAGCGATGATCGCCTTCTTCCCTTGTGCCATGGCAATGTCAAAGACGGAGATCGTCATACCGCCGCGGGTTGCGGCCTCGAATCCGACGCGCTTGATGCCGTCGGCGAGGAGTGCGGTCTCGACCTTGCCGAGCAACTGGAACGAGCGGCTGATCAACTCGCGGAGATCGGCACGCGCCAGTGAACGGTTCACGAAGCGGAGTCGGTCTGGAAGGATCTCGTTGAACTTCACGCGACCAATGGTGGTCTCGATGCGCTGCTCAACAAGCTGTTCGCTCTTCTCGTCCCACACCTTTGCGACCACGTCGATTGGTGCGTGAATGGCGATCTGGCCGAGGTCGTAGGCAAGAAGCGCTTCGGTCTCGTCAGAGAAGCGACGTCGCTTGGCACCGTCTGCCAGCGTCGTCTCCTGCGTGAGATAGAAGCAGCCGAGGACCATGTCCTGGGTCGGCGAAACGATTGGGGTGCCGTCGGCTGGTGACAAGAGGTTGTTCGACGAGAGCATCAACTCTCGTGCCTCCTGCTGCGCAGCTTCGGAGAGCGGTACGTGTACCGCCATCTGGTCGCCGTCGAAGTCGGCGTTGAACGCCGTACAAACGAGCGGGTGGATGCGGATTGCGGAACCCTCGACGAGCACCGGCATGAATGCCTGGATGCCGAGTCGGTGCAGGGTTGGGGCGCGGTTGAGCAGCACCGGGTGATCCTTGATCACGTCGGCGAGGACCTCCCACACCACGTCGGTGGCGCGTTCGGTGAGGCGCTTGGCGCTCTTGATGTTGTGCGCATGGCCGAGCTCAACGAGCTGACGCATGACGAACGGCTTGAAGAGTTCGAGCGCCATCTTCTTTGGAATGCCGCACTCATGCAGCTTCAGCTCTGGACCAACCACGATGACGGAGCGGCCTGAATAGTCGACGCGCTTGCCGAGGAGGTTCTGGCGGAATCGCCCCTGCTTCCCCTTGAGCATGTCGCTGAGCGACTTGAGTCGGTGATTGCCGGTGCCAGAGATGGCACGGCCACGTCGGCCGTTGTCGATGAGGGCGTCGACCGCCTCCTGGAGCATGCGCTTCTCGTTGCGCACGATGATCTCAGGGGCGCCGAGCTCGATGAGGCGCTTCAGTCGGTTGTTGCGGTTGATCACGCGGCGATAGAGGTCGTTCAGGTCGGAGGTGGCGAATCGGCCACCGTCGAGCTGCACCATTGGGCGCAGGTCTGGTGGGATCACCGGAAGGACCGACATGATCATCCACTCTGGTCGTGCGCCTGAGCGGCGGAAGGCCTCGAGGAGGCGGAGTCGCTTGATCGCCTTCTTGCGGCGCATGCCGGCGGTGTTGCGCACCTCAACGGCGAGCTCCTTCGCTTCGGCGTCAAGGTCCATGCGCTCAATCAGTTCGCGAACCGCCTCGGCACCCATGCCGGCGCGGAAGATACGCGCGCCACGTGGGCGCTCGCTGCCGAACTTGGCGTCAAGGGTACGGAAGCTATCGAGCTCGTCCTCGCGACCAATTTCTGGAAGGAGTTGGAATGCCTTCAGGCTGAGGAGCGCCTTCTTCTCCTTGGCGATCTCTTCCTTGCGGCTCTGTGCTGATGTCTTGGCGTTGGCGCGCAGTGCGCCGACTTCACCTTCGGCGAGCGCCTTCAGGTCGGCCTTCTTCTGCTCCCCCTCCTTGGCGATCGACTCCTTGAGTGCGGTGAAGTTCTGCTCGTCGTCAATGGAGGCCTGGGTGAGTACGGCGCGCAGTCGCGCCTTCGCCTCTTTGCCGCCGAGTGCGCCGTCGGCAACGATGATCTCTGCGGTCGTTTCGAAAACGATGGCGCCGTCGGCCTTCTCTTCGCCAAGGTCGTTGATGGCACGCTCGGTAACCTGCGCGGCCTCACCCATCGCCTGGGCGCGCTCGGCGCGGTCCGATTCAACCTGCTCGATTCGGGCGCGAACTTCGCGCTCCAACTCGGTGAGCTGGCGCTTCAGTCGTGCGTTGATCTCGCTCTCCTCTTCGGCCGTTGCGCCACCGCCACGTCCGGCGAGTTCGTCGTCGAGACCCTTCAGGGCCTCCTTGCGCGCCTCTTCGTCAACGCTGGTGACGATGTACTGCGCGAAGTAGAGAACCTTCTCAAGGTTGCGCGGAGAAATCTCCAGGAGGGTGGCCAGACGGCTCGGGGTCCCCTTGAAGTACCAGATGTGTGAGACCGGGCTCGCCAACTGAATGTGGCCCATGCGCTCACGGCGAACCTTGCTGCGCGTGACTTCAACGCCGCACTTGTCGCAGATGATGCCCTTATAACGAATGCGCTTGTACTTACCGCAGTAGCATTCCCAGTCGCGCGTTGGCCCGAAGATGCGCTCGTCGAAGAGGCCGTCCTTCTCTGGCTTCAGCGTGCGGTAGTTGATCGTCTCAGGCTTGGTGACCTCACCCTTCGACCAACCGCGAATCTGCTCAGGGCTCGCCAGCGCTACGCGGATCGAATCAAAATTGTTTACTTCAAGCATGGTTTCTCCTCGCCCCTACGCCGCGCTCAATTGTCTTCGAAGCCAGAGAGGTTGATCCCGAGGTTCGGCGTGGCGTAGCCAGCCGGATCCTCGAGCAACTCGATGGCTTCGTCGTCTTGATTCAAGATGTCGACGCTGATACCAAGGCTCTGGAGCTCCTTGACGAGCACCTTGAACGACTCAGGTACGCCTGGCGCCTGAATGCGCTCGCCCTTGACGATCGCCTCGTATGCCTGCACGCGACCGACAACGTCGTCGGACTTCACCGTGAGGATCTCCTGCAGAATGTTTGCGGCGCCGTACGCCTGGAGTGCCCAGACTTCCATTTCACCGAAGCGCTGGCCGCCGAACTGGGCCTTACCGCCGAGTGGCTGCTGCGTAATGAGGCTGTATGGACCGGTCGAGCGCGCGTGGATCTTGTCTTCGACAAGGTGGTGCAGCTTCAGCATGTAGGTGACGCCGACCGTAATCGGTCGATCGAACTCCTTACCGCTCTTGCCATCGCGCAGCGTGATCTTGCCGTCGGCTGGCAGGCCGGCCGCCTCGAGCTCAGCGATGATGTTCTCTTCCGTTGCGCCGTCGAAGACTGGCGTTGCACCCTTCAGGTTCTGCTTCGCGAGCGCCCAGCCAAGGTGCGTCTCAAGGAGCTGGCCGATGTTCATGCGGCTCGGCACGCCGAGCGGGTTGAGGATGATGTCGACTGGCGTGCCGTCTGGCAGGTACGGCATGTCTTCCACTGGAAGGATGCGCGAAACGACGCCCTTGTTGCCGTGTCGACCGGCCATCTTGTCGCCGACCGAGATCTTGCGCTTCTGCGCAATGGAGACGCGCACCAACTGGTTCACGCCTGGGGCGAGGTCGACCTCTTCACGATGGAACTCGCGCACTTCGACAACGGTGCCGCGCTCGCCGTGTGGGAGTCGCAGCGAGGAGTCCTTCACTTCGCGAGCCTTCTCGCCGAAGATCGCGCGGAGGAGTCGCTCTTCAGCGGTGACTTCCGTCTCGCCCTTCGGCGTGATCTTGCCGACAAGGATGTCGCCAGGGCGCACATCGGCGCCAACGTTGATGATGCCGCGCTCGTCGAGGTTCGCAAGGAGCTCCTCAGGAACGTTGGCGATGTCGCGCGTGATCTCTTCAGGCCCGAGCTTCGTGTCGCGCGCCTCGATCTCGTGCTTCTCGATGTGAATCGAGGTGAAGACGTCTTCGCGCACGAGTCGCTCGCTGATGATGATCGCGTCTTCGTAGTTCGCGCCCTCCCACGACATGTAGGCGACGACGATGTTCTGACCGAGGGCGAGCTCGCCACCTTCGGTCGACATGGAGTCGGCGATCACCTGTCCTGGATTCACACGGTCACCAACCTCAACGGCTGGGCGGTGGTTCAAGCAGGTCCCCTGGTTCGATCGCACGAACTTCAGCAGTGGGTAGTGATCAATGTCCTTCTTGTTTGCAGCATCATCGGGCTCAACCACGATCAGGTCGGCGGCGACCGAGGTCACAACGCCTGGGCGGCGCGCGATGACCACCTGGCCGGAGTCGCGCGCGGCGCGACCCTCAACGCCGGTGCCAACGACTGGCGAGTGTGGCTGCAAGAGCGGAACCGCCTGACGCATCATGTTTGAACCCATGAGCGCGCGGTTCGCGTCGTCATGCTCAAGGAACGGAATCAGCGCGGTGGCCACCGAGACCACCTGCTTTGGCGATACGTCCATGAAGTCAACGCGCGTTGGCTCGACAAGTTCGAAGCCATCGCCCTTGCGGCAGTAGATGCGCTCCCCTACAAGGTGCGAGTTGCTATCAAGCTCGGCGTTCGCCTGGGCAATTGCGTAGCGCTCCTCTTCGTCGGCGGCGAGGTAGATCACGTCGGTCGTGACGCGGCCCTCCTTGACGCGGCGGTATGGCGACTCGATGAAGCCGAGCTCGTTGACGCGGCCGAAGGTCGCGAGCGAACCGATCAGTCCGATGTTTGGACCTTCTGGCGTTTCAATTGGGCAGATGCGGCCGTAGTGGCTGTGGTGGACGTCGCGAACGTCGAAGCCGGCGCGCTCTCGCGAGAGTCCGCCTGGCCCGAGTGCCGAGAGACGTCGCTTGCTGGTGAGCTCTGCAAGAGGGTTCGTCTGGTCCATGAACTGGCTCAGCTGCGAACCGCCGAAGAACTCCTTCATTGCGGCGACAACTGGACGCACGTTGACGAGCGCGCTTGGCGTTGCCTTGTCGTCTTCCTGAA
>JBIIGQ010000096.1:0-5032 GCA_044236365.1 Candidatus Limnocylindrus sp. | reverse complement strand
GCTGCTCTGCTCCACCCGTGATCGGGGCGGACGGTCGAGGATCTCTTCCACGAGCGACGCGAAGGGGGAGTCTACGCACCCTGCCGCTCCCCTGTCAAACGGGGGGCTCGTGCGGGGCCGTGCGGGGTGATTCGTGCTCACCACGCAGGGGTTGCGTGTTACAGCGGGCTTGACTCCACGAGGAGCAGCACGCCCGCTGCGGCGGCCAGGGAGGCGACGGCGAGGGTGGCCCCAGCGGCGGCCGGCTCCACGCTCGTGGCCACCGTATAGATAAGGAGGGCGACCAGGCCAGCCAGCACGACCTTGAGGAGGCGGAGGAGGAGCTCGACGATCAGGTGGCTCATGCCCCTACTCTACGCCCCGCCGCTCTTCGAGGCTACGCAGGATTGTTACAGCATCGGCGTACTGGAGGTCCGCCCCGAAGGGGAGGCCGCGGGCCATGGAGGTAATGGAGGGGACCTTGGTGCCGAGGCGCTCCTGCAGGTAGAGAAGTGTTACATCGCCCTCGGGGGAGGGGTTTGTAGCAATAATCACCTCGCGCACGGGGTTCCCCTCGGCGGCGGCCGCGTCGACCCGCTCAAAGAGCTCCTTCATGCGGAGCTGGCCGGGGCCGATCCCCGACATGGGCGAGAGGGCCCCGTTGAGCACGTGATAACGACCCCGGAAGGCCCCCGTGCGCTCAATGGCGACGAGGTCGAGCGCCTCTTCGACCACGCAGAGGAGGCCGAGGTCGCGGGAGGTGTCGCGGCAGATGCGGCAGCGCTCCTCGTCGGAGACGTGGCCGCAGATGGCGCAGGGTCGGGTGTTCGCCCGCATGGCGCTGATCGCCCCTGCGAGGGCGAGCGCCTCGGGCTCGGGGGTGCGCAGCAGGTGGAAGGCGAGCCGCTCGGCGGTGCGGGGGCCGACCCCTGGGAGTCGGGAGAGGGCCTCAATGAGGCGCTCGACGGAGCTCGGCAGCGCTGCGCCGCTGCTCACTCCTTCCAAACCTCACGGAGTGCCGTGTCGGGGTCGAGCTCGCCGAACTGAATGACGATCTTGCGCCCGTAGGCCTTGTCGGCGAGCGACTCGATGCGCTCCCGCTTCGCCTCAGCGCGCTGGCGCAGGAAGCTTTTGGTGGGCGGGTAGCTGAGCACGAGGGTGTCGCCGTTGAGCGTGGGTCGGGCATCGGCGAGAAGCGGCTTGGTGGCCGGGTCCGCGCTGGCGAGCATGGCGCCCCACTCCCCCGTTGCCGGCGGGGCTGGCGGGGTTACCGATGCGGCTGCTGGAGCTGTCGCAGGGGCGGCGGCGCGCGGTGCCGCCTGTGCTGGGCTGCTCGCGGGAGCGGAGGTGGGGGCGGCTGCGGCGACACGAGCGGGTGCAGGGGCCGGCGCGGCGACGGGTGCGGCGAGGGCGGCGGCGCCGCCGAGAAGGAGAAGCTCGAGCCCGAGGCGCAGATCGGCATCGCCGCGACCGGTTTCGATGCGGCGCAGGGCGTTGGCGAGACCGAGGAGTGCTTCACGCGTGCGGCCCGCGAGGCCGATGGTGGCGCCGCCACCGTCGGAGAGGTCGAGGCCGGCGGGGAGCTTGGCGGCGTCGCCAGGCACGGTGCCACCCCCAGCGAGTGCAGCATGCAGGCCGCGACGGACGAGGTCGGTGAGGCGGTCGGCAATGATGCGGGGGTCGCGGCCGCGAGCCTCGAACTCGGCGAGGATCGCGAGACCCGCTGGTGCGTCGACGTCGAGGATGGCACAGGCGAGACGCTCAATGCGGTCGGCGCCGGGGAGGCCGAGGAGCTCTTCGACGTCGGCCGCCTTCAGTGGGTCGACCCCTGAGGAGAGGAGCTGGTCGAGCATCGACTCGGCGTCGCGCATACCGCCGTCGGCGAGGCGGGCCAGGAGCTCAATGGCGGCCGGCTCGGCGACTCGCTTCTCGGTTACGAGGATGGCTTCAAGCTTGGCGGCGATCTCGGCGCGGGCGATCGGGCGGAAGTCGAAGCGCTGCAGGCGCGAGAGCACAGCAGGTCGAATCTTTGAAGGATCGGTCGTACAGAAGATGAAGACGATTCCTGGTGGCGGCTCCTCGAGCCACTTCAGCAGGGCGTCCCAAGCGTCATTGGTGAAGCGGTGCACCTCGTCGAGGATGAGGACCTTGCGCTTCAGGTCGGTGGGTGGGTTGGTAATGAGCGGGATAAGGTCCTCGCGCACGTCGTCGATGCGGTTCGAGGTGGCGGCGTTCGATTCAACGACGTCGAAGGTGGCCCCTTCGGTAATGGCAACGCAGGAGCGGCAGGTGCCGCACGGTTCGCCCTCGGCAGGGGCGAGGCAGTTGAGTGCCTTGGCGACGATGCGGGCGGTGGAAGTCTTCCCCGTGCCACGCGGGCCGACGAAGAGGAGTCCGTGGCCGAGTCGCCCGTCGGCGACTGCGCGTCGGAGGGTCTTGGCGATGGGGTCTTGGCCGCGGAGCTCGCCGAAGGTGGTGGCACGGTAGCGGCGATAGATTGCCAGCTGCTCCGTCATGCTCCCCTCCCCTTCTCTCCGTGGCGCCGTTGACAACTTTTCAGTGCCGCCGGCCGAGCCATCCGCTGCGCCCGCCGCGATCCGCTTAGCGCTGCTTCCTTCCGGATCTGACGCGGTTCACAGAGCGTCGTCGCGCGGAGTCCGACCGACGGCACGGCGATCATAGACGACCCGACGCACTCCGATCGCGCAACGGTCACCCCCGCCGTGAGCGCGCCAAGGCACTCTACGGAGAACGCCCGATTGGGCGATTGAGAGCGGATTGGAGCGCGATTATGGGACACACCGTCGACCTTCATGCATACGGAGTGACAGCGGAGCGCGGCTTCCTCCCCATCGCCGACCCGAGCGCCGCCATCCCGCTCGCCAATGCCGAGTGGCACGAGACGGCGCGCAATCTACCGAGCCTGATTCCAACGGGCCGCATCCGCGAGATCATTGAGGTGCTCCCACCCTTCCGCGCCGATCTGCTGAATACCGAAGAGGATCTTGAGGCGTCGATGCGCACGTTGAGCTATCTCGGTCAGGCCTACGTGTGGGGCCAGCCAGAGGCGCCGACCGCACTCCCCGCCGGGCTCGCGGTGCCGTGGCATGAGGTCGCAGCGGCGATTGGCCGCGAGCCGATCCTCTCGTATGCCAGCTACGCGCTCTGGAACTGGCGTCGCATTGATGAGGATGGCCCGATTGCGCTTGGCAACATCGCGCTCCTGCAGCACTTCTTGGGCGGGCTCGATGAGGCCTGGTTCATTCTGATCCACGTTGACATTGAGCGACGTGCAGGCGCGGCGCTCGCCGCAGGTGCACGCGCACAGACCGCGATCTCGGCGGGCGACGATGCCAACGCCACCGTTGCGCTGAGCGAGCTTGGTGATGCACTCGACGGCATCCTTGCCACGATGCAGCGCATGCCGGAGTCGTGCGACCCGTATGTCTACTACCACCGCGTTCGTCCGTACATCTTCGGCTGGCACAACAACCCCGCTCTGCCAGGTGGCCTGGTGTACGAGGGGGTCACCGCCTACGCCGGGAAGCCGCAATCGTTCCGCGGTGAGACTGGTGCCCAGAGCACCATCGTGCCCTGCCTCGATGCGGTGCTCGGTGTGGAGCATGCCCCAGATGAGCTGCGCACCTACCTGATGGAGATGCGTCGCTACATGCCGGTGAAGCACGTTGGACTGCTCGAAGCATTTGAGGCGGGCCCAACCGCGCTCAGCCGCGTCGTGGCACTCGGCGCAGCCGCGCCGGCGGGGCTCGTTGCGGCACGCAATCGCGCCGTTGATCTGCTCCGCGCCTTCCGTGCGTTGCACTTGGAGTACGCCGCGACGTACATCAATCGCCAGGCTGCGGCGGCAACGGGGAATCCAACGGATGTAGGCACCGGCGGCACGCCGTTCATGAAGTATTTGAAGAAGCACCGTGACGAGACGGAGTCTTCGCTCACCAAGAGCTAAGGCTTAGCGGCCGACGAGACTCCGCAACACGAAGCGCAGGTTCGCCGGGCGTTCTGCCATGCGACGCAGCGAGTACGGCCACCAGTCAGGGCCGTACGGCGTATAGATGCGCACGCGCCAACCGTTCGCGACGAGTCGCTCGGCAAGGTCAGAGCGCACGCCGTAGAGCAACTGAATCTCGCCGCGCGCCTGCGCGCCTGCGCCGAGCTGCGAGATAATGCGGTCGTCGTGCGTGCCGAAGGCAAGTGGAAGCGGCGAGGCGAGGAGTCGCTCTGCGAGGGCGAGGTATGCGGCATTCACCGCATCCATATCGCCCACCCCCTCTGCGCCAGGGTCATACGCACCTTTGACGAGTCGCACCGGAATGCCTGCGGCAATCAATCGCTCCACATCGGCCCCAGATCGCTGCATGTTCGCCTGCACCACGGCGCCTACTGGGCGACCGGCCGCGCGAGCGGCGGCAACGATCTCGTGCATCTGGTCGAGGCTGTGTGGATACTCGGCATCGACGCGCACGAACCCGCTCACGCCCTGTGCGGTTGCCAAGATGCGATCGAGACGAGCGGCGGCGATCGCGCTCCCCTCACCGAGGCCGATCGCGGTGAGCTTCACGCTGACATTCGGCTCGAGGCCGGCTGCGGCTTGCGCGGTGAGGAGTGAACTCGCATCGGTGGCATACGCATCTGCCGCCGCGCCCGAGGAGGCCTCACCAAGTCGGTCGAGGGTGACGGTAAAGCCGCGGCGCTTCAGATCGAGTGCAACTTCAACAGCCACCGGGATGGTGTCACCGGCGACGAAGCGACGAACGGATCGGCGGCCCCACGCGGTGCGCTGTACGAGCCGGCCCAACGCTGCCGCGCGACTCATGCGCAGGAGTACGGTGCGGCTGAGGGCGAAGAACGGATTCACGTCTGAATCCTAGCGCGGGTTCGGCGACTTAGGGGCGATCGCGAAGGCGAATCAGGGCGGCGACCGCCTCGTCGACCGACCAGACCACCTCGCCCGATGCGCGGATCGCACCCACCACGAAGAGGTTGATGCCGTCGGCGGGGACGAGCCCCTTACGGCGTGCGACGCGCATGTCAG
>JBIIGQ010000045.1:0-5134 GCA_044236365.1 Candidatus Limnocylindrus sp. | reverse complement strand
TGGTGATCTCAAGCATGACTTCACCGGTCGTCGAGTTCATGATCACCACATCAGTGCCGCGCGCCGACATGCGTGTGGCGGCGATCCAGCGGCCATCTGGACTGATGGCTGGCTGCACCAGCCCCTTCTCGCCGATTCGCGTGGTGCTCTTCTTGGCGATGTTGTAGCGAATGATGCGTGATGACGATGAGCCCTCAGAGAGGCCGTTCTGGACGTAGTAGATCGCTTTGCCGTCGGGACTCCAAACGGGATCCTGGTGGCCGAACGGTGCGATGTGTGGGAGAGGTGGCGTTGAGATTGACGAGCCATCGCTGCTCAGAATACGAACGACGACATCCGTGCCAACGCCACGGCCACGGTAGTCCGTTGCAACCGCGATACGCCCATCGCTCGCAAGGGCTGGTCCATACATGAAGCCAGACCAGTTCAACGCTGGTCGAGAGCCGAGGATCAGACCGTCAAAGATCACCTCTTCGCTGCCGCCATATGCCGAAAGGCGCATGAGTGTTGGCACGTTCATCTGATATCGCTGCACGTTTCCGTTCCCAAGGAGACGGCCGCCCGTTTCTGTGCGGTGCCGAATGGCATACAGCCAGACGCCATCGGTACTCCAGGCAAGATCGGAATCGGTCGTCGCAGTCGTCAGCTGGCGCAGGCCGCCTCCACTGACGCTCCAGATTGAGCCACCACGACCGAAGGCAATCGTTCCGTCAACAGTGATCCCCGCCGTTACCTCTGGTCCGCCATCTGGGTTCTCTGAGGAGGCCGGGGTGCTGAGCGACAGGCTAACGAGACTCCCCGCGGCCAGCAGTACAAGCAGAAGAGCGGCGATGATCGGGGCGGGGCTGAGGGATCGACGCTTGCCGCCATCCCTGCTCATTAAGTCGCGATTTGTTGGTGGCTTCGCGCCATGGAAGGGTTGCGGCGCAGCTCGACGTGAGCGCTGCAGTGGTCGAAGCGACCGCTTCTCACTCATACGCCCTCCCCCATCGCAGCCGGTCGCAGATCAACAACGTGGACCTCAATCCGTGCGGTCCCACGATAGGTCCGTTGGGCGGTTCGCACGACAAGATCAACGGCACTCCCCGCCAGCTGGTCCGCATCTGGCCGACCGAAGGCCATCGCCTCAACCACCGCGCCGTCCAACGAGAGAGTCAGGCGTGCGTGGCGACCATCGCCTACTAGACGTACCGCCGTGAGCGGAACCTCACGCAGAAGGAAGGTGGGCTCGGGGTTCCCCATCCCGGTCGGTGCGAGATGATCCGCGAGCGCGGCAAGGTCAATCGGAGAGCGGCTGCCGATCGGTGCTGCGAGATCCACTGTCAACTCTGGTGTGCGCGCCTTGGCCTGACTGGCGCAGGTAGAGCTCAGCCTCGGAAGAAGGTTGCTCCACGCCTCCGCCACAAACGAGCAACCTCCGGCACCGTCGTGGCCGCCATGTCGAATCAGCAGATCACTCGCCTCTTGCAGAGCCGCCGCTACACCGAAGCCCTTTGGGGCGCGTATCGACGCACGAAGTGGGGCGCTGCTGCCGTCGTCATGTGCCACAAGTGCCGGTCGCCCCGTCTCTTCGCTCAGTCGACCAGCGATCAAACCGATAAGCCCCACCGACCAAGGGCCGCGCACCGCGACGAGCCCATCGCCCAGAAATGCGCGCGTATCATCGCGTAACGATCCTGTCGCGAGGCCGAGCAGTGCTCGTGCCTCGTCAATTGCCACCTTCGTCAACTCTTTCCGCTCAAGGTTGATCCCCTCCAGCAGCGTCGCCAGTTCAGCAGCTTCGTCAGGATCATCGGTGGTAAGGAGTGCCAACGCTGGCGCAGCGTCGCCGATACGCCCAGCGGCGTTAATGCGAGGCGAGATGGTGAAGCCAGAAACTTCCGCGCGATACGGCGGCTCAGCACCTGCCGCGCGAAGGAGTGCGGCGATACCAACAGGCATAGTGCCTGCACCATTCATCACTTTCAGCGCGGAGCGCACAATCACCCTGAACTCGTTGGCTACTGGGACCATATCCGCGATGCCGCCAACCATTGCGAGCACAGAGAGCTCCGCCAAGATCTCACGACGCTGCGGATGATCGGCCAAGATCCCTTGCGCAATTTTGAAGGCAAGTCCGCTTCCCGCTAAGTGTGGGAACGGGTAGATGGAGTCAGGCCGATTCGGATTCACGAGCCAGGCGGCCTGCGCCGGCTCTGGCGGCACCGCGTGGTGATCAATAATGCCAACGAGAATCCCCGCCTCTAGCGCCTCGGCCACACGCACGCGATCGGCGGTGCCGCAGTCAACTGCGAGGATCAGCTCAACACCGTCTTCACTCGCCGCAGCAATTGCCCCCTCAGGGATGCCGTGGCCATCGCCATCACGTTGTGGGATGTACCCCTCGGCGATCGCCCCAATCGCGCGGAGTGCTCGAATCATGATTGCCGCCCCGGTGAGTCCGTCGGCGTCAAAGTCGCCCACCACAAGCACAGGCTCTCCCACTTCGCCGGCAGCACGCAGGCGCGCTATCAGGCCCGTCGCATCAGGGAGGAGGTGCGGATCGTGCAGGGTGCGGTCGTTACGATCAAGGAATTGGCGCGCGAGCAGCGGGTCGGCAATTCCGCGGCTCTGGAGGAGTGTCGCGAGCGAGAGGTGCAGGTTCTTCGGGATTAGGAGTTCGGTGAAGAGCTGCAAGAGTTCGTTGCTCGCCTGAACGTCGCCGTCGGCGGCAGGATGTAGGGTTGCGACCGGCTCAAGGCGCCAGGCCCGCGCTGGCACCCTACGCCGTGCGGGTTCGAGCCGCTGCCGCCTTACGAGCCTGTGCGCGCTCCTCCCACCAGACGAGCAGTGGGCTGGCGTTAAGGATTGACGAATAGGTACCCGAAAGGATGCCGACAAAGAGGGCCAGCACAAACGTGCGAATTGATCCGCCTGCAAAGACGAGCAGGGTAAGGAGCGTGATCAGCACGGTCGCTGTGGTGTTGAAGGATCGACCCAGCGTCTGCACGATTGAGTGGTTGACGATATCGCCATATGGGGCACCTGCATGTCGAATCAGATTCTCGCGAACGCGGTCAAAGACCACGATGGTGTCGTGCACCGAGAATCCGATGATGGTGAGCATGGCGGTCACAAAGAGGGCATCAATCTCAATACCTGCAACGGTGCCGGCGATCGCAAAGAAGCCCACCGTGACGATGACGTCATGGAGAAGTGCCACTAGGGCTGCCATGCCGAATCGCAGGTTGCGGAAGCGGTAGGTCATCCAGAGCACGATTCCGATGGAGCCAAGGGCAACGAGGAGGAGCGCCTGCTGCGTCAGGTCCTGGCTAATGACGGGACCGACGGTCGAGACCGATCCTTCTTCAGCGATCGGTCCGATCGCGGCAACTACGGCTTCGCGAATGGCCTGAAGCTCGGCACCAGCGTTATCAATCTGATCCTGACCAACCTGAAGATCAAGCGGCTTCGTTCGTACGATCAAGAAGCCGGTGCCTGCCTCGGTTACGGTCGCCTCTTCGTGGCCAGCGCTGGCGACCGCCGCCTGCACCACAAGTGGGTCGGCTGGGCTCTCGGGACGGAACTCCCAGATAGTGCCGCCCGTGTAGTCGATGGAGAACTTCAGGCCAATGGTGCCACCCGAGATAGGGGTCGCCAAGGTGAAGAGGAGCCCCGGAATCGTAATGAGCAGCGAGAAGAGGAAGAACCAGCGCTTGCGCGCGATGATCTTATCCATGCAAGGCCCCCCGATCGAGTGCGTCAAGATCGCCCTTTGCTACTCCATACAGATACGGCGAAGAGAAGCGCTTCCGCGCGATCACAGCGCGCAGGATAAGACGCGTCACGGTGATGGCGGTAAAGAGCGAGCAGAGCACACCGATGATGAGAACGAGGGCGAAGCCCTTAATCGTTGACGAGCCGAAGTAGAAGAGGATGAACGCAGTGATCAGGCTCGAGACGTTTGAGTCCAGAATGGAGTTCCACGCACGATTGAACCCGGCCTCGACGGCAGGGACGATCCCCTTCCCAATGCGCAACTCCTCTTTGGTTCGCTCAAAGATCAAGATGTTCGCATCGACCGCCATGCCGATGGAGAGAACAAAGCCAGCGATCCCAGCGAGGGTCAGCGTGACGGGAACGAGCCGGAAGATTGCCAAGACGATGATCACGTAGAAGATCAGCGCAACGTTGGCGACCGCGCCAGCCAACCGATAGTGCATCAGCATGAAGAGGAAGACGAGCAAGATCCCAACGGCGCCAGCAAAGATCGCTTGCCCAAGGAAGGATGCGCCAAGGGTCGCCTTAACGTCGGTGACACCAACTTCAGCGATTGGGAATGGGAGGGAGCCAAACTTCAAGATGGTAACCAGGTTTGTCGCCTCCTCTACGGCGAATCCGCTCGCGCCTGGGCCCGAGATCTGTGCTTCGCCGCCGGTGATCGCGCTCTGAATATACGGGGCGGACTTCACGGCGCCGTCGAGAACGATCGCAAAGTAGGAACCGATGTTCGCCTTCGTCCAGGTGGCGAAGAGCTCTGAGCCCTCCGACTTCAGCTTGAACGAGACGACACGACGTCCGGACTCGTCAATCTGCACCGCTGATGACTCAATCTGGTCGCCAGAGAAGAGCGGCTTCAGGGTGGTGTCGCTGAGCGTCTCACCCTCGCCAGGTACCGGCTTTACGCCGTCGGTAGGCTGACCGGTCGCAGTGTTGAAGAAGCCGTAGACCTCGCGCGGAAGCGGCACGAGATCAAGGCGACCGGTTGTACCGAGCAGGGCGCGGATGGAATCAGGATTCGTGACGCCTGGTAGCTCAACCACGATGCGGTCGGAGCCTTGGGTCTGGACGAGCGGCTCAGAGACGCCCGTGCTGTTAACGCGGCGCTCGATGATGTCGCGGATAGTGGCGAGATCGGCAGCGGTGGCGCTGACGCCGTCGACTGGCTGCACCTGATATTCCACGCGAAGCCCACCGCGCAGGTCGAGGCCAAGCTTGGTCTCAATCAGGCGCGTGCCACCGGATGTGCCGCCCGCGGGGAGGCTGAGATTTGGGAGTAGGTCAATAGCCAGCGCCAGAAGCGCTGTAGCCAGGATCAGGTACGGGGTGAACTTACGCATTGCCGAGAATCCTAGCAGGGGCGCGCGTCAGCCCC
>JBIIGQ010000044.1:0-5175 GCA_044236365.1 Candidatus Limnocylindrus sp. | reverse complement strand
GGTCGCGGCAGATGCACCGATTGCGATTGCCGCCCCAGCTGCACCTGAGTCGCGCGAAGACACGCGCCCGGTCGTGACCGAAGAGGAGGTCGCCGCCGTCGTCTCTATGTGGACCGGCATCCCAGTGATGCGTTTGGCCGAAGCCGAAACTGCACGACTCCTCAAGATGGAAGAGACGCTCAGCGCGCGAGTCGTTGGGCAGGAGCAGGCTATTTCAACACTGAGCCGCGCAGTCCGTCGCGCACGAGCCGGGCTGAAGGATCCGAAGCGACCGATCGGCAGCTTCCTCTTCCTTGGGCCAACTGGCGTCGGCAAGACCGAACTTGCGAAGGCGCTCGCCGAATTCATGTTTGGCACCGAGGATGCGCTCGTCAAGATCGATATGAGCGAGTTCATGGAGCGCCACAACACGAGTCGGCTTGTGGGCGCACCTCCAGGCTACGTGGGCTTTGATGATGGCGGTCAGCTCACCGAGGCAATTCGACGACGCCCGTACTCCGTTGTGCTGCTTGATGAGATTGAGAAGGCGCACAGCGAGGTCTTCAACATCTTGCTGCAGATCTTGGAAGATGGCCAGCTGACCGACGCCAAGGGCCGACGCGTCGACTTCCGCAACGTGATCTTGATCATGACCTCGAACCTTGGTGCTCGACAGATTCAGACCCCGTCGTCGCTCGGCTTCCGCTCGCGCGGCGAGGGTGAGGCGGCGCGCGCTGCCGACGAGTACACGTTGATTAGCGAGAAGGTCGACGAGGAGCTGAAGAAGGCGTTCCGCCCAGAGTTCCTCAACCGCGTCGATTCGCGCATCGTCTTCCGACCGCTCAACCAAGAGGAGATGCGTCGCATCGTCGACCTGCTCGTGAAGCGTGTCGTAGCGCAGCTGCGCACGCAGGGGCACGACCTCGTCATTACCGACGCGGCGAAGGACCACCTCATCAAGGTTGGGTACGACGTCTCGTACGGTGCACGCCCGCTGCGCCGCACCATCCAGACGCTCATCGAGGATCCACTCGCCGAGCGACTCCTTCAGGGTGCCGATCCGATCGGCGCATCGTATGTGGTTGATCTTGTTGACGGTGCGATCACGGTGATGATTCGCGAAGAAGGGGTAGCTTCGCCCGCCGCTGTGCCGGCTGAGCCGGTCGGCGCAGTCGACTAGCGCCTCCGCCGAATGGCGAAGAGTAAGAGCGTCTGGCTCTGTCAAACCTGCGCCTTTGAGGCGCCCGCCCTCGAGAATCCCTGCCGCAGTTGTGGCTCGTGGAACTCCCTCGTTGAGACGGTTCGTGATCGACCCTCCGCACGCGTGCGTGCCGCTGGTGGACGAACTGCAGCAGCGCCGGTGCAACCACAACCGCTGCGCGCAGCCAGCGCCGATCGAGCGCCGCGCCTCCCACTTGGCGTCCCCGAACTGGATCGCGTTCTTGGTGGTGGCGCCGTGCCTGGCTCCATCATCTTGCTCGGCGGTGAACCGGGGATCGGCAAGAGCACCTTGCTGCTTCAGGCCGCCGCGGGGATCGCGCTCGCCGGCGGACGCGTCCTCTATGCGTCAGGCGAAGAGTCGGCGGCACAGATCGCCGATCGCGCCGAGCGACTCGGGCTCATGGCAACCGTTGCTGCTGACAGTGTTGAGATTCTCGCTGAGAGCGAAGTTGGCTCCATTGCAGAGGCGACACAGAGCGGCCGCCCAACACTGCTGATCGTTGACTCCATTCAAACAGCAACGCTCGCAGAGCTTGAGGGACCCGCGGGCAGCGTTGGCCAGGTTCGGGGGAGTGCCGAGGTGCTCGCCAGCGTTGCGCGAGCAACTGGGGCCGCAGTGATCCTCGTTGGCCACGTCACCAAAGAGGGGAGCATCGCTGGGCCAAAGACGCTCGAACACCTTGTTGATGCGGTGATCATGCTCGATGGTGATCGTCACGGCACTCTGCGCACGTTGCGTGCTGCGAAGAATCGCTTCGGTTCGACCGATGAGTTGGGTCTGCTTGAGATGGGGGAGAGTGGCCTCGCTGGGATCGAAGATCCAGGTCGCGCCTTTATTGATGATCGTGATGAACGTGCACCAGGTGCCGTCGTCGCCCCGCTCCTGGAGGGGAGCCGCCCGATGTTGGTTGAGGTGCAGGCGCTTGTTGCGGGTACGGCATACGGCACACCGCGCCGCACCGGTCGCGGGCTCGACACCGCGCGACTCTCTCTCTTGTCTGCAGTGCTCGCTCGTCGCGCTGGGATTGCGTTGAGTGACCGCGACATCTACGCCAACCTGGTCGGCGGCATTGTGCTTGATGAACCCGCACTTGATCTACCACTTGCCCTCGCACTCGCCTCATCGCAGAGCGACCGCCCCATTAATCGCGCACTTGTCGCTGTCGGTGAGGTCGGGCTCCTCGGTGAGCTTCGGCCTGTCTCTGGCCTCGCTCGACGACTCCGTGAGGCGGCCCGACACGGATTTACGACAGCGATCGTTCCTGCCCCACGACGTGGCGCCGCGAGTGAGCCAATGCCCGAAGGGATGAAGGTCATCGCCGTGCGCACTTTACGTGAAGCGATCACCGAGGCACTCGGTGAGTAGCGGCCCGACGTTTGACGTCATCGTCGTGGCAGCGGGCTCTGGTCTGCGCATGGGCGGCGTCGACAAGTCACTCATCCCCATTGCCGGAAAACCGGCACTGCGTTGGTCGCTTGAAGCGTTCGCGTCAACCGCTGGCGTTCGGCGAATTGTTGTGGTCACCGCACAAGATCGTGTCGCCACCTACGCCGCCCTGCCGTGGATTCCCGCTCCTGTTGTCGCCGTTGTGCCTGGTGGCGAGACGCGCTCTGCATCGGTCGCCGCTGGCCTCAAGGCACTTGAGCGCGCTCCGGGCGACGCAGGTGAGGTGCTACTCATTCACGACGCCGCACGTCCAGGCGTTGATGCCGAGGTGGCCCTCCGTGTCGTGGCCGCCGCCCTACAGCACGGTGCCGCGGCGCCCGTCATGCCAATCGCCGACACACTGAAGCGCATCGCACCAGGCGTCACTGGCGCCGCAACAGCCCACAGCTCAGGGAGCGTTGATCGCGCGGGCGTCGTCTCAGCACAAACGCCGCAAGGGATCGCCGCACACCATGTGGCCGCATTTGCCGCTGCGCTCGCCAGCGACACTGCGGCGACCGACGATACGAGCGTTCTTGAATCGATCGGCGTTGCGGTGGAGCTCGTCCAGGGATCGGCACGCCTGCGCAAGCTGACCGAGCCGGACGACATTCTCTCCGTCGGCGCACTGCTACGACCCTCAGACCCGACGGTCTCCTTCAGCGAAATCCTCTCCTCCCTCCCTGGAAGCCGCATCCGCGTTGGCTGGGGAGACGACGCGCACCCGGTCGGCACAAGCGGCACGCTGCATCTCGGTGGACGCCCCTTCCCCGAAAGCCCAGCGCTGATCGGGCACTCCGATGGCGACGTGGTGCTCCATGCGGTTGCAGACGCGCTGATCGGCGCCGCCGGACTTGGCGACCTAGGGCGACTCTTCCCGGCAACCGATGCGACGCCAAAGGGGATTGCGAGCGGAGCGCTGCTTGCCGAGAGCGTGGAGCGCGCTGCCGCCGTTGGCGTGCAGCCACTCTGGGTCGATCTGCTCATCACCGCCAGCGCGCCAAAGCTTGCGCCGCACCTCGACGAGATCGGTGCGAATGTAGCCAGCCTCCTTGGTATTCCCGCCGATCGCGTCAGCGCCAAGGCGTCGAGCGGTAATCTGGTGGGCGACGAGGGTGCCGGCAAGGCGATTCGCTGTGCCGCCATCCTCGTAGCGCAACGAAGGGGTACCTCGGAGTGAGCCTGCAGTTCCGCGACACGCTGAGTGGGGAGACTCGCCCCTTCACGCCCCTGAACCCAGCGCAGGTTGGGGTCTACTCGTGTGGACCCACCATTTACGGCCCAGCTCATATCGGGAACTTCCGCAGCTTCCTCTTCGCCGACACGCTGGTGCGCTGGCTCCGCGCGAGCGGTCGCACGGTGCGTTGGGTGGTGAACCTGACCGACATTGACGACAAGATCATTCGTACCGCAGCGGCAGAGGGCATCGAGATTCGCGCGCTTACCGATCGCTGGGAGGCGGTCTTCCGCGCCGACATGGCCGCCCTGCGCATGGCCACCCCAGACGAGATGCCCCGCGCGACGGAGCACATCCCCGAGCAGATCGCCCTCGTGCAGCAGCTGCTCGATCGCGGACACGCCTATCGCACGGAGGACGGCTCGATCTTCTTCAAGATTTCGTCGTGGCCAGCCTACGGCAAGCTCGCTCGCCTCGATCCTGAAGCGATGCGCGTTGGCGAGCGTGTCGAAGCCGATGAGTACAGCAAGGATGACGTGCGCGACTTTGTGCTGTGGAAGGCGGCGAAGCCGGGTGAGCCATCGTGGGATGGCCCGCTCGGTCCAGGGCGACCAGGTTGGCACCTTGAATGCTCGGCAATGAGCATGCGCTACCTCGGCGAATCCTTTGATCTGCACACCGGCGGCATTGACCTCGTCTTCCCGCATCACGAAGACGAGATCGCACAGTCTGAGGCGGCTACGGGGAAGCCATTCGTTGGCACCTGGATGCACTGCGCCCACCTGCACGTCTCTGGCGACAAGATGTCGAAGTCGCTCGGCAACATTTCTCGTGTGAGCGACCTGCTCGCGGGCGGCGCCGAACCGCGCGCCCTGCGACTTGCGCTCATCTCCGCGCATTACCGCACGAATCTCAACTACAACGATGATTCGCTCACTGCAGCTGCGTCGGCAATCGCGCGCATCGATGCCTTTGTCGCCGCACTGGCCGCACGCAGCGCGATCACCACGGGCGATGCGGTGGCCGATCAACGTGCGGCAGCGCTGGCCGAGACGAGCTGGAGCCGATTCGCCGCTGCGATGGATGACGACCTCGCCGTCCCCGAGGCGCTGGCGGCACTCTTCGATCTGGTGCGCGACGGGAATCGCCTTCTGGATGCCAACTGCAGCGGGGCAGGCGCGCAGGCGCTGATCGCCGTTCTTGAGAAGATCAACGCCGTGCTCGCGGTGCTGCCAGATCGCGCGTTGCTTCCAGCGGGTGCGGAGGCACTCCTGGCAGAGCGCATTGCCGCACGTGCCGCCAAGGATTGGGCGCGCTCCGATGCGCTGCGTGACGAACTGGCGAGCCTCGGCGTGCTCATTGATGACGGTCG
>JBIIGQ010000043.1:0-5236 GCA_044236365.1 Candidatus Limnocylindrus sp. | reverse complement strand
GCCGTCACCGATGAGCTCTTTGCTGCTATCGAGCGAGAGGATGGCGTCCTTGGCGCGTGGCTCCACCTCCGACAAGAAGATGCGCGCGCTGAGGCCGATCGCGCCGATGCACGCTACGCGACCGCACGTGCCGCCGGCGCCGCAGCACTCAACGCTCTCCCGCCACTCCTCGGTGTCCCTGTTGCGCTGAAAGACCTCGTCAACCTCACCGGCACACCAACCACTGCGGGTTCGCGCATCCTTGAGGGGTACATCAGCCCCTACGACGCAACGATCACCACACGGCTGAAAGAGGCGGGTGCAGTCATTCTTGGCAAGACGAACATGGACGAGTTCGCCATGGGTTCATCGACAGAGTTCTCGGCATACAAGAAGACGGTGAACCCGTGGGGCATTGACCGAGTCCCGGGCGGATCGTCGGGCGGCTCTTCGGCCGCTGTTGCCGCCTTCCACGCCCCACTCTCCATCGGCACCGACACGGGCGGCTCTATTCGCCAGCCTGCGAGCCTGACGGGCATTGTGGGAATCAAGCCAACGTATGGTCGAGTGTCTCGATACGGCATTGTCGCCTTTGCTTCGTCGCTTGATCAGGTCGGGCCGTTCGCTCGCACGGCGCAAGATGCAGCACTCCTTCTACACGCAATCGCTGGCGCAGATGCGCACGATGCGACCAGCTCGCGTAGTCCGCTTGATGCGGCGTTGCTGAACCTTCCGAGCGGTGATGCTGCGGCCTCTGCCATTCGCGGCAAGCGATTCGCCCTGCCGAAGGAGTACTTCGTCGCCGGTATGGAGGCTGGCGTGGAGCGTGCTGTGCGCGATGCGGTCGCTGCACTTGAAGCTGCCGGTGGAATCGTTGAAGAGGTAAGCCTCCCAACGACGGAGCATGCGCTCGCGACCTACTACATCGTTGCGCCTGCAGAAGCGTCGGCAAACCTTGCGCGCTACGACGGTATTCGCTACGGCGCATCGAAGCACGGCGGTGGTGACCTGCTGAACGGCTATCTCGAGACGCGCGGCCGCGGGTTTGGCCCAGAGGTGCGGCGACGCATCATGCTTGGCACCTACGCACTCTCCGCCGGGTACTACGACGCCTACTACGTGAAGGCGCAGAAGGTGCGCACCTTGATCGCGCGCGATTTTGATCGCGTCTGGGATGCGGGCTTTGATGCGATTGTGGCGCCAACGAGCCCGCAGGTTGCATGGAAGTTCGGCGCCAAGATGAGCGATCCGGTCTCCATGTATCTCGCCGATGCCTGCACGCTGCCGGCGAACATGGCTGGCCTTCCAGGGGTGAGCATCCCGTGCGGCCTCTCCGAGAACCTTCCGGTTGGCCTGCAGCTGATCGGCAAGCCGTGGTCGGAAGCTGAACTTCTCAGCATCTCAGCCGGGTACGAGGCGCTCACCGCAACCGCAGCATGGCGAGCAGTTGTGCCGCATGACCTCGCGAAGCTCGGCGGAGGTGCAGCGTGAGCGACTTTGCAAAGCGCGCACTTGCCGACCGCGTCCACGCGGTGCCGCCCTCTGGTATCCGACGCTTCTTCGACATCGCCGCAACCATGAGCGACGTGATCAGCCTTGGCGTAGGGGAGCCTGACTTCGACACGCCGGCACACATCGTGGAAGCGGCGGTGACGAGCCTGCGCGCTGGGCGCACGCATTACACCTCCAACTACGGAACGATTGAGCTGCGCCGCGCCATTGCCGCGAAGATCCAGGAGCGCTCAGGCGTCTCCTACGATCCCGAGAGCGAGATCATCGTCACGATCGGCGCCTCTGAGGCGGTCGACCTTGCCGTTCGCGGCATCATCGGTGCGGGTGACCGCATCGTGCTGCCAGAGCCTTCCTACGTTGCCTACCTCCCTGCGGTCGTCTTTGCGGGTGGCACCGCTGTTCCTGTGCCGACAAGCGCGAGCGATAACTGGCGCCTCCACGCTGACGCGGTGGATGCAGCCGCGGTGGGAGCCAAGGCGCTCTTCTTGGGCTACCCAGCAAACCCAACGGGGGCCACCCTCGACGAACCGACCCGCGAGGCGCTCGCCAAGATCGCCGTCGCTCGGGACCTGGTGGTGATCAGCGACGAGATCTATGACCGCCTTGTCTACGAAGGGCCGGCGCACCGCGCCATGTCGGCGTATCCAGGGATGCGCGAGCGCACGATCTTGATCGGGGGCTTCTCAAAGTCGTACGCCATGACGGGGTGGCGCGTCGGCTTCCTCTGTGCGCCAAAGGAGATCGTCGCGGGGCTCGTCAAGATTCACCAGTACGCGATCATGAGCGCCCCAACGATTGCTCAGGATGCAGCGCTTGAAGCACTGACGAACGGCGAACCTGCCCTTGAAGAGATGCGCGCCGCCTACGCGCGACGTCGAACCATCGTGTTGGAGGGCCTCGCGGCCCTTAACCTGCCAACGGGTGCGCCGCAGGGCGCCTTCTATGCCTTCCCCGACATTCGCTCAACCGGCCTCACCGATGAGGACTTCGCCGAGCGCCTCCTCACCGAAGAGCGCGTTGCCGTGATTCCAGGCTCCTCGTTTGGCGCCAGTGGCGTTGGGCATGTGCGCATCTGCTACGCCACGTCGGAAGAGAACCTACGGGAAGCGCTCGTACGCATCGGCCGATTCGTCGCCAAGGCACGGGGGGTAGCAGCATGACCTGGCATGCAGTGATCGGCATCGAGGTACACGTGCAGCTGCGCACCGTCACGAAGATGTTCTGCCCCTGCGCGATTCCGGCTGAGGGTGACCTTCCGAATAGCAAGACCTGTCCAACCTGCCTCGGCCTCCCCGGCGCACTCCCAGTGCCGAACAAGGCCGCCATTGAGAAGGTGCTTGCCGTTGGTGCTGCGATCGGCGCCGCTGCGCCAGCAACCACGATCTGGGATCGCAAGAACTACTTCTACCCAGATCTCCCGAAGGGATACCAGATCAGTCAGCTCGACTTCCCACTCGCCGAGCACGGCACCATTGAGGTAACTACGAGTGCCGGAACGAGTCGCGTGCGCATTCGCCGCGCGCACCTTGAAGAGGATACGGCGCGCCTGCGTCACGAGAAGGGGAGTGATGGGAAGCGCTCCAGCCTCATCGACTACAACCGCTCCGGTGTTGCGTTGCTTGAGATTGTGACCGAGCCAGACATTCGTGATGCGGAGACCGCCCGCCGCTACGCCGAAGAGCTCCGCCTCCTGCTGCGCACGATCGGTGCCGCCGATGCCGAGATGGAGAACGGGCAGATGCGCGTTGAGGCGAATGTGTCGATTAGGCCAAGTGAGGATGCACCGTTCGGCACGCGCACCGAGGTGAAGAACATGAACTCATTCCGTTCGGTAGAGAAGGCGATCGCCTTTGAGATTGCGCGACAGGCCGAGATCCTTGAGGCGGGCGGGTCAATCACCCAGGAGACGCGCGGTTGGGATGAGTCAAGCGAAACCACGTACACGATGCGTGCCAAAGAGAACTCGCACGACTATCGCTACTTCCCTGAGCCAGATCTACCACCGCTCACCATTGAGCCAACCTGGCTGGCGGGCATTGTCGCGAGCATCCCTGAGATTCCTTCCGCCCGACGGGCGCGCTATGTTGAGCAGCTCGCACTCTCTGAATACGACGCCGCTGTCTTGGTTGGCGAGCCTCGTGCCGCCGCTCTCTTTGAGGCGTCACGTGCTGCAGAAGCAACGATTGACGCTAAGACTCTCGCTAACTGGGTAACCGGCGAATATCTCCGGGCGGCAAACGAGGGGGCTGCGGAGCCAGACCCGGTGCAATTCGCCGCGCTCATTGGTGCCGTCTCTCGTAAGGAGATCAACGGCACCACAGGGAAAGAGCTCTTCGCCGAGCTCCTGGGCGGAAGCTTTGATGTTCGCGCGGCGATCGCTGAGCGCGGCCTTGGGCAGATCAGCGACGATGGCGCACTGAAGAAGCTTGCCGCCGAAGTTTTGGCCGCGAATCCGCAGGCGCTCGCCGACTGGAAGGCGGGGAAGCAGCAGGCGATGGGCTTCTTGGTTGGCCAAGCAATGAAGGCGAGCAAGGGGCGTGGCGACGCGGCGCAACTTGGGGCCGTCTTCAAGACCCTGCTGGACGCCTAAGTGCTCGACCTTGTTCGTCTCTTCGTTGGTGGTCTCGGGATCGCCGGGTTCGTCTACCTCGCACTTCGCGTGCCACCGCTGCTCAGGGCACGAACCGAGTGGGCGAACCGCGTTGGCGCAGCAACGCGCTATGAGGCGTGGCGCGGCACCCCGGGGAGCGGCCCCGACCTTGTTGATCGCCTTGAGGGGGAACTTATCGCCAATCGATTGCGCCGCTTGGCGGGCGTTGGCGCTGCCTCAATCGCTGGGGTGCTACTCGCCCTCTTCGCCTAGGTTGACTGCGAAGGTTATTCGCCCGGACCAGTAATCCCGAGGCGTGGCATCTCAATAGCGGGGCAACGATCTTGCACAAAGTGAATGCCAGCCTCGGCGGCGATCAGTGCCGCAGCGGGACTGATGATTCCAAGCTGCAGCCAGAGGCCACGCGCACCAATCGCGACCGCCTCGCGAGCGACCTCTTCGCACTCCTCGGAGCGCCGGAAGACATCGACGAGATCGATCCGTTCGCCAACTGGAAGCGAATCCGCAGCGGCACGGAGCGTTGGGAAACAGGGGAGACCTGCGACTCCGTCGCGCAGTGCCTCTGGCATGGGGTTGATCGGCAGGATCTGCCAGCCGGCTGCTGCCAGCGTGCGCAAGACACCATGGGAGGGGCGGTCCGGGCGGGGGGAGGCGCCCACGATGGCGATGATCCGGCTCTCGGTCAGCATGCGGCGCATGAGCGCGTCTACTGCGGCAGGCTCAGGGGCGCCCCCTTCGGTGGCCTCTATGGCTGCCCGTAGTCGTGCGCGTTCCTGCTCATCCATAGGGGGATAGTACGCCGATCGCTAGACTGCCCCACGTGAGCGCCAAGCCTGACTTTACGCACCTCCACGTCCACAGCGAGTTCAGCCTGCTCGACGGCATGAGCAACCTGGAGGCGCTGATGGAGGAGACGAAGCGCCTTGGGATGGACTCGATCGCCCTCACCGACCACGGCGCCCTTTACGGCTCGGTCCAGTTCGTCCAGGCGGCAAAGCAGTTTGGGATCAAGCCGATCATCGGCGTCGAGACGTACGTCGCCCGCCGTGGGATGCGCGACAAAGAGGGGAAGGCCGACCAGCAGCCGTTCCACCTCATCGCCCTCGCGACCAGTGGCACGGGCTACCGCAACCT
>JBIIGQ010000009.1:0-19096 GCA_044236365.1 Candidatus Limnocylindrus sp. | reverse complement strand
ATTACTTTGGCGCCTCGGTCTTCTTGAACATCTTCAACATGCGGTCGGTAATCACGAATCCACCCACCACGTTAATCGTCGCGGCGGCCACCGCAACCATGCCCATGATGTTGATGAAGAGCGGCCGTTCAGCGCCGGCGATGACGATGCTCGCAACAAGGCTGATCGCCGAGATGGCATTCGTGGCCGCCATGAGCGGCGTGTGGAGGAGCGGTGGCACCTTAGTGATGATCTGGAAGCCGGTGAATGCGGCGAGGAGGAAGACGTAGACCTCAACGATCTGCGCATCGACCAGCGTCGTTGACGCTGCGGCAGTTGGCGTGCCACCCGAAGTCACGGCAATGAGCGCGGTGGCGGCGCCGAGTGCGGTCAGCAGCGCGGTCATGATGCCTTCACCGGCACAGCGCCGTTATGCACCACAAGCATTGGTCCGGTGATCTCGTCGGCGGCGTTTACGGTGAGTGCGCCGTTCTCGCCGCTCAGGTGGGTCAAGAGCGTGCGCACGTTGGTGGAGAACATCTGACTGGCGTGGAGCGGAACTGACGCGGCGATGTTCGCGACGCAGATCAGCTGCACGCCGTGGCGGACCACTGTCTCCCCTGGCACGGAGCCCTCTACGTTGCCGCCCGATTCGGCGGCGAGGTCAAGCACAACAGATCCTGGTCGCATGCTGGCAAGCATCGCATCGGTGACGAGAATGGGTGCCTTGCGCCCAGGGATCAGTGCGGTCGTGAGCACCAGATCCTGGCTCTTGATGTGGTCGGCGATGATCGCGGCGTTCTGGGCCGCCTCATCCTCGGTCTGTGCGCGGGCGTAGCCGCCCGTCCCCTCGGCCTTTGCTGCGGGCTCTACGAACTGGGCGCCGAGCGAGCGCACCTGCTCACCGGCGGCGGATCGCACGTCGAAGGCGCTCACCACCGCTCCGAGGCGGCGCGCCGTGGCAATGGCCTGTAGGCCAGCAACGCCGGCACCAAGCACGAAGGTCTTGGCAGGGGCAATGCTTCCTGCGGCTGTGGTCAACATCGGCAGGAACTTGTCGAGCGCACTCGCGCCAACCAGCACTGCCTTGTAGCCGGCGACGCCGCTCTGTGAAGAGAGCACGTCCATGGACTGCGCGCGGCTAATGCGCGGCACCAGCTCGAGTGCGAGGGCCGTGAGGCCGCGCTCCTTCAGTGCTGGGAGAAGGTCGTCGTTGGAGCCAGGGGTCAAAAGGGCAACCAGGGTCGAGCCTTTCGGAAGCAGTGCCGCCTCGGCACTGCTCGGCTTGCGCACCTTCACGACGATCTCAGGGTTGCCACCGCAAAGTGCGGCAGCATCGGCGGCGAGCGTTGCGCCCGCCTTCTCGTAGGCGGCGTCGAGGAACCCGGCGGCCTCGCCGGCGCCTCGCTGCACAACGATCTGGTGGCCAGCCGCCACGAGCTTAGCCACGGCATCGGGGACGAGGGCAACGCGTCGCTCGCCTAGAACGGTTTCGCGCAAGACGCCGATTCGCATGACTCCTCCTTTCGCTCTTCGGTAGTTTAGGCGGGAACGTAGGTGCGGTAGTTCGGGCTCCACATGGCCCCATCAACGAGATCGGCGGCACGAGCCCCATCGGCGGCCGAGGCCCACCCCGCCGCTGCGCCCGCCTCAATAACGGCAATGGCGATGGCGCGGCTGATGGAGCGCAGATCGGCGAGCGGTGGGTAGAGCGCCCCACCAGCGGGGGCACTCTGCGCGGTCAGCGCCGCAAGGGTCTTCGCCGCAACGATGAACGCCTCATCTGGAATGAACTTCAGCTTTCCAGCAATTGCCGCAAGGCCAACCCCGGGGAAGATATAGACATTATTCGCCTGGCTGATGGTGCGCGAGGTTCCGCCCACCATCACTGGATCAAATGGTGACCCCGTTGCAACAACAGCGCGACCATTGCTCCAGGCGAAGATGTCGCTCGGCGTCGCCTCAGCACACGAGGTCGGATTAGAGAGTGGCCAGATGAGCGGTGCCGCTGCGGCCGCTGCCATCGCGCGAATCGCCGACTCAGTGAATGCACCGGCCTGGCCACTCGTGCCGATCAGGATCGTTGGCTTGACCTGGTTAATGACATCCGCAAGCCCCGCGCTCAGTAGTTCACCAATACCGAGCGCCGAAACTGCAGCGGCACTCAGTGCGAGCTCGCTCTTTCCATCACCCAACTCAGCGCGCCCTTCATGTACGACGCCCTTTGAGTCAAGGGAGATGATCGCTGTATCAAGTGCGACTCCCTGAAGTCCAGCGGCGGCCAACGTGTGTCGCAAAAGTCGCGCGATGCCGAGCGTTGCAGCACCAGCACCGTAGAAGAGAATTCGTTGATCTTCAATCTTGCTCGTACCTGATCCACCACCCGCAACGATTGCCGCGATGATGCCGGCGAGCGCAACTGCACCTGTTCCTTGAATGTCATCGTTGAACGAGGGGACGCTGTTGCGATATCGCTCAAGGATGCGAATCGCGTTCTGCTGTTTGAAGTCTTCCCACTGTATAACGCAGCCAGGGAACGCAGCCTGTACGCCGCGAACGAAGGTTTCAACAAACGCGTCGTACTCTGCGCCGCGGAGTCGTGGCGTTCGGCGTCCGAGGTAGTTTGGATCGGCGATCAGTTCACTGTTATCGGTGCCAACATCAAGTGAGACAGGGAGTGCCCACGATGGCTGAATTCCCGCAGCGGCGGTATAGAGAGAAAGTTTGCCAATAGGAATCCCCATGCCGCCAACGCCAAGATCGCCAAGGCCAAGAATGCGTTCGTTATCGGTAACGACGATGAGGCGAATCTCAGCACCGCCGGAGGCATTGCGGAGCAACTCTGGAATTCTCGATGAATCTTCTGGCGTGATCCACGCGCCACGCGCACGGCGCCAAATCTGGCTCCAGCGCTTGCACGCCTCACCTACGGTTGGTGTGTAGACAATGGGCAGGAACTCTTCGACGTTCTCAACGATGAGGCGATAGAAGAGCGTCTCGTTGCGATCTTGGAGAGCGGCGAGGCCGATGTAGCGTTCGAGCGGATCCTGCTTGCGGCGAATCTTGACTAGCTCTACGGCGACCTGCTCCTCAAGGGTCAGAATCGACGCGGGGAGAAGTCCGTCGAGGCCAAGGAGGCGGCGCTCCTCGCGGCTGAAGGCGGTGTCCTTATTCAGGGTGGGTCGGCTGAGCAGGGCCTTGCCGCGCTCCTTCACCGCGAGGGTGGCAGCGGGCGTTAGGTGGCCGTTCATCACCTGGGGGGCGCTTGGCGTGCTCATACGAGGCGAAGGATAGCCCCGTCAGGGGTGTAGCATCGGAGCATGGCAGCCACGATCCTTGTTGTTGAAGACGATCCAGCCGTCGCGCTCGCCCTTGAGGTGGCGCTGAAGGGCGAGGGCTACCTGCCGCTCATGGCGGCGACCGGCGACAAGGGGCTCGAGATCGGCATGAAACAGGCCCCCGACCTCCTGATCCTCGACGTACGCCTCCCTGGAATCGATGGCTTCGAACTCCTCCGCCGCCTGCGCGCGGGGGGCTCTAAGGCCCCCGTCATCATCCTCACCGCCCGCGACGAGGAGGTCGACACCATCCTCGGCCTCGAGCTGGGCGCCGATGACTACATGACGAAACCCTTCCGTGTTCGCGAGCTGCTCACTCGGGTGAAGTCGCAGTTGCGCCGCGCCTACGGCGACCTCGCCGACGCGATGGGCGGACGTGTCATTCGCGCAGAAGATCTCGTCATTGACCTTGAACGCCGTAAGGTCACCCGCGGTGGGGCTCGCATCGCTCTCACTCCAACGGAGTTTGAAATCTTGCGCATCCTCGCCGAGAAGCCGGGACGTGTCTTCGCGCGGCGCGATCTTCTTGAGCGTGTACGCGATTACGACGCAGCAATTGCGGGCGATGAGAAGACGATCAATGTGCACGTGAGTCATTTGCGCGACAAGGTTGAGCCAGATCCCAACAAGCCGCGTTTCGTGTTGACCGTTCGGGGTGTGGGGTACAGCTTCTCCGACCGCAGTGACCGTGGTGAACGGAGCGGCGCCTGAGCCCGCTCACTGATTCCCTCTACGGCGTACCTCCCCGAGGGTTGCGCGCACGTCTCACTATTGCCTTCCTTGGCATCGTGGCGATGGCACTCGCTCTCTCTGGCTATCTGGTTGTTGACCGCGTTTCACAAGAGTTTGAAACGCAAGAGCGCGCGGCACAGACAGCTCGTACTGCCGCCGTGTCAAGCGCCGTTCGCAGCCTTGCACAAAGCGTCGCAGGAACGAAGAACATTCTCAACAGCAACGGTGAGCTGAACGCGGAGGTTCGTGAGCGATTCTTGTTGCAAGACCCGGAGTTGCAGCAGCTCGCACTAGATATTGCCCGTGCAGATGTTCTCGTTCGATTCGGAACATGGAATCCTGATAAAGAGTTTTTCTCTCCCGCTGCTGAATCGGAATTCCTGATTAGCTCGGATGGAGCGGTGCTTGAGCCAGGCGAGGCACGGGACTCCATTCTGTTGGAGCCGAACGTTGTCATTATCGGGGGTGCTCCGATGTCAATCAGCATTGAGGTCACGCTGATTTCACCACTTACAACGCGCGCATCGAGAATCGCTGGAGTTACTGGAACTATTACGTTCGTTGGCATTCTCGCAATGATTGTGGCCATCATCGTCTCAACAATTGCCGCTGCGCGATTTGCAAAGCCAGTACAACTCCTCTCTGAAACGGCGACAGAAATCAGCGAAGGAAATCTCTCTGCACGTGTGCCGACAGGAATTGAGGTTGCGGCAAACGACGAGATGGTGGCACTGCTTGACCAATTCAATCTCATGGCTGATCGGCTGCAGGGATCAATGCAGGCGCTGCGCCGCGAGCGAGATCGCGGGCAAGAGCACCTCGCCGATGTGTCACACGAACTTCGTACCCCTCTTGCAGCGTTGCGGGCGTTCGTTGATCTGCTGCAAGATCCAGCGACCGACGAAGCGACACGCAAGAGGCTCTTCGTTGAGGCCGGTCGGCAGCTCGAGCGCATGGATTCACTGACATCAAACATTCTTGAACTCTCGCGGTTTGATGCGGGGATCGCTCGCCCTGTCTTTCTTGTTGGTGACATGCGTTCGAGCGTGCGCGCGGCGGTAGAGCAGGCTGCTGCAGGGGCACGACGTGTCGGTGTCGCGGTCGATGAGCGCATGCCGACACGCAAGGTGCTTGTCCGGCACGACGCTGCACTTGTTGGGCAGGCTGTAGCCAATCTCGTCGCCAATGCGCTCAAGTTCACCGCACGGGGTGGCAGTGTCCTCGTCTCGGTACAACTGCTCTCTACTGGTGCTGCAACGGTCACCGTTCGCGATACAGGGGTAGGCATCTCATCGGATGAGTTGCCACGCATCTTCGATCGCTTCTATCGCGGCACCGAAGGGTTGGCGGCGGCGAATCGAGCTGCGCGTGCCACTGGTTCTGGCCTGGGCCTCGCGATCGTGAAGTCGATCGTAGACATGCATGCGGGGCGCATCGTGGTCGAAAGCCTCCCTGGCGAGGGAACAAGCTTCGCCCTCACCTTCCCCGCCGACCCCGAGGCGGTGGACGACGAGCTCCCTGAGGCTGCCCCGGCTCAAACTGGGCCAGCCACCCTGGTCAGCTTCGGTCGGCGCGCTGCAGCCCTCCTCGGCGAGGTTGCGAAAACTTCACTCCGCCTTCGCCGTGTTCTACGTGCCGATCCCCCATCCTCTACGGTGAGTGAGACGCCCGCCTCATTGAGCGTGGCGCCTGAGAGCACCGAAGATCCAAAGGAGACGCCACGTGGTTGAGAAAGCGAAGCGCACCCCCGCCGCCCCAAAGAGGGTGACGAAGACCCCAGTGAAGCGGCGCTCGCCACTTCGCTTCGAGCCAGAGCGAACCACCGGACCAGCGGCGTGGATCACGCGAGAGAGTGGTCCGCTACAAGCGGCTCGTAATTCACTGCGTGCTGGGACCGGATCTCTCAGCCGTGGCGCAATCGCCGGGATGCTTGCCCTCTCGCTCCTCTTTGGCGCCGGTGGCGGTGCTGCAGCGACAATTCTCCTTCTTGATGGACTCTCTGGTGGCGACATCACGACGCAGATTCGGCAGACGCTCGTCTCCGAGCAGTCGGCGATTGTTGCTGTTGCGGAGCGCGTCTCGCCCGCCATCGTCACCCTTGAGGTCACGGCGCCCGACGGTGACGGCATCGGCTCCGGGGTGATCTACTCAGCTGATGGGTGGATCGTGACAAACAAGCATGTCGTCGAAGATGAAACTTCCATCGTTGTACGCCTCAAAGATGGGCGAGACTTCACCGGCACGGTCTACGGCGTTGACACGCTTACCGATCTTGCCGTTGTAAAGATTGACGCTGCTGGCTTGCCAACGGCAACCCTCGGACGCTCTGGTGGCATCAAGGTTGGCCAGACCGCGATCGCGATCGGCTCGCCACTCGGCGTGTATACCAACTCTGTCACCGCCGGCATCGTTTCAGCGCTCGGCCGCGACATCACTACAGAGAGCGGAGCAATTAACGGCCTCATTCAGACTGACGCCGCAATCAATCCAGGAAACTCTGGTGGCGCACTTGTTGATTCGAGTGGCGCCGTCATCGGCATCAACACCGCAATCTCCACAGAGGGTGCCGGCATTGGGTTTGCCATTCCGATTGACATTGCTCGACCAATCCTTGAGCAGGCGCTCGCTGGTGTTCCGCTGTCACGGCCATGGATCGGTGTGCGCTACACCGCACTTGACCTACGTGTTGCTCGGGAGAATGATCTTTCAATCAGCGCTGGCGCATGGATCATCGCTGATGGCACCACCTCACCGATTGTTCCTGGCAGCCCAGCAGAGAGGGCAGGACTAAAGGGTGGCGACATCATCACCGCCGTCAACGAAACGGCGATTGATGGGGCACACCCGCTGCAGGATCTGTTGGTGCAGTACTCACCTGGCACAACGATCACCTTGACCGTACTTCGTGATGGTTCGCTCATTACGATCACGGTGGAGTTGGGGATCCGGCCGAACGAGTAGGTTAGCGCCAGCTCGCCTTAGGGCTTGCGAACCACCTCAACGCCGGCCCAATCAATCGGCGCCGCTACTGCAGCCTCAGGCTTGCGCACCCGAACGCGCACCTCGTGCACGGTTGCTCCGCTTGTTGCAATGACCTCCATTGCAGCGTCAGCGATGCGCTCTGCAAGGGCTTCAATGAGATCGGCGTGGCCTCCTGCGCCAACACGCTCCACGGCAACGCGCACCAGTTCGCTGTAATCGACGGATGCGGCGAGTGCGTCGCCGCGACCAGCTGGGGCAAGGTCGGCGTCCACCTCAACGTCAACGAAGAACGGTTGCGGCTTCTGGTGCTCCTCTGGGTACACGCCATGCGCTGCATCAAAGCGCACGTTCCGCACACTGATCCTGTCGCGCTGACGTGGGCGTGGCGGGCGGTCGGCACGATTCGGATTCGGGCCGATTGCGTCATCGGAGTCGTCACCCACTGCACGCAGGGCAGCGTCAATGACGCGCACGGCATCGCGGTTCTCCTGCACGTCATGCACGCGCACGATGTCGACGCCCGCAAGCGCCCCGAGTGCGCTGGTGGCCACCGTCGCCGCCAGGCGGTCGGCTGGTGCCCCGTCAATGATGCGACCGAGTGTGGACTTACGGCTGGTGCCGAGCAGCACTGGGTGGCCCAAATCACGCATGGCACCCAGAAGGCGCAGGGTGACGAGGTTCTGGGCAGGGCCCTTCCCGAAGCCGAAGCCGGGGTCCAGGATCAGCTGCTCCGGGGGGATTCCGAGTGCGCGACCGCGTGCCGCGACCGCCGCCATCTCGTCTAGGAACTCCTCGGCGAAGCTGGCGGCCTGCTCGCCAGTGGCAATCTCTTTACGGTTATGCATCACAACAATCGGAACGCCGCGCGTGGCTGCGAGCTGCAGCATCTCATCGCCTGCTCGAGTTCCCCAGATGTCGTTCAGCATGTGCGCCCCTGCGTCGAGTGCGGCGGCGGCAACCTCAACCTTCTGGGTGTCGGCGCTGAGTGCCAACGTTGGGAGCACGCGGCGAAGTCGTTCAATGGCGGGAACAAGCCGGGCGATCTCGTCTGCCGCTGAGATCTCTGTGTGGCCTGGTCGTGTCGACTCGGCACCAAGATCGAGCAGATCGGCGCCATCGCGAACCGCGTCGCGCGCAAGCTGTTCTACGCGATCCAGGAAATCGTTTGTTGAGCCACTCGGCGCCATGAGGCCATCACCCGAGAAGCTGTCAGGGGTAAGGTTCGCCACCGCCATGATGTAGGTGCGGCTCCCCCACACAGCGCGCAGTGGACCGATCGTGGTGGCCGGAATCGGCGCGTATGAGTGGCTGATCGCTTCGCGGCTCGCTGCGCTCTCACTCATGTAGCTGATCCTGCCACGTCATCGCGGCTGCCGTCATCTGGGAGCACACCGCGGCGCATCAACTCGCCACGGATCGCACCAACCAGGTAGAGCGACCCCGCTGCAATGATCGGCCCGCTCTGCTCTGCTGCTGCAAGCAGTGCGGCGATTGGGTTTACTGCGATCTGCACCCGCGCACCAAGCCCAGCAACACGGACCGCAGCGGCAAGTTGCTCAGGTGCGAGAGATCGCACATCGCCAACAGTGGTACAGATCACGTGCGCGGTGCGCAGCGCTGGCGATTTCGCAAGGGCGGCGCACAGTTCAGCGACCGACTTGTCGGCCATGACGGCAGCGATCAGTACGAGTGGTGTATTTCGCGTTCCGGTAGCGCTGAGTAGTTGTGGCGAAAGATCGCCAAGCGCCGCCGCCAACGCTGCAGCGCCATCTTCGTTGTGCGCTCCATCAAGAAGCAGGTCACGCTCGTCGCCGCCACCAAGAGCGCTTGGAATCAACTCCATTCGGCCGGGCCAGCGCGCCGCAGCGAAGCCAGCGCGGAGCTCGTCATCACTGACAGAAGCAATGCCAGCATCGCGGAGTGCGTCGAGTGTCGCCGCTGCAACTGCAGCGTTCGCTCCTTGATGGTGACCGAGTAGCCCAACGCGCACCGCACCATGACCCTCGAGCTCTACTTCGATGCCATCGCGTCCAAGCGAACGGATCGCGCCAGCACGTGCGATCGTGAACGGCGCGCCGACCCGTTGAGCACGGTGGCGAATCACATCAAGTGCACCGCCTCGTTCGCTCGCACCGATAACGGCACGATCGCCGCGCACGATGATCGCCGCCTTCTCTTTAGCAATCGCCTCAATCGTATCGCCCAGATACTGCTGGTGGTCTAAGCCCACATTGGTCACGACAGCGACTCCGCCATCCCACGCATGCGTTGCATCAAGCCGTCCGCCAAGACCCACCTCAACGATCGCCGTGGTGATCTCTTCCTGGCGGAGTGCTTCAAAGATGGCGCCGACAAGGATCTCGAACTCAGTGGCTGGCCCAACGCGCTCTTCAATCTGGTCAGCAGCATCAAGGGCGCGCGCCACCGCCTGGGCGAATGGGAGCGGGGCGAGCGGCTGTCCATCGATCTGCACCCGCTCGCGGTAGCTGACCAGGTGAGGCTTCGGGGTGGTGGCGTGGCGGATCCCCGCCGCGCGAAGCGCTGCGGAGACGAGGGCGACGACGCTCCCCTTGCCATTTGTGCCGGCGACCAAAGCACCGCGAACCCCCGTTTCGGGTGAGCCGAGAGCGCGCAGGAGGGCCTTCGATCGACCCAGCCCCATGCGAATGCCGAAGCGTCCGCGCGACTCTAGGGCCACTAGTGCGGCCCGCCATGCATCGGGGCCACGCCCCTCAGCAACAGCACGAACGACCTCGGCGCGTGCGCGCGCGACGCGATCGCGCATCTCGAGGATCAGCTGCGGGTCACTCGGTTGATCGGGCATCGTTGGAGCGTAGCGGTCTCGGCGCGCTGCGTGCGAGAATCGCTCTATGGGACTCTTCCGTCGATCGAGTTCAAAGCCACCGCGGCGCGGCCTCCCCGGCCGATCCGAGGGGTACACGCCTCCTTATCAGGTTGACTCCGCATCGCAGCGATCAAGGACCACATCGCGCAGTGTTGGCGGCACAATCGCCACCGCCCTCTCCACGTTTATCACCCTCTTCGTGATTGCGGGGGCAATCGGTCTTGCGGCCGTCGCACTTCCGTTCATCACCTCCATTGGTGCCAGCGGTTCGCCCACACCGCCACCAACCTCGCTCGAACCGGGACGGCCAACTCTCGCCGAGCCGAGTGAGCCGATCACCGCTGCCGCAACGATCACCATTAGTGGCACTCTGCCGCAGGATCTACTCGAGAAGAGTGACGCCATCATTCGCATCATCATCACGCGCGAAGATGGTTCAGTCATCACCGGCGCTGAGATTTCTATGCCAAAGACAGCTGGGTTCGACATCGCAAAGATTCCTCTCTCTGCTGGTAGCAACGTGATTGAGGCGGTCGTTGTGGTGAACGGCGTTGAGGGGGGCCGATCTGCCTCGATTACGGTCGTTCGAGATACCACTCCGCCAGCACTGACCATCACCACGCCGACCCCAGGCGACATCATGAACGGCGACTCCGTCACTGTCACCGGAAAGACCGACAAGGACATTGATGTTCAGGTGCGCAACGAGACGACAGGAACGATTGAGAGCGGACGATCAACAGCGAAAGGCGCCTTCTCGATTGGTATCACCCTTCGCAACGGCACGAACTTGCTAACGATTACGGCGACGGATGGGGCAGGAAATCAGACAGCAAAGAGCGTTGAGATCTCGACCAGCGCTTCAGTCGGTCGAATCTCCATCATCTTGAACCCAGGAACAATCATCTTGAGCAGCAGGAAAGACTTCCTCATCACCTCGACTGCAACCGATTCAACTGGCGCGCCTGCTGCGAACGTTCAAGTGTGCATGTATGTCAGCGCTCCTGGTGCAACGCCAAGCGGGCGTGTGTGCGTAACCTCTGATGTCAATGGGCGCGCTTCGTGGACCTATGCCCTTCCAAACAATTTCAACACCGAGGGGAATGGTTTCGTCACCGTCTCGTACGAGCTCAGTGTTGGTGACCCACTCGTGGAGACGCAGACCTTCCGCGTCTATCGAGTGAAGCCGTGAGTGCTGCACCAGCCCTCACCTGGCGCTGCCCAACGTGTAGCGCAATTCAAGAAGAGTCTGGCCAATGCTGGGTGTGCAAGACGCCAACCGCCTCGTGCGGAAGCTGCCGGCACATGCGCCGCTCCGTCATTGGCAAGGTCTCGTATTGCGGCATCGACAAGAAGCGCCGCCTCGTCGCCGAGAGTGACGTAAAAGAGTGCTGGACGGCGCCAGTGCCACTGCAGGCTGCAGCACAACTCGAACGTGGTGTTGATGGAACGCTCCCCGAGCGCCCGCGGCTCAGCTGGGCGAGTGGCGGACTCTGGGAGGGGCTAGAGGCCTAGCCCCGCTACGGGGAACAGCCGTCGATCGGTGTCCCTGCTGGCGCACTCGTCAAAACCGTAATCTCGCGCCCAGGTTCAACGAATACCCCTGCGAGTGGCGAGAAGGTGTTGATTCGAACTGTTGGATCCAGCATCGCTGATGGTGCATCGAGCGAGAGGCCGAGCGCTGAGAGGATCGATGCAGCGTCGGCAATGCTCGAGCAGCGCAGATCTGGGACCTGCGGCCAATCAGCTCCGCTTGCGCTTGGTGACGGGCTCGGCAATGGCTCGGGCCCCAGTGAGACCTCAAGATCAACCGCCGTGCCGCTCGAAACCTGCACGCCAGGGCGCGGGTTCTGCTGGATCACTTCTCCAGCAGGAACCGTGTCGTCGTATTTTTCAAATTTTGCACCCCGAACCAGCTTTGCCGTAGCCAGTGCTGCAACCCCATCCGCCTCACTCAGCCCGCGAATATCAGGGACCACCACAAACCCGCTCCCAGCCACAACGCGAACCTCGATGACGGTGTTGAGCGGCACGAGCGTCTCGCTTCCGGGCGACTGCGACAGGATGGTGTCGACTGGCTGATCTGACGAGGTCACCCGCTCAACAACCTGCACGCGAAGGCCAAGGCCCTCAGCGATCGGAATGGCCTCGGCGAGGGTCAGGGTGGTGAGGCTCGGCACCTTTACGTTGTTGTCCGGTCCCGCCCCTGCGGTAAAGAGGCGAATCGCCAAGATCACACCGCCCACAAGAAGCAACGCCGTGAGGGTGACTCCTCCGATCGCCAGGAGCATGGTTCGCAGCGATATCGTGTCGTCCGAATCAGCGGGCTCCTCGCCGCTAACGTCGTTCGGATCTGGAAGCATCTCCGGCTCACCTGGTCCCGCCTCTGCGGCAACCCGGGCGACCCGCGTTCCAGCAAGCGCACGCGGTGCACCAGCGGCTGGACCGACCGGTCGCGATGGGACGGCGGTGCGATTCGCCTGCACCACATACGTCTCAAGAGCATCTGCCGCGGCGGTTGCATTCACATACCGCTCATTTGGCTTCGGTGCCAAGAGTCGCATCGTGATGAGATCAAGTTCTGGGGAGATGTCGGGTCGCAGTTCACGGGGCGATGGAGCGGGCGACTGACCGCGCCGTTCCTTTAACTCTGCGCCGCTCAAGCGGTCGAATGGACGATGCCCCGTCAGTAGTTCAAACAGGACCACGCCGAGGCCGAAGAGGTCTGAGGCTGCTGATTGCGGACTCCCTGCCAAAACTTCAGGTGCGAGATATCCAACAGAACCTTCTGGTCGCTGGCCGCTCCGAGCTGCCGCTTCACTGCCGTCAACCTCATGCATTGCCTGCGCGATACCGAAGTCGGCGATCTGAGCACGCCCCTCCCTGCTAATCAGAATGTTGCGCGAGGAGACATCGCGATGAATGATGCCGCGCACATGTGCGGCGGCGAGCCCGCGTGCAACTTGTGCAGCAACCGCTGCAGCGCGGCGTGGCACCAGTGGGCCGACCCGACGCAACATGGAGGCGAGATCCTCGCCGTCAACAAACTCCATGACGATGGCGGGTGATTCACCCTCTGGCGCAACGTCAAACACGGCGGCAACGTTTGGGTGCGCAACGATGGCGGCGGCCCTGCCCTCGGCTCGGAAGCGATCCGCAGCAGCGGCAGATGTTGCAAGTGGTGCGCGGAGCACTTTAACGGCCACGTCGCGGCCAAGCGCCTCATCGGTTGCACGGAAGACGAGTGCCGCCGCCCCTTCGCCAATCAGCTCCTGCAGCCGATACCGTCCGGCAACTACGTCGCCAGGCTTCAGCGTTCGCTCGTCACGCTCTGATGGTGTCATGTAGGGCGCTCGTTCTCAGTGGCAACAGCCCTACGAACAATCGGTCCATAGACTGGATGGTCGAGCGCAACATGCAGGTTCGCGCGGAGCCAACCCTCTGGCGAGCCGACGTCATATCGCGTTCCAGAGAAGTGCCGGGCGACGACGGGCTGCTCTTGCGCCAGCGTGTGAATGGCGTCCGTCAGCTGGATCTCACCGTTAACTCCATGGGTTGTCTGCTCTAGGCGCTCAAAGATTTTCGGGCTCAGGATGTACCGGCCGACAACAGCAAGGTCTGACGGCGCATTCGTTGCATCGGGCTTCTCTACGACGCCGCGAAGTGGAATGGTTCGACCCTGATCGCTCGTTGGAAGCGTGGTGTCGGGATCAACAATGCCGTAGCGATGCGTCTCTGCTGGCGCAACGCGCATCACACCAACCACCGATGCCTGCGTGGCGACATATGCCTCGATGAGTTCGGCGAGGGCGGGGGTTGCACCAAAGACGAGGTCGTCGGGGAGCATCACCGCAAATGGCTCATGGCCAACGGCGTCTTGGGCCATGAGCACCGCATGGCCGAGGCCGAGCTGCTCTTTCTGACGAATCGTCACGAGGTGCACCATATCGGCAACGGCACGCACGGCACGCAGGTGCTCAATGTCACCGCGCTGCTCAAGAACTGCCTCGAGGTCGGCCGAGATATCGAAGTGATCTTCAATCGCGCGCTTATGTTCGCTGGTGACGAGAATGACCCGCTCAATCCCTGAGGCAACTGCCTCTTCGATGGCGTACTGGATGGCGGGACGGTCAACGATCGGCAGCAACTCTTTCGGGACGGCCTTCGTCGCTGGAAGGAACCGGGTGCCCCATCCGGCAACGGGGAGAACTGCGGTGCGGATCTTCATTGGGGCCTCCGTGCGGTGCTGGAGTTCAGGATACCAGTCACCCCTCGCGGCGAACCAACCTGAGCAGCGCCCGGACTGGTCGGCCAAGAAGCGGGAGGCGCACCTCGCGCGCCGCTTCCACACTTGCCAAGAACCCAGCGAGGAGGAGGATCGCCCCGATGAGCTTCCCCACCTGATACCCCTCGGTGGAGCCGGCGCGATTCAGCGTGTCGGTAAGGCTCGGCACGAAGGCGCCTAGTGCGATGAGCGCCGTTGCTGGAACACGACGATTGAGTGTTCCAGCGCGCCAGGACCGCCAGGCGTCCGGAATGCTGCGCACAAAGTTCACGGTGAGCGCCACGGGGGCGATCGCGAGATTGAAGAGCAGTTCATCACCACGCTGGTCTGGATCGCTTGAGTATGGGAGCACGCGACGCTTTGGCATGAAAACGTAGATCGAGAAGAGGGCGCCCGTCAGCAGTGCTAGCCCGCCGCTCACATTGAGGATCGGCGTGAGAAGACGGAGTGAAGGCGGGAGTAGCAGCGCGATCGGCGCGCCGGTTGCGGGATCTGTCGCCCATCCAGGGGCTGGCAGATCGGCGATCACCACGAGTGGTACTGCAATCACACTCAGGGTCGCGGTCAGCGCGATTGCAATCCGCGCCCACCGAACGTCACCCATATACGAGAGCCAACCGATCGCAATCGCGGCACCCCAGGCGGTAAGCGCGTAGAGCAACGCGGTTGGCCCTGCCGATGGATCCTCTAGACGGCGTGCAACCAGAATCGTAAAGAGGCCCGAGAGCGCGAGGCAGAGCGCATACCAGTATCCGAATCGTGTTTTTGCCAACAACAAAATGGTGCCGGCGCCGAGCCAACCTGCTGTCCATACCGCGCCGAAGAGATACCAGACGCGGTAGATCGGTTCGCTCCAGCCGATAGCCGCTGCAAGCGCCTCAGCGCCTGCCGCAATAGAGAACGCAATCGCGCCAACTCCCCACGCCAACTGATACGTGCCGCGACGCGTTCGATACTGATCGAAAAGCAGCGCGGCGAAGAGAAGAGCTAAGAGCGCGGTGAGTGCTGGGATGAGCGTTGTCACGCTGGTTCCGGCCTACGCCGGCAGGAACTCGTGAGCATCGTGATGCAGACCATCGCAGAGTCCGAACTCAGCACCGGCGCCCTGCGGCAGCCGGATCGGTCGCATGATCTCGCGCACGCCACTGCGACTGCAGCGGAGCCACCCACGTGCCGCCATCCAGCGCGACGGGCAGGCGGGGTCGGTGCAGAACTGGAATGGCCCGGGGTTGATCGGTGAGGCTTCACCAAACGAGGGGGCAACCTCGGTTGCGGTGGTGTCGAGCACGCTGATACGGAACGGGGTCCCTTCGATTTGTGCAGAGCAACCGTCGCAGCGCGCGGCACTATTCTCAGCGATGATTGTGGGGATGCGGATGCCGTTCACTTCCATAGTGCCTCTGATCGTACCCGAGCCCGCCGCGCCTTGGCGCCGCGCCCTGCCCATCACCCTCGTCGTGGCACTGCTTGCCGCTGGGTGCGGGCCAGCGGGCGACCCGACAGACCCAGCCGCAGAGGTCAGGGGTGACGGGAAGCTGCAGGAGCTCTTGATCCGCCATGACTCTCGCGACCCTGCCTATCGCCTTGAGGGCGGTGCGGTGGAGGTTGGTGCGACGGTCGTCCTCCATGTGCGCACCGGAACCGACGACGCCGTCACCGTTGCGCTCTCGGTCGCCACGCCATTCGGCGGCTCCGCAACGAAGAGCCCCGCCACCCGTGTCGCGCGCGGCGTTCCCTGCTCCGAGGTCAACGAGAGTAATCGTGGGGCAAGCGCCGAACTCGCGAGCCTCCTCGCCCCTGACCCCGTTCTTGATCCTGCGAACGGGCTCACGGAGGCTCGCTGTGATCTCTGGCAGGCCAGCATCGAGGTTGGTACAGAACCAACAGCCATCGGCTATCACTTTGTCATTGCCGACGGCTCCGCTGCGGTCAAGCTCTCTGATGACAACGTCAACGACCAGGGTCTTGGGAGCACATCAGTCGCCAACGTGGGTGGCGACTGGGCGATCGTTGTCTCACCAAAGGGGTTCACCGCTAGTCCACTCCTGAGTGGATCTGTTGTCTATCAGATCTTCCCCGACCGCTTTGCGAACGCCAACCCGTTGAACGATGGCGGCGCGCAGCCGCGCTACAGGGGGGTTGCCTCAATCATTCCGTGGAACACGATTCCCGCAACGCCGCCGAAGGGCGAAGATTTTTATGGTGGCGACCTTGATGGTATTCGCCTTCGACTTCCGCACCTCGTCTCCATCGGCGTAAACACGATCTACCTCAACCCAGTCTTTGATGCGAACTCTAACCATCGATATGACGGCAATGATTTCCTGCAGGTTGACGAACGACTTGGTGGAAACGCGGCGCTGCAACGCCTCTTGTCCGCCGCACAGAAGCTCAACATTGCCGTGATCCTTGATGGCGTCTTCAACCACGTCAGCTCTGATTCGCCAATCTTCGATCGCTACGGTCGATGGCCAACAGTCGGTGCCTGCGAGTCGGTTGACTCGCCGTATCGCGACTGGTTCATCTGGACGAAGGCGGCTGGCACACGAGGGCCATGTGCGGGTGCTTCTGGGCCGAACACCGCGGGCTATGTTGCCTGGGCGAACTACGACACGCTCCCTGTGCTGAACAAGAACAACGATGCAGTGCGCGCGCTGATCCTTGGCGACGCATCAGGGGCGCCAGCGGCCACCCTCCTAACCTCGCCGGCGGGTGACGCTGGTGTGGCGCGCTGGTGGCTGCAACAGGGCGTTGCTGGCTGGCGCCTCGACGTAATGCCCGACGGCAGTTTCCCTGACGGCTTCTGGCAGGAGTTCCGCGCTGCGCTTAAGGCCGCATCGCCGAATGCTCCGATCATTGGTGAGCTTTGGAATCGTCGTGATGCGCTGCGCCTCCTTCGTGGCGACGCCGCCGACGCCACGATGAACTATCGCTTCCGTGACGCAGTGCTCGCCTATCTCGGTGGGAAGCCTGAGGCGGGAGCAACCGACAGCACGAATCGCAGTGCAGTGCTCTTCATTCGAAAGTTGATGGGTATCGCAGAGGATTACCCTACCGCCGTCACCCTTGGAAATCTCACACTCCTTGACTCCCATGACACTTCACGATCGCTCTGGGAGTTCACCCCTGGCGATGGTCGCGACGGCAAGGAGATCGCCGAGAATCTCTCCGTCGGAAAGGCGCGTCAGTTGCTCGCCGCAACGATGCAATATCTGCTGCCTGGATCACCAACGGTCTACTACGGCGATGAGATTGGCGTGAGCGGCGCCACGGATCCAGATGACCGTCGTACGTTCCCGATCTTGCCCACTGACCCACGTGCCGCACGCCTCGACGGCAGTGGCTCTGGCGGGCGACGCCCAGCGCCGCTCCCAGATGCGCGGGCGGCCGACCTCTCAATGCTTGCCTGGTACCAGAGGCTCGCCGCCATCCGCGCCGCTCACCCCCACGTGCGCGGCGCGAGTGTCGACTGGCTCGCGGTTGGTGCGAACGGTGCAACCAGTCGCACCGTGCTCTTCTCACGCCGCGCCAGCGGAGTCGTTGGCGAGATCGCCCAGCTCAACGCACCCGGCTCCTGGGCCGTTGGCGACCTCTTGGTGGCGGTGAACGCCGGTGGTGGCAGCGAGCGCCTCACGTTCAATCTTGGCGCTGGCGTCAACATCCGCGAGGTCGCCCGGTCGAGCGGCGCAGCAGGGGGTGGCGACCTCACCACCGGGGTCGAAGTGCCAGCGCGCACCACAATCATCTGGGAGGTCGTACCCTAGACCCATGAGGAGCCTGCCGCGATGAGTGCACCAGCCAGATTGCGTAACCGCCTGCGTGGCGTTGTCTCGCTCGGCACCTTCGTCGCCGTTGTGGTGGCGGTGGGTGTCTCGCTCCTCTATCTCGCCTGGGTCGCCACGATCCGCAACTCCGACCAGATCGGCGAACTGTCGGTGGGCACCTTCGTGGTTGGCCTCTCCTGTGGGTTCGCGTCGGTGATGCTCACGATCAGCATGGTTCGCGCAATTCGTAGCGCCCGCGACGGCCGAGCGATGCTCGCCGCCCTCCTCGCCGGCGGGTTCGCCATCGCCGCTGGACTTGCCCTCGGCGCCTCAGACATCCTCGGCAAGCTCGCCTCCTAGGGGCGGAGCCCCAAGAGCGGTGCTACGCTGCGATCCGCGCGCCCCTGTCGTCTAGAGGCCTAGGACGCCACCCTTTCAAGGTGGAGATCACGGGTTCGAATCCCGTCGGGGGTACCACCCCACCGCGCGACTCCCTCGATTCAACGGAGCTGAAAGATCGCTCCGCTTACCGGTGGCAGATCAATCTCCAGGGCGCCGTCGCCAAGCAGCGACGCCGCACCGGTGACCCCCTCCCAGTCGAGCCGCGCAACGCTGCTCACCCCATCGAGGCGCAGTTGCACTCGCGCGGGGCTCTCGCCTGTATTGGTCGCCACCAAGAGGCGGCGGACCGCCTCCGGTGCCAGTTGGAGCGGTTTACCTTCAAAGCCGACCGGATCCGCGCTTCGCTCGAGGACCAGCACTGGCCCTTCGGCATGCACCACGCGCAGGGCACCAGAGCGGAGCACGGCATGCTCATGCCGCGCCGCCACAGCGTCACGAACGAAGGCACGGAACGACAACGCCTCGGCGCCGACTGAGGCGAGATCCGTCGGGAACGGACCGCGGTTCGCTGGGTCATTCGCGCCGAGCGCGCCCAGCTCATCGCCGTAGTAAATGCATGGCGCGCCTGGGAGGGCGAGCTGCAGAAGCGTTGCAAGTTGTGCCGCCGCGGCGCTACCGCCCACGATGCTACGTAGACGCGGTGTGTCGTGTGAGCCGAGTAGGTTCAACTGCACCGCCGTGGTTGCTGGGTGATACCAGCCCATGATCTCGGTGAGCTTCTCCGCAAACTCTGCCGCGTTCAACTCTGGTCGCTTGTATGTGTCGTTGT
>JBIIGQ010000042.1:0-5367 GCA_044236365.1 Candidatus Limnocylindrus sp. | reverse complement strand
GCAGCGTGGATGAAGAGTAGGATCAACCTATGAGTAGTGAGGCGAGGCTCGGCGAAACGGAGGCGGCTGTCGTTGCGCTCAACGGCATCTCTGTGACGTACCCGAGTGGCCACATTGCCCTCGGTGATGTAAATCTCACGATCCAGCGCGGTGAGTTCGCCTTCCTTGTTGGCCCATCAGGTGCAGGGAAGTCAACCCTAATCGGGCTCTTGGTCCGCGACGTGCTCCCTACCGCCGGCGAGGTGCATGTTGCAGGGTTCCCCGTGCATCGCCTCTCTGGCGGTGATGTGCCGAAGCTTCGTCGACGGGTTGGTGTGATCTTTCAAGATTTTCGCCTCTTGCCGCGACGAACGGTGCGCGAGAACGTCGCCTTCGCCCTTGAGGTGACTGGGGCGGCACCGGAACTCGTCGCCAGCGCCACAGAGCGTGCGCTGCGCATTGTTGGCCTGGCACGTCTTGCCGAACGCTACCCCTCTGAGCTCTCTGGTGGCGAGCAGCAGCGCACAGCAATCGCACGTGCCATTGTTGGTGAGCCTGAACTGCTGATTGCAGACGAGCCGACGGGGAACCTTGACCCGCTGATTAGCTGGGAGATTATGGAACTTTTGATTGACATCAATCGTCTTGGCGTTACGGTGTTGGTCGCAACACACGACTCTGACATTGTCACCACGCTGCGACGCCGCGTGATTGGTCTTGAGGGCGGCCGCCTCATTCGTGACGAGGCGAATGCGACATATCACCGGGTGGGCTGATGAGCATGCAGCGAGAGAGCCAATCGAATCGCGTCCGACTCATCCGGCTGAGCATCTCAGCGGCGGCGAATGGCCTCTCTCGTAATCGCCTGGCGACGATCGCTGCAACAACAACGATGACGCTCATGCTGATGGTGCTCGCTTCGGTGCTCGTTATTCGTGCAGGGCTTGATGCTGCGCTCTCCTATGCCGATTCAAAGGTTGAGGTCATCGCCTACCTCAAGAGCTCCGTCACCGAGAGCGAAGCGCGCTCACTTCAGGTTCAGATTGAGGGAATTGAAGGCGTGAAGGGGGCGACCTATGTAAGTGCCGACGACGCCCTCGCCGCGTTCAAGGTGCGCCTAAAAGAGCGTGGCGAGCCCGACCTGACTGGAAACCTTGATGTGAATCCTCTCCCAGCAAGCTACGAGATCGCACTCGACAACCCCGCTGATACGGGAAGGGTTGCCGACGGCCTTGCCTCAATTCCGGACGCGGCGTCGATCAGCCGCGTTATTGATGGCCGCGCGCTCGCGGAGAGCCTCTCTGCAATCACTGGGGTTCTGCGTATCGTTGGCCTGATCGTTGTGATCGGCTTCTCGCTTGCGGTACTCGCGGTGGTCGTCAACGCTATTCGTCTTGCCATCCTCGCGCGTAGCGACGAGATCGCCATCATGCGCATTGTTGGCGCAAGTGCCACCTGGGTTCGTCTCCCATTCATTCTCGAGGGGCTGGCAATTGGTGCCGCTGGGGCGCTGATCACGCTCTTCATCTTTGGCATCTTGGGTGCCAGCATTGGTGCCGTCATGCTCAACCTCTTCCGTGTTCTTCCTGTTCAAACGTCGGCGATCCTCGCCGGACAGGTCTCGCTCTCAGTGATCGCTGCTGGTCTCGGCCTTGGGGCGCTCGGCGCGCTACTCTCTCTGCGAGGGCGACTGAACTAGTCGCCACGCGCAGCGGAGGAGCACCACCATGAGCCTGACGCCAATCGGAACCCCACTCTTCACGCGAGCGGGCCGCATCCTTCTCGCAATCATCATTGCTGTTACCGCGTACAGCGCTGGGCTGCGCTCTAGCGACGGCGGAGCGCAAGAGAACGGCGCACTCGATCTCGCACGCTTCAACGAGGTGCTCACCCTTATTCAAGAGCAGCACGTTGGGCCAAAGACTGCTGAAGATCTCATCAACGGTGCAATTAAGGGACTCGTTGACTCGCTGGATGATCCGTACTCTCAGTACCTCACCGCCGAGGAGATGGCCGCGATGAAGGAGGGGCTCTCAGGGAGCTTCACCGGCATCGGTGCGGTGATCGACCTACGCACATCAGCGGGCGAGCTCTGTACCGCAATCAGCAGCGATTGCCTCCTCACGGTTGCCTCAACCATTGAGGGTGCACCTGCACGCGCTGCGGGGATCCTTGGTGGCGACACGTTCCTCGCCGTTGATGGTGATGCGCTAACTGGGCTCTCTATTGATCAGGCGGTGCTGAAAGTGCGTGGCGCAGAAGGAACCACTGTCGTCATCACCGTGCGCACCGGCAGCACCGCGCCGCGTGACGTTTCCATTGTGCGCGCCAAGATTGAGCTGCCAGCGGTTGCAACAGAGGTGCTGCAGAGCGCTGCTGGGGATCGCGTTGACTACATCGCGCTCAACGAGTTCACCGATATTGCCGCTGATCAGTTCCGTGTAGCACTGCAGGAGATCATTGATGCGGGGGGTGACAAGATTGTTCTTGACCTTCGCGACGATCCGGGCGGATATCTCTCTACGGCGCTCTCTATCGCCAGTGAGTTCATCGCCGACGGTGTCGTCTATATCGAGGAGAACAGTAAGGGTGAGCAGAAGAGCACGTCGGCACAAGCGGGCGGCATCGCTACGGACGCCTCGATTCAGCTTGTTGTGCTGATCAACGGCGGAAGTGCCTCAGCTAGCGAGATCCTTGCGGGCGCGCTGCAAGATCGCGGGCGGGCGATTCTGATCGGCGAGCCGAGCTTCGGCAAGGGGGTTGTACAGACCTTCATCGACTTGAGTGATGGGTCGGGCCTTAAGTTGACGATCGCCAAGTGGCTGACGCCGAACGGGCGCTGGATCCACAAGACCGGCCTGACGCCAGACATTGCCGTTGCCTCCGCCCCTGAGGGCTCGGAGGTCGATCCGGTGTTGGAGGCAGCGCTCAACGCCTTCAAGTAGGGCGGCTGGGGCTGGTACTTGCGCCCGCCCCTGCGGAGGCGTATCGTTCGCCGCAGACGAAAGGAGGTGGTGTGCAGTGTCTAATGACAGTTGTACCGCCGCCTCTCACGAGGTCAACGCATAGTTGACCCGCGAGAGCGGTAATAACTGAGCAGAGCCCTGGCCTTCGGGCCGGGGCTCTCTCGTATCCGCCCCAATAGCCCCAAAGTGCACCCGCCCACGGTTGGCGCGTACCCTACAGATGCGCCCAGGGGCCGCAATGCAGTTCGAGAGGAGGTAGCGCCATGGCAAAGACACCGGTCAAGACCGCGTCCTCCCCTGCCCCAAAAGAGAAGGCGCCCCCTTCAGGGACCACGCTCGCCTCAAACCGCAAGGCTTCGTACGAGTACGAGATCGTCGAGCGCTACGAGGCGGGAGTCGTTCTCTCGGGGACCGAGATCAAGTCGATTCGCGCCGGTAAGGCCGACATTGGCGATGCCTACGTGCGCCTAGAGGCGGGCGAGGGTCGCCTGATCGGCATGCATATCGCCGAGTGGCCTGGTGCCGCAAGTCAGAACCACGAGCCGAAGCGGGTGCGGCGCCTCTTGCTTCATAAGTCCGAGATCGTTGCCATCGGCACCAAGGTGAAGACGAAGGGGCTCACGTTGATCCCGCTACGCCTCTACCTTTCGCGCGGGCGCTGCAAGGTTGAGATCGGTCTCGGGCGCGGTAAGAAGGCTTTCGATAAGCGCGCTGCAATCGCCGATCGCGAGGGGCGTCGCGAGGCGGAGCGCCAGCTCGGCGACTGGAAGCGCGGCGAGTAGTTCTGCTCGTGCTGGTAATCGCGATCTGCGCGCGGTATCATTGACCTCTTGGGGATGCGTGGTTTCGACGGAGATCCGCACCTTGGGAACGCGAGTCGAGGTTGCTATCAGGCCTCGTTAAACCGGTAGCAAAAAGAAGTAACTGGCAATCGCCAGCCTGCTCTCGCCCTCGCTGCCTAAGGCAGTACGGTGAGCGTGGAAGCGGCCCCCGCTTCGCGGGTCGTGGAAGCGTCATAAAGCGAAGCTGCAGTGATGACGAGCGACGCATAGTCATCGCGTAAGCCCGATTTAGGGACATGTATCTCGGCTGAGGGTCGATCCGGCCTGTGGGAGCGCCTCAGCTTAGATTAAACCGCAGGACACGCTCGTAGTGGTCTCAAGGAAGGCTTTTCGGACGAGGAGTTCGACTCTCCTCCATCTCCACCAACACTTGCACAGTGCGCGGATCGCGCGCTACCCAATCTCCTTGATGCGCGCCTTCGCCATCGCCACAAGGAGCTTCTCGTCAATCTCCCAGTCGTTCGGAATGGTGATGGTGTGCTTGAGTACGCGGTACCCCTTCAGCTTCGGTGTGAATGCATCAATTACTGACTTGCTAAAGGGGTTGATCAGCAGGTACTTCGATGAGGCCGATGCGCCGAGCACATAGTCCTTCTCGGTGCGCAGGATTGGCTGATTCCAGGAGATCACAAGTTTCAGCTCTGGGTACGCTGCGCGCAGCACGTTAAACATCGCCTTCATGGTGCGCGCCTGCTGCGGATCAATGGTCTTGAAGTAGTCCGTCGGCGTTGCGTGTCGATGTGCGGTGGTTGAGCCGCGGGTGAACATGACCAACGCATTGGCATGCGCCTGGGAGAATCCGTAGTTCTCGCGCAAGTGGGCGATCTGTTCCGGGTAGCGCTTCCCTGCAACGGCCTTCATTACTGCGAACCAGTGCTTCATCGGTTCGCCGTAGCGCTTCTCGATTGCAGGGAAGTGCGCTTCCCGTCTTGGATCCTTTGTCGGCATGTCTGCCGAGTTGCTCGTTACGCTGGAATGACGACGACGCGGCGCTCAGGCTCTTCGCCCGCCGACTCAGTCGCGATACCGTCCATCTCCTGAAGCTCAACGTGAATCCAGCGGCGCTCCAGCGCCGTCATTGGCTCAAGCTGAACTGCGCGGCCGGTCTCCTTGACGCGGTCTGCCGCCTTGCGTGCAAGTGCGCGGAGCTGTGCCTCACGTCGACCTCGATACTCTTCGATGTCGACGGTGACACGCGCCCACTCACCCATCTTGCGGCTGAGCATCAAATTCACGAGGTGCTGGATCGCCTGCAGTCGCTCGCCGCGGCCGCCAATCAAGTTGTTCAACTCATCGACCGCCTCTGGTGAGGTGCCGGCAACGTTCAACACGGTATCGGCGCCTGTTCCAGTGGCGCGTACTTCAGCCTCAAAGCCGAGGTGCTTCACCAGCGTCTCAAGGATCTCCTTGCCGCCGCTGATCATCTCTGGCGTCGTCTCGCTGCGCTCGCGTCGCTCTCGTGGCGCGCGATCCTCACGCGGTGCGCGCTCTGGGCGCGGTGCGCGTTCAGGTCGTGGACCGCGATCACCGCGTGGCGCTGGGCGCGAAGCACCCTGTGGCGCAGCAGCTCGCGCTACTGG
>JBIIGQ010000041.1:0-5396 GCA_044236365.1 Candidatus Limnocylindrus sp. | reverse complement strand
ACTGCGCGGATTCGGCGCGTAACACCAGAGGGCGAGCCGTTCGGCTCGCCACCAAGGTGAGCAGGCCATTGGCCAGCACCAGCCCCCAGATCAACTGCGGTGCTCCTGTCACGAGGAGACCAAAGGCGCCGATGGCGCTCAGGAGCACCCCAAAGAGGAGCACGGCGCGATTTGAGCGGTGCGACCAGAGTGCGCGTGCAACCCAGAGCGGGGCGGCCCCAGCCAACCCAAGCGCAACTGCAGCAACCATCAACACGGCGAGGATCTGTCGCACCCATGCGCCGAACTCTGGGAGGCCGTTCTGCTCAGCGAGGGTGGTGAGAATCACGGCGACATCAATCTGGAACGTTTCAAAGAGCGTTTCAACGTCGGTGCCGAGCTCGGTGGTGATCTGCGCGCCAAGCGAGACCCAGGTCTGATCCGCGATGTCAGCGGCGGCAACAGCGATGGCGACGAGACCGAGTACGCCCGCAGCAATCAGCGCGACCCCCAACAGTCCGTTGCTGATCGTTGCGGCAATCTGCGCGATCCCGCGAGGCGACTCTTTTGGCTCATCCAACATGTAGCTCATTCACCCCCCTTATACGGATAGGTGATCCAGCCATCCGCAAGCGCCGCGGAGAAGTCGGGCGCACTGGGTACCTCGCTCTTGCCTGGCTTGTGATGAACAACGGCAGTACGCACATTTGCGCCGGCGGCACGCACTCGCTCTGCCACGAGTGCGAGCGTTCGGCCACTCTCCCAAACCTCATCCACAATCAGGATCGAGCGTCCCTTGAGAGATTCGTCGGACGGCATGCGCGTAATGGTCGGCGCTGGGCGACGGCCGGCGGCGTCGTAGTGTTCAGCGACGGCGATCAAGAGATCACGAATGCCGAGCCGATAGGCGAGCATCGCACCAGGTACCAGACCACCTCGGCTAATCGCGAGGATGGCATCGGGGCGTTGATCTGTGGGCAGTGCCTGAATCTGCACCGCGAGCGCCTCAACATGCCCGTTCAGCTCCTCCCATGTAAGGACGAGCGTTTCAGTGTTCACCTCAGCGGACGTGGTCGAGCGCCTGGCTGAAGTCGGCGATGATGTCCTGCGCCGACTCGATACCAACGCTGATGCGGAAGATGCCACCACGCTTTGGCATCGGATAGACCAGCGTATCGACCTCGCCGAGGCTCACCCCAACGGCACACATCTGTACGTGATCGCTGAAGGCTCGCATCGCATCGAGCGGATCAATGCCTGCTGCAGCGCGTGGCTTGAAGGAGAGCATGCCGCCCCAGCCACTCTTCAAGAGTCGGTCGGCCACTGCGCGATCTGGGTGCGACGCGAGGCTCGGGTGGCGAACCCACTCGACCTTCTCGTGACCCTCGAGGAATGCAGCGACCGCGCTCGCATTCTGGGAGGCGCGTTCAATGCGCAGCGGCAGGGTGCGTGCACCGCGTGCGATCAGCCACGAATTGAACGGTGATGCCGCGCCGCCGAGAAGATCGGTCTGCCGTCGGATCGGATCAACGAGCGCCTTGGAACCAGCGGCAATGCCGCCGAGCGCATCCCCGTGACCCGAGACCCACTTGGTTGTGGTCTGCAAGACCAGGTCCGCACCATGTTCAAGCGGTCGCAGCAGCACGGGGCTCAAGAAGGTGTTGTCGACGACCAGGAGCGCGCCGGCAGCACGGGCGATCTTTGCGATCGCTGGGATGTCGGTGATGCGCATCCACGGATTAGAGAGCCCCTCACAGAAGATGATCTTGGTGTTTGGCTTGACTGCAGCCTGTACGGCGGCAAGGTCGGTGATCGGCACCGGCGTCACCTCAATGCCGCGCGACGGGAAGTCTTCGGCGAAGAGGATCTGGCTGATGATGAAGAGGTCGTCGGCGACGATCAGGTGGTCGCCCGATTTCAGGTGGGCGAGGAGCCCGGCGGCAATCGCCGACATCCCCGACGCCGATGCGATCGCGCTCTCAGCGCCTTCGAGTGCGGCGAGCTTCTCTTCGAGCGCAGCGGTAGTGGGGTTGTTAGTGCGCGTGTAGAAGTACTTATTCGGCTCCCAGGCGAGCGCTCCGTCGACCGCGGCCTCTTTCTCATCGGCCGTTTCAAAGGTGAAGGTCGCCGTCTGATAGATCGGGAGATTGTGGGCACGGGTCGTGGGATCAGCGCTCTCACCGGCGTGGACCGCCAGGGTGTCGAGCGACGCGTTCTTCAGGGGCTTCTTGCCGTCTTTTGCCATGGCGAGAGTGTAGGGGCTGGAGCGGGAGACGAGGTTCGAACTCGCGACCTTCTGCTTGGGAAGCAGACGCTCTACCAACTGAGCTACTCCCGCGTGGGGGGTGAGGATAGCGCATGGGGAGCGCGGGAGGCTACCCTTGAGCGTGCCGCCTACGCGGGGGTGCGGCGTTTCTTGAGTTGTCCCTTGACCAATGGAGCGCCGAGCAGCTTCGCTAGGTTGAAGTGCTCAGCCCTGCGCCAAGAGTCTTCGACAAACTTTGCATTTTGCACCTTGTAGAGAAGTTGATCCTCCTTCGACTCGTCCAGGTGCCAGGTCGCGCCTTCAAGAAAGCGCAACTTAACGTGAAGATCGATCAACTGAACATCGCGCTCGGTGATTCTTTTGGCCCCGAAGTATTCGTTGAGATAGGTCACAATCAGTTCGCGCCTGATTGCTCTCTTCTCATAGAGCATTGCGTGAATCGTTACACCAAGCTCAAAGAACCTTGATGCCCAACCGGCCTCGGCCCAGTCAATGAGCACTGCGCGCTTCGGCTGAAACACAACGTTGGACAGATGACTGTCGCTGTGAATGAAGGTCACCTCTTCGTGCGAAAGTTCGTGATCCTTGAGTGCGCGCGCAATCGAACGCGCATACGCCACAAGGTCAGGCGCGAACTCAGCAGAATTGGTCTTCGAGAAAATCGGCTTCAGCATTCTGGCCGAGTTCCATTCGGCAACCTTGCGTTTACCTGTTTTCATAAACGCGAGGTGCAGAGTGCGGTGTGCATCGGCGAGCAACGTCGCGTGCTTTAGCAGGATGCTGCCTTCAACAATGTCACCGTTGACGTACGCATACGAAACCATGTCGTACTGCTTCAGTCGCTGGCGGCTTAGAACCGTTGGAGCGGGAATCCTTTTCTTCCGCAACAAAGCCAGGTTCCTTACCTCCTTGTCAAGAAGAATGAGGAGCTTTTTGTGCCTACGGATAAACTTGAAAACGCGCGAGAGGCGTTTGTTGACAACTGTGATGGCTTCCAAGCGATGGCGCTCAACCGAAAAGAACTCGGGCTCATCGATACGTTCGAGCGCCATGCGAATCTCAGGGGGAAGTGTGTTCAGCCCAGCGAACTCTGCCATGTCGTCAGTTTATAGCCCCCCAAACGCCCGTAACGTGCAATTGTGCTCGCTCGTGCCCAAGCAGGTGCCTTGGAGAGGGTCTGAGAGACTGGGAGATGCGTCTGGCGTTAGACCATCTAACTCAGGGGGCTTTGAGGGCTGCTCGCTGCACGAAGCACAGCGCTGGAGACGCGTTGTCTTGGGAAGCAGACGCTCTACCAACTGAGCTACTCCCGCGTGGGGGGTGAGGATAGCGCATGGGGAGCGCGGGAGGCTACGCTCTGGGCATGGAGTTTGAGCACCGCTGGCTCGGGAGAATCGGCTACGACGAGGCGCATGCCCTGCAGCGAGCGCTGCTGGCTGAGCGCGCCGAAGGTCGCGGTCTCGACACCCTCCTCACCCTAGAACACGATCCGGTCATGACCCTTGGGCGTAACGCCGATCCGAGTCATCTGCTCCTCTCTGAAGCGGACTATGCAGCGCGCGGCATTGACGTGCGACACGTGGAGCGCGGTGGCGAGGTGACCTACCACGGCCCAGGGCACTTAGTGATGTATCCGATTGTGGCGCTGCGAGAGAACGGCATCTCGCTGCGTTCGCACATTCGTGCACTCGAGGCGGCACTCATTGCCGCGTGTGCGGCGTTTGGTATTGCAGCGGAGCGGCGTGATGGTGCGCCCGGCTGCTGGGTAGGCGAACGCAAGATTGGCGCCGTTGGTGTGCGCGTGGAGCGCGGCGTCTCTTGGCACGGCCTTGCTCTCAATGTGGGGCGCGACCTTGCACCATTTGATCTGATTAATCCGTGTGGCCACGCTGGCGTCGTCTCTACCTCGATCGCCCTGGAGCAAGATTGGGCGGCCATCGCACGCGGCAAGCGCGATTTGATTGGTGCTGCTGGACCTGAACTACGGAGCGTGGCAGATCTAGTTGCCGCGGCGTATGGGCGCGAACTTGCCACGTACGGCACGAGCGCTAGCGTTCATGTGAACAGCGCAGTTCCTGCAGCTGCCGGGGGTTCACGATGAGCGGTGGTATCTGGGAGCTGCGTCGCGATGAGATCACCGGGTGGTGGTCTGCAACCGTCGTCGATCGTGAGTTTGAGCCGCAACGATTTCACGAAGAACGAACCTCGGGGGCGCGCGACGAAGAGTGTGCCAACTGCGCGCAGGCGGATGCATCGACGGTAACGCGACGCGTGTTGCGCCAGGGTGCCTTTCACTCTGTTGGCACGCGCATGGATGCGGCGGCGGGGGAGTCTGGCTTTCTCACGCTGAGCGACGTCGATCGCGCCGGATCCTGGTCGACGCTGATTGCGCCTGGTCGCGAACATGGCGAGCTTGACGAGGTCCCCGTGGCTGTTGTCGCGAACTTTCTGATGGCGATCCGTGATCACTTTCGCAGCGCTCGCGACCTTGGGGCGACCGCCTACATTCAATATGTGCGCAACGCTGGCGGGCAGGCCGGTGCCATGACCGATCACCTCTGCTTCGAAGCCTACGATCTGCCGCAGGTGCCGCACCGACTCGCCGAAGAGATTGGTGGCGCAGCCCGCCTCTCGATTCGTGCCGGCGGCTGCGCCTACTGCCACCTAGTGGCGGATGAGTCGCACGGCGGGCGACGCATGCTCCATCGCGATCCGTTCGGCCTGGTGATTGCGCCATTTGCGAGCCGATCTGCCTTTGAAACCTGGATCATTCCGAACGGGCATGGCGCCGACTTTGCCGACACCGACGCGGCGACGATCACCGGATTCGCCAGCACCCTACAGACCGCGGTCCGCGCGCTGCGGGCGATCGGCATGCCGCCCTACAACCTCATGCTGCACACCGCGCCGCTGCGGGAGCGGGTCGACGGCACCTACCACTGGCACTGGGAGCTGCACCCGCGCCTCCGTCCGATCGGTGGGCTGGAACTCGCCTCAGGCATCCCGGTGGTGCCGATCTCTCCTGAGGAGGCGGTTGCGGAACTCCGCCGCGCCCTCGCCTAGCCGCCCTGCTATCGTTCCGCAGCACCCGCAACGTGGTCGGCAGAGATCGGCCGGCGGGGCAAAGGAGTGAGCCATGGCACGACAGGTG
>JBIIGQ010000040.1:0-5443 GCA_044236365.1 Candidatus Limnocylindrus sp. | reverse complement strand
AGCGCATCGCGCACGATGATGTCGATCTTCGGCGCATAGAACGCGCCGTCGCCGGCATTCAGGCGCCACTTCGCACCAGAGTCGCGCAACGCCTTCTCAATCATCGTTTCGGCCTTCTCCCAGAGCTTCGGGTCGCCAAGCGCCTTGGCGGGCTTCGTTGAGAAGACAAACTCCACCGGAAGGTCGAACCAGGCATACACCTCACGCACCTCTTCAAGGAGCGCAGCGACTTCGGACTCAATCTGGTCTGGGCGCACGTAGATGTGACCATCGTCTTGAATGAAGTGGCGCACGCGTGTCAGGCCGCTCAGCGTTCCCGACAGCTCATTGCGATGGAGCCGACCGTATTCGGAGAGCCGGAGTGGTAGATCGCGATAGCTGCGCGTGCGCGTCCGATAGATCACGGTGCTCTCTGGACAGTTCATCGGCTTCAGGCTGAACTCTTCACCCTCGGACTCAATGATGAACATGTTGTCGCGGTAGAGATCCCAGTGGCCTGACTGCTCCCAGAGGTGCTTGCTCACCACGATTGGCGTAGAGATCTCCTGATAGCCGCGACGCTCTTGCATCTCGCGCATTGCGCCCTCGAGTGTTCGCCAGAGGCGTTGCCCCTTTGGATGCCAGAAGGCACTCCCAGGTGAAACGTCGTGGAACGAGTAGAGGTCAAGTGCGACGCCAAGTTTTCGATGATCACGCTTGCGCGCCTCGTCGCGACGCCACAGGTACTGGTCTAGCTGCTCTTGGGTCTCCCACGCCGTGCCATAGATCCGCTGCAGCATCGGGCGATCGTTCTTGCCGCGCCAATACGCGCCCGCAATGGAGAGCAACGTAAACGGACCGATCTTGCCGGTGCTCTCAACATGCGGCCCGCGACAAAGATCTTGGAATTCGCCGTGCTGGTACGTGGTGACGTTCGGGGCAGGCTTCCCCTCCGCTGCGGCAGCCTTGGCGAGGTCGTCCATGATCTCGATCTTGAAGAGTTGGTCTGCGCGCACTAGTGCAGCACGCTCATCGTTGAAGGTGCGCTCGGCGAGCGCGAACGTGTGATTCGCGGCGATGCTCTTCGCCATCTCGGCCTCAATAGCGCTCAGATCGTCAGGAGTGAGGGGGCGCTCTAGAAGGAAGTCGTAGTAGAAGCCGTCGGTGATCGCCGGACCAATGCCTAGCTTTGCGCTGGGGAAGAGGCGTAGGACCGCTTCGGCCATGACGTGCGCCGCGGAGTGCCGCATTCGGCTGAGGTTGTCGCTCGCACCGGCATCAAGGAGCTCTTCGGCCGAGCCGCGCGCGGGCGCTTCGAGGATCTCGTCGATCTCGACGACCTCTGCTGCCGCTGCCTCGTCTGCCATCCCTTGGACCCCTCTCCGCGCCATTACGTTCTGGTGGGCGGTACAGGACTCGAACCTGTGACCTCAGCCATGTCAAGGCTGCGCTCTAACCAACTGAGCTAACCGCCCAAGGAGCCAGAGAATAGCCGATACACTCCCCCGCATGATTGACCGAGCGAACCCAGCCACCTCAGCCCCACTGATCGTCTGTGTGGGCGACCTGATCGACGAGATTGCCGTGCGGCTGGACGCGCCGTGGCGGCGCGGCTCCGACGCCGCCGCCCAGATCACACGACGACGCGGCGGGAGCGCCGCCAACGTTGCCGTGGCAGCCGTGGCTGCTGGGGGCTCCGCGCGCTTCATTGGCGCTGTTGGTGAAGACGCCACGGCGGAGACCCTTGAGGCGGCCCTGGTGCATGCTGGCGTTGAGCCGCTCCTGCAACGGGGTGGTCGCAGCGCCAGCATCGTGGTGGTCGTTGAACCGGACGGTGAGCGAACCATGCTCCCCGACCGCGCGGCCGCCCTCTCGCTTCGCGATCCAGGCGCAGCCTCCCTCGCCGGTGGTGCCTGGCTCCATGCCCCCGCCTACTCACTGCTCGGTGAACCACTTGGGGAGACCACGAGCCGCCTCTTCACCCACGCACGCAACGCAGGAGTTCCGACATCACTCGATGCCTCGTCGGTGGGAGCGCTGAGTGCTTGGGGGGCAGAGGAGAGCCGCCGCCGCTTTACGGAGCTCACACCAACACTCCTGTTCGCCAATGAGGAGGAGTGTGCCTATCTCGACCTCATTGATCGCCCGCTCCCTGGCTCCATCCTCATTGCAAAACATGGGGCAGGGATCGCCGAGGTGCGCTCGGCGAGTGGCGAGCAGATTGCGGCGCTCCCCGCGCATCCACTCCCAACGGGCATTGACAGCACGGGCGCTGGCGACGCGTTTGCCGGCGGTCTCTTGGTTGCGCGAGCGCGCGGCAAATCGTGGGAGGATGCACTAGCCGCAGGCCACGATGCTGCTGCGGGACATCTGCAGCGACAGGCAGCGCAGAGCGAAGAGCGGGAGGCGAGATGAAGGTACGTCAGTCAGCCGAGGTTGCGGCCGCGCTCGCCTCAGGCCAAGCGGTCGTCGCCCTTGAATCAACGATCACCTCAAAGATGGGTCTCCCCGCCCCTTACAGCCGTGAGTGCTTTGATCGCGTCAATGCTGCGATTCGTGGCGCTGGCGCTGTGCCTGCTGTAACTGCTGTCATCGATGGCGAACTCTGGGCGGGCATTGAGCCACATCACGAAGCGCTCGTTCTTGCCGCCGATGAGAAGCTCGCCGAGCGCGATCTCCCAGTTGCGATCGCAGCGAAACGAACCGGAGTAACTACGGTTTCCGCGACAGTCACCATTGCAGGGCTCGCAGGGATCCGTGTCTTTGCAACAGGCGGTATTGGCGGCGTGCATCGTGGCGCCGAACTGAACTTCGATGTCTCATCGGATCTTGGTGCGATGTCGCGCCATCCCGTCATCGTGGTGAGCGCGGGTGCTAAGGCCTTCCTTGATCTGCCGAAAACACTCGAGGTGCTTGAGACGCTGAGTGTTCCAGTCATCGGCTACCAAACGAGCCACTTCCCCGCCTTCTGGAGCCGCAGCAGTGGCCTCGCGCTGAGCCATCGCGTTGAGAGCGCCACAGAGATTGCCGCGATTGCGCAGGCGAACACCGCCCTCGGCTGGCGCGGTGGGATGCTGGTCGCCAACCCGATCCCGCTCGAGGCCGAGATTCCAGCAACAGAGATCGCCGATGCTATTGCCACTGGGCTGGCTGAGGCGGAGCGGGCTGGCGCAACTGGCCCAAGCGCCACGCCAAAGATTTTGGCGGCAATCGCCGCCGCCACAGATTCGCGCTCAATTCCCGCCAACCTGGCGCTCGCGGAGTCGAACGCGCGCCTTGCGGGCGAGATCGCGGTCGCCCTACTGCAAGGCTCGTTGTAACGAGTCGCTAGGCGCCCGCCGGTCGCTTTGGGCCGCGAATGATTGAGGCAGCGGCCACCATCACGATGAACGCGCCTACGCCCAGGAGCGTGTTGGTTGCGCCAATGGCATCGGCGATCGGCCCCACCGCAATGATTGGGACGAAGCTGCCGAGGCTGACGAGCATGTTCAAGACGCCAAAGACGCGCCCACGCACCTCCTCAGGCAGCTCCTCTTGCAGTGCCGTTTGGGCAGGAATCGCCACTAGGCCATACGACACACCGGCAAAGTAGGCAACGAAGATCACCGTCGCCAACGTGGAGGCGCCGGAGTCGAGCGGAAGCTCTCCTAGAATTTGAGCGCCATCTGAGATCGCCCGGCTAATCGGTACGGCTAAGGCGAGCAGAGCCAGGCCTGCGCCAACACCAAAGAGTCCCCCTTCAATAAGGCGGCGGCGCGACAGCTTTGCCCCCCAACTGTTTAGGGCCAGGATGCCGGTCACGACACCGAGGCCAATCGGCAAGACAATCAGCCAGAAGTCGCGCGCATCGAGCCCGAGGGAGTCACGAACGTATTCGGGGCCGAGAACCCCCATGACCCCCACCACGCTGGCAGCGATCGCAAGGTAAGCCAACGACCAGAGGACAGAGCTGTGACGCCACATGTAGCGAAGCCCCTCGACTAGTTCACTTGTAGTGGTTCGGGTCGCCTGTGTAGTGTTGGAGCGAATGTTGCCAGCGAGCTTTGGGGGCGGCGCTGATGGAAGTCCGAAGCAGAGCAGCCCCGCCAGCAGGAAGAGAACAGCGACAAAAACAATGGCCGCCTCTGGTCCGGCGATGCGCACCACGGCAGGACCAAGGAGCGCAAACCCTAGCGCGAACGCTGCATTCAGCGTGAAGGTGAAGAGCCCATTCGCCGAGGTGAGCTGGTCCCGACGGACAAGGAGCGGGATCATGGCAAGTTCGGCGGGGGCGAAGAGGGTTGTCATAAAGCTCGCAAAGATGTTCAGCAAGAGAACGATGCCAAGAGTATCGACGCTCCCCAGCATGAGGAAGAAGGCGCCGGCACGGGTGAGATTGGCGACGATCAGCACAAGCCGCTTATCGAGTCGATCGACCCATACGCCGGCAATTGGCGAGAGGATGACGGCTGGAACAAGGAAGCTTAAGAAGAGCGCGCTCAGCGTTGAGGTCGAGCCGCTCCGCTCCGCTACGAGCACCGTAAGCCCATAGAGCACCACGTTGCCCCCGATTTGGGTAAAGAGCTGGGCAATCCAGAGGCGCAGAAAGGCGCCATTGCGCAGTACCCCAACATCGGGCGGCTGCTGGAAGTCAGGGATCTCTTTCTGCATCCGTGACGCTTCGCCCATTCTCTCCTCCTTGCCTGCTTCCTTCGTGGTGCCCCCGGCCGGAATCGAACCGACGACGCCCGCCTTAGGACGGCGGCGCTCTATCCACTGAGCTACAGGGGCCCCCCGTAGGGTATCTGAACCCAGCGTGGGAGAATGCCAGTATGGAGCAGACCCTCATTACGCTCTACGGTCGCCCGGGGTGCGAACTCTGTGAACGAACAGAGTCGATCGTGCGTAGACTCGTCGCGGAGGGGGGTTCGCGCCTCACCCTCAGCATCGTGAACATTGAGGAGGATCCAGCGGTGCATGCGCGGCTTCTCGAGCAGATCCCTGCGCTGGAGGTTGCGGGCGCGCTCTTACCCCTAGCCATCAGCCCGATGCAGATTGCCGCACATCTACGCGGCGCAGTAGGTCAGGCTGATGGAGAGCGTTAACGCCCTCACGGCGATCGTTGCGGGCACGCTGAGCTTCCTTTCGCCGTGTGTCCTCCCAATCGTCCCGGCCTATCTCGGACGGCTCGCAACACTGAGCGCTGGCGAATCACGCATGCGCCACGCCCTCCTCTTCACCGCTGGCTTTAGTGCGATCTTCATCGCCCTCGGCATCAGTGCTGCGTACGTCGGTGGTGCCGCCGGTCGACTCCTACCGATCCTGCAGATCCCGGTCGGCGTTGCAGTAACCATCGGTGGCCTGCACCTTGCTGGTCTTCTGCGCATTCCGCAGCTCGACCGTATGCGCGCACCGACGCCAATCCTGCGCGGTGGCTACCTCGGCAGCCTCTTGCTCGGTGCCGCCTTCGCTATCGCCTGGACCC
>JBIIGQ010000094.1:0-19650 GCA_044236365.1 Candidatus Limnocylindrus sp. | reverse complement strand
GGGAGCAGGGGACAGCCACGGTGATGATCCTTGGCGACACCTGCACACGCGCCTGCGGCTTCTGTGCGGTAAAGACCGGCCGCCCCGATGGACTCGACCTCGACGAGCCGCGTCGTGTGGCCGAGGCACTCGCCTCGCTGAACCTCGACCACGTCGTCGTCACGAGCGTTGCCCGCGATGATCTTGCCGATGGTGGCGCCGCGATCTTCGCCGCCACGATTCGCGAGCTCCGCGCCCTTGCGCCAGACACCGGCGTTGAGGTGTTGATCCCAGACTTCGACGGCCGCGAGGAGCCGCTTCGTGCGGTGATGGAGGCGGCTCCGGACATCGTCGACCACAACCTTGAGACGGTGCAGCGCCTGCAGAAGCCGGTGCGCAAGCGCGCCCGCTGGGAGCGCTCGCTTGAGGTGATTCGCCGCGCCAAGGAGATGGCAACGGAACTCGGCAACCCCGTGCACACCAAGAGCTCGCTGATGGTCGGCCTTGGCGAGGAGCGGGCCGAACTGACCGAGGCGTTCCAAGCGCTGCGCGCCGTTGACTGCGACGTGCTGACGATTGGCCAGTACCTGCGCCCAACCGCCGAGCACCTGCCACTGGTGCGCTACTACACACCAGCAGAGTTCGACGAGATGCGCGACGAGGCGTTGGCACTCGGCTTCAAGCATGTTGAGTCGGGGCCGCTGGTGCGCAGCTCGTATCACGCGCGCGATCAGGTGCCGGCTGGCTCGCCTGCACTGCGCGGTCGCCGCGCCGAGAGAGCGAGCGCATGAGTCGCAGCACCACGCTGAGCCCGCGCATTCCGCTGGCTGAGCTGCACTGCCACCTGGGCGGCTCCGTTACTCCCGCGATCATGTGGGGGATCGCGCACTCTCAGGGGATTCGACTCCCATCAAAGGACTACTGGGCCTTCCGCAACATGATCACCGCGGGAGCCAAGCGCACGCGCAGCTTCAACGGTTACCTTGACCTCTTCCACTGGACCGAGCTGATTCAGTCATCGCCAATCGCCGTCGAGCGCTCCGTGTACGAGGTGGTCGCTGGTGCCTATCGCAAGAACCACATCACCACCATGGAGCTGCGCTTCAATCCGATGAAGCGCAATCGCAACGGCGAGCAGGACCTCGATCACATTATTGCTGCGGCAATCCGTGGTGCCGACCGTGCCGCGCTGGAGTATCCAGTGATGCCAGGTCTTATCCTCTGCCTCGACCGCGGCTTCACCTACGCGCAGAACGAGATCATCGTCGAGAAGGCGATCGCCTGGAAGAGCCGCGGCATCGTTGGCATCGACGTGGCCGGCCCAGAGTCCAAGGACTTCAAGGTTGCCGAGTACAAGAAGCTCTTCCGTCGCGCTCGCCTCGCTGGCCTCGGTATCACCGTGCACACCGGCGAGGCTGGCCCCGTCAGCGAAGTGCTCGACGTGATCAAGAACCTTGAGCCCGACCGCATCGGACACGGCGTAAAGTCGGTACAAGACCCAAAGACGCTGAAGGCCCTCGCCGAGCGCAAGATCGTTCTTGAGATCTGCCCAACGTCGAACCTGATGACGCAGGTGGTAAAGGATTGGGCCGAGTTCCAGCAGATCTTTGATGCCCTGCGCAAGAACAAGGTGCGCTACGTCATTGGCACCGATGGACCGGAGATGCTGCAGACCTACATTCGCGACGAGCTCGCCGCCCTCGGTCGACACGGCATCCTCTCAGTAGAGGAGCAGGAGATCGCTGCGGCGAATTCAATCAAGGCGAGTTTCGTGAAGGGTGCGATCAAGGTTGCAGTGCCGCGCAGCGCTGGCGCATCGCCGCGCACGGTGAAAGAAGAGGTCTAGTTCCCCGCTGCGTCGTAGAGCGAGGTGCGCAGCGCATCGATGAAGGCCTGATCGGTCGCCCCCTCCAGCACCAGCACGTACGGCGTGGCGTCGATCATCAAGAGCCCCGCAGGGTCGGTGACCCACTCCGCAGCGCAGGTATCGACCGTGGCACGCAGCTTGGTGTACGACGCGTCGTTACGGAAGCGGTAGAGGCGGGCGGGGAGGGGAGTAGCCTCGCCAAGGCCAGCAATCGTGAAGGAGATCGCCATGGGGGCGAGCCCCTGATCGGCGCACCCTGCATCGCCGCTCACCACCGTGTCGACGGTGAGGTTGAACTTGGAGAATCGCTTGGTCAACCCGGCGAAGTCAGTAGGGGTCGCCTTGGGCGACCCATGGATCGCATCGAGCCCCGAGCCGCAGCCAGCCAGCACCAGGGCGAGGGAGGCAACCAGGGCGACTCGTCTCTTCATGCTCTAACCCTACACGCAGGATCCAAAACGACTCCCAGCCTCGTAGTTGGACGCATCGCGCCCCGATCGGTATCATCTGCATCCGGGCACGGCCCGCACTCGGGGCGCATTCGTCTAGCGGCCTAGGACACTGCCCTCTCAAGGCAGAGACCACCGGTTCGAATCCGGTATGCGCTACCACTACCCACCGTTACGGTGTGCCGAACGGCACCGCGGCCCGTTTGGGCGACCTCGCCTACACTTTGACCATGACTGACGAGCAGCCTAGCCAGGGAACCGCCCTCGACCGGAGGATCCTCCACGAGCTCGAGCCCGAAGCCGCCCGGCTGCTGAATCGCCACATTGGCGTTGCCGAAGAGTGGTTCCCGCACGAATACATCCCGTACCGCTTGGGCCGGGACTTCGACAAGGAGCCCTGGACCCCAGACCACCCGCGGCTGACGGGCGTGGCGCAGACTGCGTTTGAGATCGGGCTGCTCACCGAAGACAACCTGCCCAGCTACCACCGCCTCATTCACGGCATGTTCGGCTCGGGCGACGGCGCCTGGATCAACTGGGTGGGCCGCTGGACGGCAGAGGAGGGTCGGCACGCCATCGTCCTGCGCGACTACCTCACCGTGACGCGCAACATCGATCCGGTCCTGCTGGAGCGCGGTCGTATGAGTCAGCTCGAGAAGGGCTATGAGCATCCATTCCCAGACACCCTGCACGGCCTGGCGTACGTGGCTTTCCAGGAGCTGGCGACGCGCATTGCGCACCGCAACACCGGCCGCTATTCAGACGATCCCGTGGCGGATCGGATCATGGCCCGCATTGCCGCCGACGAGAATTTGCACATGGTCTTCTACCGCGACATGCTGAAGGCCGCGCTCCAGATCGAACCGTCGGCCGCGGTGCGGGCAATCGTTGACGAGGTCCTTGCATTTGAGATGCCGGGTGCGGGCATTCCGAACTTCCTCCGCAAGGCCGCCGATATTGCGAAGGCTGGAATTTACGATATTCGCGTTCATCGCGATGACGTGCTGATGCCGATCCTGCGCTTCTGGGGGATCTTCGAGCTGAGCGGACTCGATGCCTCAGCCGAGCAGGCGCGTCAGCGCCTTCATGAGCATCTCGAGAAGCTTGACGCCGCCGCCCGCCGCTTTGAGGAGCGCCTCGCATCATCAAACGTTCCGCGCCTAGGGCCAGCCCGCTAACTCGTCGCCCCAATCGGCTTGGGCCGCAGACTCGCGCGGCATTGGCCGCTACCCCCTGTCATGATGCCCGCATGAACGTGCAGCTCGGTACCGCCATCGCCGCCCCTGGGACTCGCGCCACTGGTTGGCTCGCCGTAGAGACGGCTCCTGGCGAGCAGACGCAGATCCCCGTAGTGGTGATCAACGGTGGCAAGCCTGGCCCACGCCTCGCCATGAACTACGGCGATCCGCTCCTGGCGCTCGGTGGCGACCCAGAGGGTGGCGTGTGGCAGTAGCGCCCACGCACTCGCGCCTCGCCACGTTTAGCGCGGGCGGCCTCGACGTCGAGGTGCACCTGTGGGATATCCCATATCTGGTGCCATTTCGCATTGCGCGACCTGATCCGAACGAGGAGAGTTCGCGCACCGCGTTCGTGCGCATCATTGACCGCGCCACCGGCCTTGAAGGGTGGGGCGAAGGCTGTGCCGACCCGTATTACGGCGACACTCCAGAGACGATCGCCGCGGTTGCTCCGCTTCTCTTCTCGGTCGCGCTGCCGGCAATCGAATCGGCACTCGCTGAGGCGGGTGGTGCATCAACCGGAACTGGCTACGCGGCTGCGCGCGGCTTGGCGGGCATCAGCGGACGATCCGCCGACGCGCTCGCGCCGATGAGCGCCGCCATGGACCTCGCCCTCGGACATCACGGTGCCGCGAAGTCAGCCATTGAGCAGGCGCTGCAAGATCTGCTCGCCCGCTCGGCGAATACCTCGCTGCGCCGCCTCCTTGGCGCGCCAGAGACCATTCGGCACACGAACCTCACGATCGGCATTGCGCCGATTGACACCATGGTGGAGCGCGCCGCCGCCGCAACGAAGTACCCGAGCCTGAAGTTGAAGGTTGGCTTGGGCGGGGAAGAGGAGCTGCTGCGTCGCGTGTGCGAGGTCTATCACGGCCCACTCCGCCTCGATGCGAACTGCGGCTGGAGCTTGGAGCGCGCACTTGAACTTCTGTCACTCATTGAGCGCAGCAACGTTGAACTTCTTGAGCAGCCGCTGCAGCCTGGCCGCATCAAGAACATGGCTGCCCTCGCCGCCGCAACCGAGATCCCAGTGATCGCCGACGAGGACTGCGTTGAGTACGACGACATCGCGGAGTTAGTTGGACTTGTAGATGGTGTGAACCTGAAGCAGGTGAAGATCGGCGGCCTCGGCCCATCGCTGCGCGGCTTTCGTCAGGCGGAGTTGCTCGGCCTACGTCGCATGTTCGGCTCAATGGTAGAGACGAAGCTCGGCACCGCGGGTGCTGCCGCCGTCGCAGGTGCGGCAGAGTTCCTCGACCTCGACGGGCCGATCGGTCTGGTGGGGGATCCCTTCACCGGCCTCGATCTCGATGAAGAGTGCCGCTGGATACTGAACGATGAGAAGCCGGGGAGTGGCGTGACGTTTGCTCCCGCCGCGAACGGCTAGGGGTTAGGCGCGGATCTTCCGCCGGGCCATCTCGCCCTCGATCTGGCGCTCCGCCTCAACGTAAAGGTCAATCTCGTCACGGAGCTTGTTTGCCTCAGGGGTGTAGAGGTGCACCTGCTGCTGCAGGATGTAGGAGAGGCGGCGCGAGGTCATGCGGGTATGGTCAAGGTTCTTCATCAGGACCAGGGGGTCCATGGATGCCAGCTCGGTCCCGTCATATAGCGCCTTCATACCTCTATCCTACGGGAAGCTGGCCCCGTAGCTCAGTGGATTAGAGCAGCTGCCTTCTAAGCAGTTGGTCGCAGGTTCGACTCCTGCCGGGGCCGCCAGCCTTTCGTGCTCAGCCCGGGCCGAAATGAGCTTCCGTTCCTGCCGGCCACTCGCCGCTGCTGCTATAGTTGAAGAATGTTCACAAAAATCCGCATAGCGTCCCTAGCCGCCTTACTTGCCATTACGACGAGTGCCTGCGGCGGCGCCCCTGTTGCACTCTCTTTGGTTAACCAGGTGGTCGAGAATCCAGTCCAAGGCGACCTGGTGATCTCCCTCGTTGGGGAGAGTGGCGACCCAGTCAAACTCAACCTTGGCGACCTTTCGGTGAAGGAGTACACAACCAAGCTGGCGAATCCATCCCAAGTCTTGACGATTGCAATTGTCGGCACCACTCCGGCCGAGAGCGTCACCATGCGTGCGCCGGAAGGCGATACCCCAAAGCCCTCCTTGGTCATGACGGTATCTGACGATCAGATCTCCTTCACCTGGGGCACTGCAGCTAATGCCCCCACGGCGACGCTTCCACGAAAAAACCCAGTTCGCGAAGCCCGCGAGCGCGTCACCGCTCTCGCCAAGGTCACACTCGCCGCTGTCGAACCGTATGTGGCGCTCTTGGCTGGTGCAATAACCGGATATGACAAAGATTGGATCAGAATCGGAGGAAGTGCTGATGCATTCCTCTCACTTGATACCGCGAACAGCCTTTACAACAAGTGGGCCAAGCAAATCCGTATTGCTAACGAAGCATTTGAAAAAGTCAGCCCAGGTCTTGAGCGCTCTGCTGACGAAGCTGCCATCGCATTGTTGATTGATGGCGCAACTACATACGGGAACATGCTGTACAGCTGCTTCCACGGGGCTGCAAACCCAAGCCTTCCCTCGCCTGCAACTTGCTATGGAGCGAACGCTAGCCTAAAAACTGCCCTTGATGCCGCGTTGGCAGCGGTGCGCGCCAAAGCCCAATAGCCTCCTGATGCCAGCAAAAGCTTTTCGGCATCTCGACACAACACTGAAGCGTGCCATCGAAGGGCGAACTGCTCCCATCACTTGGCCGCAGAAAAAGAACCTAGAAGTCCTTGAAGAGGCGTTCAAAATGAACACTGCTCGCCAGGCTGTAAACTAAATTGATATCCGCCAAGCGAGCCCTGGTCGCCGCCCTAGCCCTGTTGCTTGCTGTCAGCTTCGCTACACCAAGCGGTGCGCAGGCGCTATCTGCGGACGGATTTGAATACACCGTCACTGGCAGCGCTGCCACCGTCACTGGCTGCACCAGTACCTGTCCGGCCAATCTCACCATCCCTAGCACCCTTGGTGGCTACGCCGTCAGGAGCATCGGCGACGCCGCTTTCCAAAGCAAAGTCCTCACCACCGTGGCAATCCCAAACTCGGTCACGAGCATCGGCAGCTGGGCGTTCGCCAGAAACCGCCTCACTGCTGTGACGATTGGGAGTTCGGTTACGAGCATCGGCAGTTGGGCGTTTGATACCAACCTCCTCACCACCGTGACAATCCCGAACTCGGTCAAGAGCATCGGCACTGCCGCGTTTTGGAGTAACCGCCTCACCACCGTGACGATTCCAAACTCAGTCACGAGCATCGGTGGCTTTGCTTTCGCTTACAACCTCAGCCTCGCCACCGCGACAATCGGGAACTCGGTTACGAGCGTCGGCGACGCTGCGTTCCTTAACAACGCGCTCACCTCAGTCACCTTCTTGGGGAATGCGCCGACCGCTGGGATTGAAGTGTTTGACGGCAACAGCGGCCTTGCCTGCGTCACGCGATCCTTTACAGCAACCGGCTGGGGCTCGACCTGGAGCGGCGTACCTGTGGGGATCACCGGCTGTCAAACCGCTTCACCTACCCCAACGCCTTCGCCAAGCTCAACCGCTTCGCCTAGCTCAACCGCTTCGCCTACCCCAACGCCTTCGCCAAGCTCAACCGCTTCAGCAACCCCAGCCCCTAGCCTTACGAGCTCGCCAGAGCCCTTGGCAAGCGCAGACCCAGAGCCCTCGGCAGGCCCGGAGGGCGAAGAGCCGTCGCCCACCGATGGTGGTGCTGCGCCGACGGAGGGTGAAGAGCCGTCGCCCACCGATGGTGGTGCCGCGCTATGGTTGATCGCGCTACTGCTATTGCTGCTGTCTGCGTATCTTTTTGAACGGCAACGAGGGTCGCGCCGCAACTAGGAGAAGCATTCGATCGATCACACCGCCCCCACCATCTGGTGGGGGCGGTGCTGTTTCTGGGTGGAGATTTGGGTGGAGCCGTAGATGCTCCAGGACCCCCTAGGAATCCCTCTTCAGGGTCCAATCGGAAATGCGGTTTGGGTGCGGGCGAGTGCGAGGTCGAATACCTGCCCCACGCTCAACTTGTGCATCTGCACGAAAAGAACTCCCAAGATCGTGTCATTTTGCCCAGTTTTGGGGGTCTGTAGCACGGTGCTGTGCCGTAGGTTGAGCACGACACGCCGCTGGTCACGCAGGTGACCGCTCCAGGCAGCGCGGAGGCTGTCCGGAGGTGGGGTTCCGGTCGGCCGACCGTCCATTCGGCCTAGGGGAGGAAACCATGGCAAGCATTGCCTCGTACTTCCAGCTCAAGAAGCGTGGGACCACGGTCAGGACGGAAGTCCGCGCCGGTGCCACCACCTTCTTGGTGATGGCGTACATCATCTTCGTGAACGCGAACTATGTCGGCGCGGGCGCCGCAGGCGGCGCGATCGGCGCTGCGGGCGCACCGAGCGCTGAAGCGATCTTCGCCGTCACCGCGCTCGGTGCCGGTCTGCTCACCATCCTCATGGGCGTGGTGTCGAACTATCCGTTCGCCCTTGCTGCAGGGATGGGGCTGAATGCGGTCGTCGCATTCCAGCTCATTCTCGGTCTTGGTCTGACCTGGTCAGAGGCGATGGCCGTGATCGTCTGGGAGGGCATCTTCATTACGATCTTGATGCTCACTGGATTCCGCAAGGCGATCCTCGAGGCGATCCCGCTCAACCTGAAGCGTGCGATTGCCGTTGGCATCGGACTCTTCCTGCTCCTGATCGGCCTCTTTGAGGCCAACGTTGTCGTGAAGTCGTTCGCTGGCACTGTGCCACTCGGGCTCTTCTCGGGCATCGGCTACGGCGGCACCGAGATTCCACGGGCGGATTTGCCAACCTTGGCAGTCTTCGGCGCTGGACTTCTGACCGCGCTCGCACTGGTTCGCCGACCGGGCGGCATCTTGATCTCCATTGGTGTCGGTACGGCTGTTGCACTTGTGCTTGGGGTCACCTCGATTCCAACGAGCTTCGTCAGCCCGCTCGATGCATCCAACTTCGTTGGCATCGGTCAGGCATTCGGCTCAATGTTCAGCGTCTGGTCGAACGGTGTCGGCTTCCTCGCGATTGCCCTCGCCGTCTTCTCGATCATGTTGAGCGACTTTTTTGACACGGCCGGCACGATGGTCGGTCTCGGCGCACGCGCCGGACTCTTGAACAGCAAGGGTGAACTTCCAGGCGCAAATCGCGTGCTGCTTGTTGACTCGATCGGGGCAATGGCTGGTGGCGCTCTCGGCGTCTCCTCCAACACCACGTACATTGAGTCGGCTGCCGGCATCAAGGAGGGTGGTCGCACCGGTCTCACCAGCGTGGTGACCGGTCTCCTCTTCCTCGCCGCAGTGCTGCTCTCGCCAATCGCAGGGATCGTTCCTGCGGCGGCGACGGCACCTGCGCTCGTGATCATTGGCTACCTCATGTTTGAGGCGATTCGCGATGTGCAGTGGAGGGACGCCGTTGACGGCTTCCCAGTGCTCGCAACGTTGATCGTGATGCCACTCTCGTATTCGATTACCGACGGTATCGGTGTCGGCTTCCTGACCTACGCCATCTTGAAGGTGACGTCAGGGAAGGCTCGCGACGTGAAGCCCCTCTTCTGGGTCTCCATCGTTGCGTTCGTCGTGTACTTCTTGGTGAAGCTCGGCATCGTCGCCGTCTGAGTCAAGCGCTCGCCCAATAGGGGCGCAAGGAGGCCAGTCCCCTCGGGGGGGCTGGCCTCCTGCTTTTGCCAAGCCCTGAGCACGGTCTGCCGAGGCTACGCACGGGGCTGGCGCAGGCCAGGGCAGCCCAGGGGTGCCCTGGCCAGATGCGCAACGAGGTGGAGCCCTGAGATCTGTTCACGTATAATCTGCCCATGTCAAAGCGACGCCCGCTGGCCCTGAAGGTGTTTTCTGCCGTGCTTGGGCTCGCCCTGCTTGCCTCCTTAGGTGCGACGGACGTATATGGCGCGAGCTCGGCGGACCCAGGTGCAAGTGGGGCCTCCTCGGAGCCCACCGTGTATGGCTTCGAAACCCAGGCCGACGTTGATCAGTTCGTCTCCAAGAATCCAGAGAGCCAGAGGGTCTCTGGCCTGTATGTGCTCGTTCCTGCAGGAACCGCTGTAGTTGGCTTAAAAGAGGCCACTTCGGAAGAGGTGCCGGTACACATGGACGCAGCGGCGATCTCCGCAGATGACACCTATGCATCGAGCCAGTGGGCCCTCGACGCTGTAGTCGGCACGTCTGGGATCAACCTTGACGGGGCCATTGGGCTAGGCCTTACCGAGCTGTCCACCCCGACCGTAGCAGTGCTTGATACCGGCTGGACATCTCACCCCGATAGCGCCGCGCCGGTTGCGGAGTATGACTTCGTAACTGATTCGTGGAGCGCAAACGATGGGGACGGCCGAGATTCGGACGCGACTGATCCAGGCGACTGGTGCCTTAGCGACGATGATCCGACATCCTCCTGGCATGGCACAGCGGTAGCTGGCGTGATTTCCGCAACTCGAGACAACGACACGGGGATCGCGGGAATCTTGTCTAGCGTCAACATGGTCCACGCGCGCGTGCTGGGTAAATGTGGCGGCGAAGATGTAGATATCGCTGACGCAATTCGATGGGCAGCTGGCGGTGAGGTAGATGGGGTGCCCCTGATCGGCACTCGGGCTGATGTCATTAACCTCTCACTTGGTGGCCGCGGACGATGCAATAGCTACCTGCAAGAGGCCATCACCTTTGCTGTCGACAACGACGTGCTCGTCGTAGTCGCTGCAGGGAATTCTGCGCAGAACGCGGGTGAGTATGCCCCGGCGAACTGCCTGGGTGTTCTCGCGGTGGGTGCGGCCAAAAAGTCAGGCGAGCGCACGACCTATTCAAACTATGGCTCCACGGTTGGCATTTCCGCCCCTGGTGGTCAGAACACAAACTGCAGCACCGGCGTATGTCTTGATGCCGTATACACGCTTTCGAACACTGGCTCCACCACGATCGGCACCCCCAGCTACACCGCCGTTGCCGGCACAAGCATCGCCGCACCCCACGTGGCTGCTGTGGGGGCTTGGCTAGCCTCCGTAAGTGAGCGCAGCGCGGCCGACATCAAGGCGCTGCTCAAGGCGTCTGCAAAAGCCTTCCCCACTGGGAGTGGCTGTAGCGGGGCACAAACATGTGGAAGCGGCCTGCTGAATGCATATGGGGCGTTGACGCAGCTGAACTCTCTGATGAACGTTCCAGCCGCCCCAGCCACACGCAGTAAGACAACAACCAAGACCATTACTAAAACTGGTCGTGCTAACTCTGACGTTGATACTTACGGGGGTGACTACTTCTACTCGGGATCTTCAATCAGGTTGTATTCAGGTTATGGGTGCGATTATTGCGAAGCAATTGTTTATTGGGACTTGGCTGTGGGAAACGCCAGCTACGTGAGCTTAAAGGCAAAAGTATATGGTTCCAAATTGTGCGGCTACGAAGATGACAATTACGGAGGGATTGTTTACTACGACGAAGACGGTGACCTCAGCATTGATGGAGCGTGGATGAGGAGCGCCTACAGCTGTGCTGCTACCACTTGGTCATACAATCACGGCGACGTGACGGAATACCTTGAGGACGGTGTAATTCGCTACGCCGTTGGCTCAGAAGAGGCGGACACATACTCCTACTACGACTCCTGGAACGAGTCAGGGATTTCGGTCAGTAAGGTCGTTTGGACTGTAACCGCAACCAACTATTCGCCTACCTGGAGTAGCGCGCCAAGCTTCTCGGCGGTACAGCCTGTTGTCGGTGGAGCCTATTCGACGGATGGTGGAGATTGGGGCGTGGGCACTTCGTTGACGTACCAGTGGCTCAGCTGCAGCACTACCGCAGTAAAGTCGTGCGCCAAGATCAGGGGCGCCACGCGCGCCTCCTATACGCCAAAAGCGGCAGATAAGGGGAAGCGCCTGCGCGTCACCATCACCGGGAAGAACTCGGTCGGTAGTGCCTTGTGGACGAGCGCCGTCACACCTGCCGTCGCGCAAGCCCCGAGCCTATCTACTGCTCCAAGCGTTCCATCGGTGGGCCCTCTGGTGGGTGTGCCGGCCGTAGGGACGGCGGGAACAGCAGTAGGCAGCCCTGCGCCATCAGTAACGCCGCAGTGGTATCGCTGCGATAGCGCTGGTACAACGAGCGTGGTCACTGTCCCGGTCGATTGCGAGTCGATCGGTGGGGCATCGACTGTGAGCTATACTCCAACGAGCGACGACCTAGGCAAGTATCTGCGCCTTGGTGTGGTAGCAACGAACGCCGCTGGCAGTGTCGTTTCACTCTCGAAGACCACCCAAGAAGTGCGCTCTATGCCTGTGGCCGGTACTGCGCCAACATTCACCCCTTCGGAGGGTGGCGCATATATCGCAACGGCGGGCACTTGGAGCGGCTATCCAGCCGACATCACCACAACGTACGCATGGTTGCGCTGCGGTAGTGATGGAGTCGCCGCAAGCGCGAAGCCCGCCAATTGTGCCGTGATCGCAGATGCCACAGAGGACTCGTACACGCCTACGAGCCAGGACACCTCGTTCTGGTTGCGCGTGATGGTGAAGGCCACGAATACGGCGGGCTCCACCTACTGGGTCAGTGAAGCTGGCCCGCAGGTTGTGGGGGTTCCGGGCACGGCAAGCGGGCCTGGCTTGACGGTGCAATCGAGTGTTGGCTCAGTACTACAGGGCATCGCAGCGAGGTGGAACACCGTGTCGAGCATCAGCCCGGCGGTTATCGCCTGGTACCGCTGCACAGACGCGGGAACCGACAGCTTTACGATGGATGTTCCGCCAGAGTGCACCGTGATTGATGGCGTAAGCGCTGCGGAGTACACGATCACGGCTGATGACCTGGGGTACTACGTGCGATATGGTGAGTCATCCACAAATCTTGAGGGGACCTCTGTGGCCCTATCGCGCCCAACTACCGAGATCACGTCTGGCCCATACGCACGAGTCGCGCCGACCGTCACTGGAACGCACAAGGTTGGGAAAACGCTGACGGCTGCCGTTGGAACGTGGTCCAACGCTTCAGGGATCAAGTACTCATACGCTTGGTACTCGTGTACCGAGGCTGGCATTAAGAATGAACGGCCAGGCGCGGCATGCAAGTTGATTACCGGCCAAAAGACAAAGACGCTTGTGCTCACAAAGGCGCTGAGTGGCAAGTACATTCGACTTCGATTGACGGTGACGCCGCCAACCTCTGCCGCAGGCGGAGCAGAGACTTTCTTCTCGGTTGGGAAGCGCGTCGCCCCTTAGCCCAAAGCTGGTCCGCAAACCTTCTTAGGCGATGTGCCCCGCTTCACTTGGGGGCAAGGTGTAGCCGAGATCGCGCAGGATCTGACGACTGGCGATGTAGCCCGAAAGCATGACCAGCGGGATGCCGCCGCCTGGCTGGGTGCCGCCGCCGGCAAAGTAGGCGTTGCGGAGGTCGCTGGAGCGATTCGCGGGGCGGAAGTAGGCGCTCTGGAAGAAGCTCGCCGCAAGAGCAAAGATCGAGCCGTCGTGGCAGCGCTGCTCGTTCTCGAATTCGAGCGGCGTCCAATCGGCGACCTCTTCGATCTCTTCGGGCTTCAGGCCGGTGCGCTCGCAGACGCGCTTGATCGTGGCGGCGCGGTACTCGTCGCGATGCTCGACCCACCAGCTGCGATCTTTGAGTGGCGGCACCGGAGTCAGCACATAGAGGGCGCTGCGGCCGTCGAGCTTTGCCGTTGGGTCGGTGGCGGCAACATGCTGGATGTAGAGGGTTGGGTCGCCGCTCGGCACCGGTGAGTCGATGATGCGATCGAGCTCCTCGTTCGGGTTCTCGGGGTGCCAGACGGTGTGGTGGGCGAGATCGGGGAAGGTGCGCTTCACTCCCAGGTGCAGGATGTAGGCGCTCGACGATGGGGTGATGTGCTTGAAGCGGCGGCGACTGATGAGGCCAAGGTGCTCGTCGCCGATCAGGTCGCGATGGGCGTGCACGATGTCGGCATTGAAGAGCACCGCATCGGCCTCGAGTCGCTCCTCGCCCGGCTGGTTCGGTGCCGCTGGGCCGCTGCCGAGCGCGCGGCTGTCGCTGCGCGGGGCAACGCGGAGGGCGCTGATGCGTTTCTTGCTGATGATGCTGCCGATCGCGTCGGTGCCGTAGCGGAACTCCACGCCGAGGCGACGGGCGAGCCGCTCCATGGCGAGCGGTGCCTCGTGCATGCCCCCTTGCGGATGCCAGGTGCCGAACTTCGCCTCGATGTACGGAATCGAAAGGAATGCACCAGGCACACTCTGCGGCGTTGAGCCCAAGTAGATGGACTTGTAGCGCATCACGTGGCGAATGCGCTCGTCGTGAAAGGTGCTGTTGATGCGGCGGCTATACGGCGTTGCGGCGTCGAGGCGAATCCCTGCGAGCCACGACATTGGTGCCAACAGGCTGAGCGGGCTGAGCGACTGGCGGAAGAAGGTTTGATCTAGTTCGCGCCAGAGCTTCTCGCCGCGGCGCATGAAGGCGGGGATCCCCGCCGCATCGCGCGGATCGAGCGCGCCGAAGCTTGCGGCGAGTTTGCCGAGGTCGCTCGACGTTTCCAGGACGCTGCCGTCGGCGAAGAAGGTGCGCGACGCCGGTTCGACCTTAAGGAGCGGGAGATCGTCGCTGCGCTTCGCGCCCGCGGCGCTCCAGAGTTGGTCGAAGAGTTCGGGGAGGGTGAAGATCGTCGGGCCGCTATCCCAGCGATACGGACCAATTTCGCGGCGCCCCATCTTGCCGCCAGGGCGTGTGCCGCGCTCAACAACGGTGACGTGCAGGCCTTCGGCGGCGAGGCGAATGGCGGTGGCAAGGCCGGCGAGTCCGGCGCCAACAACAACGACGCGCTTCGGCGCGCCGCTCATCGGCGCTGTAGAACGGCGCGGCCCACGGAGACGCCGAGGGCGATCGCGGTGCCAGACATCGCCAGAATCCCAGCGGGGATCGCCGCATCAACGCTGACGCTCAGCAAGACGAGCATGGTGATCGATGCACCAAGGGCCACATTGGCGATGAGGAAGAGGCGGTAGAGGCGGCGGCCCGCCTCGCCACGGGCGTCGCGCCCAATGAAGCAGAGGGCGAGGTAGGGGAGGGCGAGCAGCGCCGCTGCAGGCGTTGCGGTGATGGTGGCGACGCCGAACCCAACGAGCGCGAACCAGGCGGCGGCGAAGAGGGCCGTATTGCGTCGGCCAAGGAGTACGGCAATTGTGCGCACGCCAGCTGCGGCATCTTCGTCACGATCGGTGATGGTGGTGAGGGCATGCGCGCCGATCCCCCAGGCGGCGAAGACGAGCACCGGTGCGTCAATCAGGTTGGTGCTCTCGGCCGCATGCAGCCCAACCTGCAGCGGAATCGCGTAGAGGACGTTGGTCAGCGAGTCGAGAACGGGACGCCCCTTCAGGCGCGTTGGTGGTGCGTTGTATCCCGCGGAGAGAACCAGCAGCACCAGCAGCGAGAGGAGGGTGAGTGGCGGGTAGGTGGCGGCGACGAAGATGAGGAACGGGGCGAGCAGTAGGGTGCTGATGATCGCGTGTCGCGCCAGGAGTGGTTTCGGCGTGAGGGCACCCTCTACACCGCCCTTGCGCGGATTGCGCGCATCGGTCTCAAAGTCAAAGTAGTCATTGGGCGCATGCAAGAAGTAGTTGTATGGAAAGAGGAAGAAGGCGAAGAGGACCACGTCACTCGCAACAAGTTCACCGCGCAACCCAATCGCACCCCAGAGCAGTGGCATCGACGTGTTCAGCCAGAGCAGGGGTCGCGAGATCTCAATTGCCTTCAGTAGATTGCGCATGGCGCCTCCTTCGTTCTCCCTCATCGTAGGGGAGGGGGCTACACTTGGTCTCTATGTCTGTAGCCGCCCCACACGTCACGCTACGCAGCCCTGAACCGGCGCTGATCGCCCTCCCATGGGCGAAGCCGCTGCGTGACTGGGCGAGCCCCGAGGTGGAGTCAGTGCCACTCGAAGTGGGGCCGTCACGCCACCTTGTGCGCTTCGTGCGCGTGGCTGGCCGACTCCTGGCCATCAAGGAGCTCCCCGCGCCACTGGTCGAGCGAGAGTTCGCCATTCTGCGCCGCCTGGAATCTGCGGGGATGCCTGCAGTGACGCCCGTTGGCGCCGTCAATCGTGGCGATGGCGAGGGCTTCATCATTACCGACTATCTGCGCGGCAGCATTCAGTACCGCCGCCTCCTCAGCACCCCCGGCGCCGCAACCTCGGGCCAGTTCTCGGGGCGCCTCCTCGATGCCCTCGCCGTTCTCCTGGTTGACCTGCACCGGCACGGCGTCTGGTGGGGCGACGGCTCGCTGGCGAACGCGCTCTTGAAGCGCGACGGGAACCGACTGCAGGCCTATCTCGTCGACGCCGAGACGGCCGAGTATCACGAGCAGCTGAGCGATGGGCAGCGCCAGCACGACCTCGACATCCTGGTGGAGAACGTGGCCTTCGGTCTCGCCGATGCCGCCGCCGCCCTAGGTGGCAGCGAGGTTGATACCGACGCGGCGGTGCGCGCCTCAGCCGCGCTGCGCGATCGCTACACGGCGCTCTGGACGCAGCTGCACCGGCCATTCGTTGCGAGCGCCAACGATCGGCGCGCCGTCGCGACCCGCATTCGTGACCTGAACACGCTCGGCTTCGCAGTCGAGGAGTTGAGCCTCGATGTCACGAGCGGTGAGGGGATGCGCGTCTCACTAGCGATCGCCTCACGCCGCTTCCATGCCGAGCAGCTCCTGCGCCTCACCGGTGTTGATGCGCTCGAAGGGCAGGCGCAACTCTTGCTGAACGATCTGCATGAGTACGGCGTCTGGCTGCAGGTGCAGAGCGGCGAACGACTCGCCACGGGGCTCGTGGCGGCGCGCTGGCGCGCCGAAGTACTCGAGCCGACACTCGTCCGCCTGCGTCCGCACCTCGCCTCTGGTCGCGACGCGCTGCAGGCCTACTGCGATGCGTTGGAGCACAAGTGGATCCTCTCCGAGCGTGCCGGTGCCGACGTCGGCCTCGATGCGGCGGTGGCCGACTACATCAGCCTTGGCGCGCCAGCTCCAGAGAGCGCCCGTGGTGGCAGTGATGGCGTGGACACGATGTCGGCCGAAGATGCGCTCGTCTCCGCAGCGGTCACCGCAGCTGATGAGGATGCCTCGCGATGACGCGACGTCGCACACCACACGAGGTGCTCGGCGTACCGCTTGGCGCGAGTGCCGATGAGATTCGCGCCGCTCGTCGGCAGCTCGCTCGCGAGCATCACCCAGATCGATTCATGGATGATCCGAAGAGCGCCGCGGAGGCGACGCGTGAGATGGCGCTCATCAATGCGGCCGCCGAAGCGCTCCTTGCTGAGGCGTGGGCCTCTGATGGTGCGCCAGTTGCCGAGCCACCCGCAAAGGGTGGGCATAAGCCGGAGCGTCCAGTCACTGCCAGCGTCGTAGTTGATGCCGCACCCGCCGCAAACGCGCGCACCAGTCGCCCGGCGCCGATCAACTGGCGTCCAGAGCAGCCGTGGGCACCGCGCGCACCGCGGGGCCCCGTTGGCCCGCTCCCAGGTTCACCCGCAGGCCCAGTAGAGCGGAGCTTTGCGCCGCTCCCCGCCGACTATCGACGCCCAACGCTGAGCGAGGCGGCCGCAACAGTGTTCGCCTTCGGCCGCTACGAAGGGGCAACGGTTGGCGATGTGGCGAAGCGCGACCCTGGCTACCTCGTCTGGTGCGCCGATAACGTGCGCCGCGATCAAGAGCTGGTCCGCGCGGCGAATGTGGTGCTCGATGATCTCGAAGAGCGCGGCGCGCCGCACCCTCCTCGGGGGAGCACGAGGCGCCCAACCGCGCCACTCTTTGATCCGAACAGAGAGTTGGAGTAGGCGTCATGATGAGCGGTATGCGAACGATGCTTGCAGCACTGCTTCTGGTGGTTGCGGCAGGGGCCTGCGCCCCAGCAACGCCCCCCGACGGCTCACTGCCGTGCAACGAGAAGATTGATCAGCAGCGCGCCGCAGGATTTGACACCGTTCTCGAGGGAGCTCTCCCAATCGCGGGCTGGGATGCAACGCCAGTGACCGTTGACTCCGGGCGAGAGTGCTCGCAGCTGCGCCTCGGCCCACTCTGGGGTGCGGGGATTCGCGAGCTGCGATCTGCAGGGGCCATCTTCGAACTCCCAGACAAGACGGGCTACTCGCTCGTGGTGTATTCAGCTACCGGCCTAACTCTCGATAACCTCACCTACGCGTTTGAACGCGGTGCACGCGGCGGCCGCAAGACGCAAGGGCTGACGATCGTCGACATTAAGGTCGGAGACTGGCCTGGAAAGCAGTTCACGCTGTTGAATGGCGATCACCGCCAGGTCATCACCCTCTTTGATACTGGCGAAGCGGATCGCGTGCGTGCGCTCCTCGCTTCGGATATCTCAAACGCACTGATCGCCGACCGCCTCGCCGCCTATGCGGCAGCGTTGAAATAGGCAAGCAAGGAAGAAAGAGGGTCATCAATGTCTAGCAAGGGCACCGAGGGCACCAATCAGTCGAGAACATTCGGACCGCTCACCCGTGCGTCACAGTTCTTCTATGCGAAGTCCAGCCTGGTCACCGCGGTGCTCGCCACCCTCGTCTTCGCCGGCTACACCGTCCTCGTTCTGAGTGGGCAGGGGAAGGCATTTGAGGTTGCGAACAGCAGCATCAGGTCGCTAGGCACGTCATTGGGCTTTGGGCAGGCGGAGATCCTGGCCTTCTTGGCGGAACGTTCTGCTGACCAGATTGCCGCCTACATCACCTTCAATCAGGTGTGGGACACGCTCTTCGGTGTGATCTACGGCGTGATGTATGTGGTCTGGGCATCACTACTGCTCAAGCCCTATTCACACAAGGTTGGGATTTTGAATCTGCTCCCATTTGGTCAAGTGCTCTTTGATTGGCTCGAGAACATTGGGCTAGCTACCGTGTCGAGCGAGTATCTTGCGGACGGCACGATCTCCGCGTCGACCGCCCAGTTGGCGTCAACGGCCTCATCGATTAAGTGGGCCTTTGCTCTGCTGGTCTACGGAGTGATCCTGGTTGGCATCATCGCGCGGACAGTAGGGGCACTGAAGCGTCGTAGCCAGCGCTAAGGCTGGCCGGCGCTCCCAACGCGTTAGGCGAGCTCCTTCAGCGAGAAGCGCGACTCCAACTGCTCAGCAGTCTGGAAGCCGACGGCACCAACGGGCTGGGCGCCTGCACCCTTGAAGTAGGCGATCGTTGGGATTGACATGATGTTGAACGCCTGCTGCAGGGCTGGGTTCTCGTCAACGTTCACCTTCACGATGTCGACCTTGCCGTCGTACTGTGCGGCGAGCTTCTCGAGCTCTGGGGCAACGAGCTTGCACGGGCCACACCACGGCGCCCAGAAGTCCACGATGACGGGGCGACCCGACTCCATCACATCCTTCTGGAATGCTGCGTCGCTGGTGTGCTTGATCTCGGCCATGGTTCCCCCTGCGCTCTCCTTGTGGCGGAACGGTTCCTCCGCCTTCACCGCCATCATAGCGAGCGGCGGCGAACCTACTCGAGCCCGCGGGCGTGCAGATCCTCCTCGCTCAACCCAAGGTAGTGCCCGATTTCGTGGATGAGCGTTCGGCGCACCTCCCGCCGCAGCTCCTCGGCGTCGGGGAAGTCGGCCAGCAGCGTCGCGGCATAGATCGTTACCTCAGGGGGCGGCTCGCCGAGGCCGCTCTCAGCGCCCTTCGGTAGCCCGTAGAACTCGCCGTAGAGGTCAGCGCCAGGCTCGTGGCTCACGGTGACGAGGAGCTCTTGGGCGGCGGAGTGCAGGGGCTCGGGCAGTCCACGCAGCGCCTCCTCGGCGAACTGCTCCACGCGCTCAAACTCTTCTTGACGTCCCACGAGGAGATCCTACGACGGGGCGGGTAGGATGAGGGAATGCAGGCAAAGAGCAAGACAGAGCAGGCCGTCGTGCCCACCACGGATGCTGAGGCACGAATCGCCGAGGCGGCCGAGACCATTCTGCGTGCCATCGGCGAGGACCCAACGCGCGATGGTCTCGTTGATACCCCAGGTCGCGTTGCTCGCGCCATGCTCGAGCTGACCAGTGGCTACGCGAGCGACCCATACGAAATTCTTGGCACCGTCTTTGAGGAGCCGGCGGGTGCCCCCGCTGGGGATCTCGTCGTCGTTGAGGGGATCC
>JBIIGQ010000039.1:0-5785 GCA_044236365.1 Candidatus Limnocylindrus sp. | reverse complement strand
CGCTTTGGTACGCCCATGTTTTTTGACCTCGCTCGTTGGCGCCCGACTGGGCGCGCCTTGGAGGGGAATCCTACCCGATCGGCGCGCCTTCGTCCCCTTCAGGGGGGAGGAGGGCGGCTAAGCCAGCTAGCCGAGGGTCGAGTCCCCGCTCAGGACAGGTGCTGGCGGGGTGCTCTGCACCGCAGAGGCCGCAGCGCTCTGGGCAGGGTGGCGTACAGATCAGCACTAGGCGGCGGGTCAGGTCGAGCGCCTCGATAGCGAGGCGACCAACATCAACACTGTTCCCCTTGCCGATCAGGAGCGCCCCCTCCGTCGCATGCCGGGGCTCAAGCGCCTCCTCGTCGATCGGTGCGCTTAGCTGCGCAACTGCGGGGGCGAGGCAGCGACCGCAGGCTCCCTCCTGGCTACCGCGGACGGTGCCAACGATGCGCACGCCGCGATTGGTTCGGTCCATTCGAACCTGGACCGCAGCCTTGAAGAGTTCATCGTCGAGTCGCTCCTCGACGGTGAATGGCTCAAGGGTGAAGGTACCCCCCGCCGATTCGGCGAGCAGTGGCGAGAGATCAACGGGATAGAGGGGCGGCAGCACCGCCGCCGATTCGCTCTCCACGAGTTACGCCTTTGAGGAGCGTCGTCGCGCGGCGGCAGTCAGAACTGGGACAACAGCGGCCGGCACGAGTCGATCGAGTGGCCCGCCATAGCGCGCCACCTCACGAACGAGACGGCTCGATGTTGAGGCGTGTTCAGGCGCCGTCATCAAGAAGGCGGTCTCAATCTCTGGCGCAAGGAGCCGGTTGGCATGCGCCATACGCAGCTCAGCCTCAAAGTCGGAGCCGGCACGGAGGCCACGGATGATCAGGGTCGCCCCAGCATCGGCCGCAACGCGAACGGCGAGATTTGATGCAGAGAGGATCTGCACGCGTGCACTCGCGTCGCCGAGCTCAGCGTCAATCACGCTCTGTAGGAGAGCGGTCCGCTCCTCAAGGGTGAGAAGGGCCTCTTTGTCAGAGTTCGGCAGGATCGCAACGACGAGTCGATCGGCAATGGCCAGGCTGCGACGAATCAGATCGATGTGACCAAAGGTCACAGGATCGAAACTGCCCGGATAGAGCGCCACTCGTTCACTCATTGCCAACCTCCGCTCCCGTTGTATTGGTGCGTTCCAGTAGATCTACGCAACTGTCGCCGTAGACCAGCGTTCGCACACATCGTAGTCCTTCAGGGAGGGCTCGGGGCAGGTCGCCCGGCCGTGTGCGCCCGGTGAGCGCAAGGAGCCCCTCATCGGTGAGCGGGCCACCAGGGGCGGCACAGCGCGCCATGATCCCCTCCGCCACGGCGGTGTCGTCGTATGGGGGGTCGGCAACGATGAGATCGAACGAGGCACCAGGTGCATTGAGTGCCACCAGCACATCGGCACCCTGGAGGGTCGCCCGTTCCGTCAGCTTGAGTGTCGTCAGATTCGCTTGAATGATTGCTACCGCGTCGCGCGAGCGCTCCACAAACAGCGCATGAGCGGCACCGCGACTCAACGCCTCGATCCCAACCGCACCACTCCCCGCGCAGAGATCAGCAAACCTCGCCCCAACGATGCGAGGCTCAAGTACCGCAAAGAGTGATTCGCGCACGCGATCGGCCATGGGGCGAGTGCCGGCTGGCGGTACCGCAATGCGTCGGCCACGATGGTCGCCCGCGATGATGCGAAGGGTTCCCCCCTGTGCGCTCATACTGGCGCGCTCTCGGTGAGCGCCGCGCCGGTCGCCCGCCCAATCGGCCAGCCGCGGGCATACGACTGCACGAGGAGTGCCGCCTCTCCCTTCGCCTCGCCGCGCTGGTCAAGGAGTTGCTCGGCCTCCGTTCGCGCGACGAGGGCGAGCGCCCGATCGTCGGCGCGCGCCAGCGTTGCGATGCGCAGCGGCGGAAGGCCACTCTGCGATGTGCCGAGGACACTCCCCTCTCCACGCAACGCGATGTCCTGCTCCGCAAGCAAGAAGCCATCACGGGTGGACTCGATCGCTTGAAGCCGCGCAGCGGCAACCTCGTCGTCACTATCGCTCACCAGAATGCACCAGCCTTTATCACCACCGCGGCCGACACGGCCACGAAGTTGATGCAGCGTGGCTAGGCCGAAACGCTCCGCCTCAAGGATCACCATCACGCTGGCGGCTGGCACGTCGACACCGACCTCAATCACTGTGGTGCCGACCAGCACATCGGTTTCGCCAGCAACGAATGCTTGCATTGCAACCGTTCGCTCCGCAGCGCGCTGCTGTCCATGCACCACGCCGATGCGACGGTTTGGGAGACGCTCGCGTAGGAGCTGCGCCTGAGCCTCGACCCCCGTTGCACCGCCCGCGTCAAGATCATCATCAAAGGTAGTCCCCTGCTCCGGTTCGCCGCCTCCCTCGGCATCGGCGATCCGCGGGACCACCACAAAGGTCTGTCGCCCAGCGGCTGCCTCCTCGTCCACGAAGGTCCAGACGCGCTCCAAGTCGGCACTGGTGCGAATGGCGGTGCGGATCGGCTGACGACCAGAGGGGAGTTCGCGGAGCTCCGAGGAGGCAACGTCGGCATAGAGGAGCTGCGCGATGGTGCGAGGGATCGGTGTCGCGGTCATCAGGAGCAGGTGCGGTTCGCGGGAGGCTTTGGAGAGGAGCTTTGCCCGCTCTTCCACGCCGAAACGATGCTGCTCGTCGACGATGACGAGGCCGAGTGAGGCGAACTGCGTCCCCTCGGCGAAGAGGGCGTGTGTGCCGATGACGAGTGCGGCGCGCCCATCCGCAGCTGCCGCGCGGGCTGTTCGCCGCTCAGCGACGGGGGCTCCACCCAACACGAGCGCCACCTCAATGCCGAGTGGGGCGAGGAGTCGTTTCGCCGTCGCGGCATGCTGACGGGCCAGCAGCTCTGTTGGCGCGAGGAGGGCGCTCTGGTGTCCAGCGGCCGCCGTAGCAGCAGCGGCAACGAAGGCGACCGCAGTCTTGCCCGTACCAACATCGCCCTGGAGCAGGCGCAACATCGGCGAGCCTGTTGCAAGGTCGGCAAGGATCTCGTCGATCGCACGTCGTTGATCGCCGGTCCACGGTGTCTTGCTCTTTGCTTTGCCACCACCGATGCCGCCCAGGATTGCCGATTCGATGGCGGTCCGTTCCGCAGCAGTCGGGGTGATGCTGAAGGCACCGTCACCGGCCCGGCGGCGACTGCGATGGACAAGCGCAATCTGCACCGCGAGGAGTTCATCAAAGGCGAGGCGGCGGAGCGCCGCATCCCGAAGGTCAAACTCCTCTGGCCAGTGCAACGCCTCAATCGCCTGTGCGAGCGGCATAAGCCCGTTGCGCGACTGCACCGAATCTGGCAACGGATCAACAAGATCGGCACCGAACTGGTCCAAGAGGGCCCGTACCGCCCGCCGCAGGCTCAGGGCCGTTACTCCACGGGTCAAGCGATAGATAGGGACGATACGACCAGCGCTGACCTGATCTCCCCCACCAATCGGGCTGAACTCGGGTGCCTCTAGCTGCTTCGTCCACCCCATCGCCTTCACGCGCCCGGTGGCAACAATGGTGGTTCCAACGGTCAGCCGACGTTCAATGAACCTTCGTCCGTACCAGATTGCATCGACTGCTCCTGAGTCATCGACGAGCGTTGCGATCGTGCGCTGAACGCCGCGGCGCCAGGTCTTCTCGACGCGGAGGTCAGTGACGCGCGCTGAGATCGTGGCGCTCGTTCCCCCAGCAAGTTCGGCGATTGGCGTGATCTCGCGGCGGTCTTCATATCGACGAGGCAGATAGGTCAGCAGGTCGGCAACTGTGCTGACGCCGAGTTTCGCGAGGCCTCGAAGGAGGCTGGAGCCACCGGGGAGGGCGAGCCCCTTCAGCGGGAGTTCGCCCGGATCGACGGTCACTCCAAACTCACGAGCACCCGTTCAATTGGCTGGCCGCCCCGCTGCAAGTCAACCTCAACCCCAGCGATAGCGCCGCGCACCGCGTTCACAAATTCGGTGGCCTGCTCGTCGGAGACGTCGGCACCCACATAGAGGGTGATCAGCTCTGCCGACTGCCCAGCCAGCGCCGCAACGATTGCCTCAACATCGCTGCTCCCTGTTGCAATGATTCCATCGACTGGGTCAAGCGCCATGATTTCACCAGCCTTTACAGAGACGCCACGTACAACGGCATCGCGCACCGCCTCAACGACGCGGAAGGTGCGTGCTTCTGCTCGAGCCGCCTCCATGCGAGGGACGAGCTCCTCAAGCGTTAGTGATGGATCCCATGAGAGAAGGGCGGCGATCCCTTCGGCGGCATTGCGGGTAGGAATCACCACGACATGCGCAGCTGAGAGGTCGGCAGCTTGGCGTGCTGCCAGCACGATGTTGCTGTTGTTCGGAAGAACGACGACGAACTCGGTTCCGGCATGCGCGATGGCCGAAGCAATCTCCGCGGCAGATGGATTCTCTGTCTGTCCGCCATGGACGATCTGTGACGCGCCAGCGGAGCGCAAGATATCGCCGAGACCAGATCCTGCAGCGACAGCCACGATTGACGTTCCACGGCCAAGTGACGCAGCGGCAGGTCGCGGTGAGGCGGTGAGTGGCCCATCAGCCAACTGGTTGAACGCGGCGTGCCCGGTCGCCCGCTCCGCACTCTGCTGGTCAAGGTTCTCGATCGTGACGGCACGCACATCGCCCAAGCTAATCCCATACGCCAACACCTCATCGGGTCGCAGGTTGTGCACGTGTACCTTGCAGGTCGTCTCATCGCCAGCAACCAGCACGCTCTCCCCAATCGTCTCTAGGTGCGCACGAATGGCGGCAAGATCCAACGGCGTTGTTGGCGAACTCAGAATGAAGACGGTCTCGTAGCCGAACTCTGTGGGGGCAGATTCAACCGGCGCGATTGGTGCTGCAGCGGCGACGGGCTTGGACGACGGAGTTGCAGCGTTTCGGCGCTCCGCCTCAACAGTGCCCCGCGACGGCGCGACGGAAGGGACATTGGCGATCCCTTCAAGAATGAGTTGCAGCCCTGCGCCACCAGAGTCAACGACGCCAGCTTCGCGGAGGACGGCAAGGAGGGTCGGTGTCTTCTCCACGGAGACGCGTGCCGTGGCGGCGATGCTTTCGAGGAATGGGCGCAACTCTGATGCACCCTCCGACTCCTTCATTGCCGCAGCAGCCACTTCGCGTGCAACCGTGAGGATTGTCCCCTCTGTTGGTGTTGCCACGGCCGAATAGGCGTGCAGCACACCGAGGGAGAGGGACTGCGCAATCTCAGTGGCTCGGGCGCGCTGGCGACCGCGGACGGCCTGTGGGAGGCCACGGAGGATCTGCGAAAGCAGGACGCCAGAGTTCCCTCGCGCGCCAAGCAGGGCGCCACGAGCCACTGCGGCACTCACCTCATCAATCGCGGTGACTCCGGTCGCCAACGAGGCATCCCCCTCGGCGATGGCGGCCTTCAGCGTTGCCAGCATGTTCGTTCCGGTGTCGCCATCAGGGACAGGGAAGACGTTGAGGGCGTTCACCTCTTCGACGCGGCTCTCCAGGCGGTCGAAACCCGACCGGAGGGCGGCCATCAGCTCGACGCCGTCCCAGCTCTTGCGGCTCATCGCAGGGAACCCCCTGCGGCTACTCGGATCCCCTCAGTGCGGCTCATAGGCACTCCCTCCCTCCGCCGAGCCTGGGCAAGGCTTCGGACGCACCTGCTACGATACGGCACGAACGACGGGCGTGTCCCACTGGGCGCCCCACCACGTAAGGAGATTAGACATGGCTCGCTTCTGCACCCTCTGCGGCAAG
>JBIIGQ010000038.1:0-5802 GCA_044236365.1 Candidatus Limnocylindrus sp. | reverse complement strand
GCAGCAGCACCCTGCTGGTCTACCAGCCCACCGGCGTGGTCACGATGCAGGTGGCTCGGCACAATGCTGGCAATGCGCTCGACATCGAAGCCGGCGGAGACGAGTGCCTCACGTGCCGAGCGCGAATTGGTATCTGCATCGCTCACCTGCGTGCCGGCTGGCACTGCGCCGGTCTCCAGCAACACCGCGCCACTCGCGTCGCTGACATGCAAGATGTTGAGCGCCTGCAAGAGGCGGGATCGTGCATCAAGTTCGCTCGCCACCATCGGCGCCCACGTCTCCTGGGGTACAGGCCCGAAGATCGCCCCTGCATCGCTCCAGAAGGTTCCGATACGAAGCAGGTCGACCGTGATCCCCCCGAGATCAATGCTGCGACGTTCAGTCACGAGGCTTGGTGATCCTCGCTCCGTCATGGGCCTGCTGCTCGTCATCAAAGCCAACGTGCGCTGCCGACGCGGTCGGCTCCGTTTGGCCCTGGTAGCGGCTGCGCAGCTCGCTGCTTCCGTATGGGCGCTCAACCTCTGAAGACATGCGGTGGAACGAGATCTGACCGATGCGCATCCCTGGATAGAGCGCAATTGGCAGACGAGCAACATTCCCTAGCTCCAGCGTGAGATTCCCCACCCAGCCCGGATCAACGTACCCAGCGGTGGAGTGAATGAGTAGGCCGAGGCGTCCGAGTGATGACTTCCCATCAAGGCGCCCGAGCAGCGAGTTGCCGAGTGAAATCTTTTCGCGCGTTTGGCCAAGCACAAACTCTCCTGGGTGCAGCATGAACTGCTCACCATCGGCAACGCGCTCAATCTCGGTGAGGTCCGGCTGCTCTACGCGCGGATCAATGAACCCGTAGCGATTATTACGGAAGACGCGGAACGTCCCGTCGAGGTGGAGGTCAACTGAAGCCGGCTGCACATCCACCGCATCGAATGGCGCAATGGCGATCTCGCCCGCGGCAAGCGCCGCCAAGATATCGCGGTCTGAAAGAACACTCATACCTCAGCCTCCACGGATCGGATTCGGCGCTTCCCCTTCCCTGCACTCTTCTCGGTGAGCAGCTCGTCGACTTCCCGCTTGAGCGTTTCGAGGTCTTCAAACGACTGGTAGACGCTCGCAAAGCGGATGTAGGCAATCTGATCGATCTCGCGCAGCGCCGCCATCGTTAAGGCGCCGATGCGCGCAGAGGAGAGCTCTGTTGCGCCGCTAGCCCGAATCTGTGCCTCGATCGCCTCAACGGCGCGCTCTGGGGCATCAACCGGAACCGGGCGCCGCGTCAGCGCACGGCGCAGCCCCTCTAGGAGTTTCTGGGAGTCGTACTCCTGACGCTCGCCCGAGCGCTTGATGACATAGAGCTTGGCAAGTTCGGCGCGCTCGTACGTGGTAACGCGTGTGCCGCAAATGCGGCAGGCGCGACGGCGACGAATGACGGAACCGTCATCAAGGTCGCGCGAGTCCACGACGCGCGTATCTGGCTCCTTGCACGATGGGCAACGCACCCTCGCTCCTCCTCACCTTTGTACCGCGGCGTGCGGGGCCACCGCAGGTTGCGGTCTCGGGGAGAGTCTACACACGATCTTGTGTGCGAAGGCACGCCTGAGAGGGCTACGAGCGGTCGCGCTCTCCGATTGCGTCGCTGGCGTGCTCAAGCACGGGGAGGAGGATCGCCAGCCCGTCGCGTACCGCACCACTGCCGCCAGGGAGGTTGACGATGAGGGTCCCCTTCGCCACACCCGCCACCCCGCGCGAAAGGATCGCCGCGGGCGTCTGGGAGCGCCCCAGCATGCGAATGGCATCAGGAATCCCCGGAATGAGCCGCTCCAGAAGTGGCGCGGTCGCGTCTGGGGTGACATCGCGGGAGCTAAGCCCGGTTCCGCCAGCGGTCAGGATGACGTCAACGGTACCGATGTGCTGTTCGAGCGCAGCGCGAATGGCATCGAGCTCGTCGGGGGCCTGCGCGCGCTGCACCTCCCACCCGTGCGCAACAAGGGCCGCCGCGGCGAGCGTGCCCGCCTTGTCTTCTCGTTCGCCAGCATGGATTGAGTCGCTGACGGTGAGCACCAGAATCGATCGCGGCGTATCACTCATCTGCGCATAGTAGTACTACGCAGCGCCGACGAGGCTGCGAATGATCAATATGGCCGCCCCCGCGCCAAGGAAGAGGTTCAGCAACATAAATCGGCGCCATGCGGCGCGTGCAGCCTGGTGTGTCGGGCGGCCAGCGATCAGCGGAAGCAGCGAGAGCATGCTCGCAAGCGGCAAGATCGCTCCGATGCGTTGGAGCGGTTCACCCTGGATTACGAGGAGTAGCCCCGCCACGGCATAGAGCGCAATCGCGAACCATCCTCCGCCGCGAACGCCGAGGAGCGTTCCAACCGTAGCGATTCTGCTCCGTCGGTCAGCGTCAACGTCCTGAAGCGCCCCAACAACGTGGCTCGCCATGTTCCAGAAAAAGAACGCCGCCAGCGGCGCAACCCACGCCTGCTGAAACTCACCCCCGAGCGCGAGGCCTGCAACTGCAGGGATCACAAAGTGTGTCGCAGAGACAACCGCATCCAAGATCGGCACGGCACGGGCGCGCACGAACCACGGTGCGCTGTACATCGTGGCGAAGGCGATGCCAGCGAAGCATGCGATCGCCACCGCAGCGGAGCCAGTCACCAAGAAGAGTGCAGCCGTTCCGGAGGCCAAGAGGAGGAGGTGTCGCAACGTTGGCAGATCGCTGTTCTGGAGTAGCGCACCCTCGGCGCCACCCTTACGCGGATTCTTTCGATCAGTTGCCAAGTCATAAAGATCGTTGATGCCATAGAGATAGAGGTTGTAGGCGACGCCCCACCAGATCACCAGCGGCAGGAACCATGCGCCAACCGCCTCCCCCGCTCCGGCTGCGAGCGCACCGCCCGCAAATGGGAGCGCGGTGTTGATCCACGAAACAGGGCGGGAGGCCAGCAGCAACCGCCACCAGCGCCCCTTCGCTGCGCCTGCGGATGCTGTGAGCTGCACAGCGAAGAGCACAAACGCTGCTGCATAGAGAATATCTTCGACCGGCGCGTAGCCCAGCATCACCCCGGAGCGTGGGGCGCTGGAGTAGTGAAAGAGTCCCGCCGCACACATGATGTTGTCGAAGACCAGCGTTAGCCCAAGGAAGATTGCAACGCTCAAGCGACTCGCTGCGCTTTGTGCGAGTAGTGGTGCGGTGAGAAGGAGTGCACCAGCGGCGAGCCCTGCGGTGGCCGCTGTGTATTCGCCGCCGATGTTTGCGACGAGCGCTCCACCTGTGACGAGCGTTCCGCAGAGAGCAGCTGCACCGATGCGTTGCAACGAGAGTTCCCCCTCCCCCTTCATCGGGCGAGGCCTGCGAATGCTCATTAGCACCACCACCAAGGCGGCGAGCGCTGCAAGGAGTGCAATCTCCTCGATCGGCAGCCCTGCATCAAGTGCACCACGGCCAGGAAGCATCAGCAGCGTCGACGAGAGTGGCGTGGCGAACCAGCCGCGCCAAATCCCCACAGCATCGACGAGCAGGAACGCCACGGTGGTGATCGCCGTGACTGGAAGAAGCACCTGGCGCGACACGGGTAGGGAGAAGCGTTTGACTAGACCGTGCACCCCGATCGCCGAAAGCACGATGCAGGCGAGGTAGAGAGCGCCAATCATTTTGTTCGCGCCGTCATGCGATAGGCAAGAAGGGAGAACGCTGCAAGCACGAGACAGAAGAGGAGCGCCGCGAGAACCCAGAAGTCCTGCGGATAGAGCTGCACCAGCCGGTCTGTCTCGGGATTAAAGGTCCATGTGCCCGCGGCAAAAAAGAGACTATGGAAGAAGGCGAATGTGGCATCAAACGCCAGCGCGAAGGCGGCCGCGGCGACGAGCGCTCCGCCAACGATGAGTGCCGCCCCGTCGCGAATCGCCACCCGCAGCCAGGTTCGGCGGCGAACTCTGGCGAGGGCCAGCACGAGCAGCCCGCCGAGCCCAGCAACGAGCACGGCCCGTAAGAGGTTGCCGACATCGGCAAGGTGGGAGCGCTCCCCCGCAGAGAGGAGTGGTTCGTCGCCAAGCGGGGCGTCGAATGCGCCGTCGGTGAGAAGGTCCCCCACCAAGGCGTCTGAGAGGGCTTCCGCAACCCGTGGCTCCACCCCAAGCGCCGTATGGGCGTCACTCGCCGACAGAAGGAGGTGTACGACAGGTGGGGTGAGGAAGATGGCTGTCGTTGCGCCAATGGCCAGCGCCGCGGCGGCGAGGGCGAGAAGCAGCCGCCGCAAGAGGCGGCGGAGGGGCTTCACGCGTCGGCGAGGACCTGCCCCTGCTCCCACCATGAGCGGAGCGAGAGCGGGTCAGGGAGTGGCATGCCAAGTGTCTGTGCGGTTGAGGTCACTCCTGCCTGGAACTGCTCCCACGGAGCTGCCGCAAGGGTCTCCACTCCGCCATAGCCCGCCTGGGCCAGGAGTTCGTGCTCAGCGGGCCCAAGGAAGGCGAGATTGAGCAGAAGTGCCTCGTCGCGCCACTCGGCGACGTCCGCGGTCGTGGCGTCGGTCTGATCCGCCAGGGTCTGGCGGCGGGTTGGGGTCTCAGTGCGCTCAAGTAGCAGGCCTGTGGTGAAGATTCCCTGTGCCTCGAGGCGCGCCAGGTGGACCGGCTCGATCCGCGTGAGCTCTGTGATGGCTGGCATAGCTCCCCCTTTCCTATCCCGCAGCCTAGCGCCTCCCGTGGACACGTGGAAAGTCGAATTTGTTACAGGAACGTGTAACAGTTGCGATATATTGCGTTTTCGCAACATCGGGCCCCAAAACTTGCGATACTTATCAACAGCGATCCGAAGAGGTCGCAGAAGCAAAAAGGGAGGTCCATTGATGAGTCCGCAGGACGCATATCAATTGGTCTATAACTTCATGTCCCTCGCCATCGCGGCGATGGGCGCAAGCTTCTTCTTCTTCGTCTCCGCACGTGGGAGTCTGAAGGAGGGGAACCGGATGGCGGTAACGCTCTCAGCCGTTGTTGTGCTGATCGCGTTCTACCACTATGTCCGAATCTTTGACTCGTGGGTGGCCTTCGGCACCACGGGCGCCCCGTTCAACGAGGCGTATCGATACGTGGACTGGCTCCTGACGGTGCCACTCCTCGTTGCTGAGCTCGTGCTCGTACTCAAGCTCGACAAGAAGCTTGAGAGCACGCTCATCAAGCGAAACGTTGTCTATGCGTTCTTGATGATCGCAACGGGCTACGTTGGCGAGATGACCGAGATCACGTCGGTTGACTTGGCTTCACCGCGCACCATCTGGGGCGCGATCAGCTCAGTCTTCTTCGTCCTGATCCTCCGCGACCTGTTCGGCGGCATCGATGCCTCGATCAAGAAGCAGAGCAAGGACATCCAGGGGATCTTCAAGATCCTTCGCGTCGTGCTTATCGCGACGTGGGGCGTCTACCCAATCGCCTACCTCCTTCCAGCCGTTGCCGGCAACCTTGGCCTCACGGCCCAGGACGGCCTCGTGCTGAAGCAGGTCGGATACACGATTGCCGACATCCTGGCCAAGCCGGGCTACGGTCTCCTCATCTGGAAGATCGCAACCCTGAAGAACGGTTCTTCGAAGTAATCCCCTTCCGACGGGAAACCGTCGGGTTCGGATACAGGAAAAGGCCCGGGGGAAACCCCGGGCCTTTTCTATTGCGCAGAATTGTGGTCGGGGCGACTGGATTCGAACCAGCGACCTCTTGCACCCCATGCAAGCGCGCTACCAAGCTGCGCTACGCCCCGAGTGGGTCCAAAGTTTCGGCAGTGTATCAGGAAGCCTAGCGCCACTCCCCCGCTGG
>JBIIGQ010000037.1:0-5817 GCA_044236365.1 Candidatus Limnocylindrus sp. | reverse complement strand
AGGTACTCTTCCCACTCGAAGGCGATGAGGTTCGCCGCAAGACTGACGAGATCCTCGCCGCGCTCCTCGCCGACACATCCAACGCCTGGGCGTTGCAGCCAGACGGAGCTTGGGAGCGCCTCGCAGACACGGGCACCTCATCGTTTGAAACCTTGCGACAGGTGGCACTCGCCGCATCTCAGGCATAATCTCGCCATGGAGCGCGAGTTGAAATTTCTCCTCGAGCACGCGCATGCCCCCGCGCTTCCGAGCGGCTACCACTTGGCGCAGCCTCAGCCTACGCTCCACCTTCTTGATGAGTATCTGGACTATCGTGGCCAAATCTTGGCCGCTGGATGGCGACTACGACGACGCAGATCCGATGGTGAACCGTTGAGGTACACGCTCAAGTCCGAACGAGCGGAGAGCACCTCAGGCCCGCTGACTGAGCGCAGAGAGATTGAACGCACACCAGAACCACACGAGGAGCTCCCAGCTGAAATTGTGTCAACGCTGACGGGGGCTGGAGTTGATCTAGCCCACGTGCTCGATCGCTTGCAGCCCTATCTCACACTTCGCCAGGAGCGCCAGCCGTTCGTGCTCTCAACAGGCGAGGGAGCGCTCGCGCTGCTCAGCGTAGACGAGGTCCGCGCCTCTGCACCGACGCCTCCAACCGAACATCGCTGGACGGAACTCGAGATTGAGTTCCTCGCCACCATTCCGTCCGAAATCCGTGATCGCGCAGCGAGCGAGCTCAGTGCCTGGCTCCCAACCCAGCCGGGCGTTACCGTCGGTGGCGAATCGAAGGTCAGTCGAGCGGCCCGACTGCTCTCACTCTCGATCTAGCGCGAGGAGCCTGCCCGAGTCTCCATAACAAGCGCTGGGAGCGCTTCGCGCCACCCATCACCCGCGCGTGCTACGGCAACAACCAAGCCTTCACGAATACCGCCGCGATCAACCGTGACCTCTCGCGCCGTCGTTCGCTGCAGTAGCGCCTCAACAATCGCGATGCCCGCTGGAAGGAGGCGCGCTCGACGCTGCGAGATTGCGAAACGCTCTGCAACCTCTTTGACGGTGAGCGCAACGAGTCGCTCCCCCATCGCTGCGAGATCTTCTCGCTCAATCGTGCGACGTATGAGCGTTGCCGGAACGAGCTTGAGGAGGCGCGTTGCAGTCCCACCCACCAAGATGAGACGGTGCACATCGGCGACGGTCAGGTCGGCCAGCGCGATCTGGGCATGTCGACGCAGCTCCTGCCACTCGCGTGGGCGAGGTGGGTCTTGGTACGAGACGCGCGCCAAGAGACGAGCGGAGCCAATAGAGACTCCAATTGCGCGTGGCAGCTCGCCAGGATGCAGCTCCACCGCTTCTGTGGATCCGCCACCAATGTCAACGACGAGCTGTGGCACCGAGTGGTCATGCCCGTGGTGCAGACCGAGAACAGTGAGGAGCCCCTCCTCCTCGTGGGTCAGTACGATCGGCGCGCTGAACTTTGGCCCATGAAGTGCGCGCAGCACACTCTCCTGGTCACGGGCGCGGCGAAATGGCTCCGTAGCGACGACAAACATCTGATCAGCGCCCAAGGTCGTAGCTCGCGCGCGAAATGTCGCGAGTGCATCGCTAATAGCCATCGTGGCCTTTCGCCCTATGGCTCGATCCTGCTCAACCAGCCGACCGAGCTCAATGGGCATCGACTCATCGGCGATCACCTCTTGGCGCACCCCATCCGAAACGGCAACATAGAGGTGCGTTGAGTTGGAGCCGATGTCGACCACGGCGCAGACCCGAGGGACCCCAGCCTGGGAGCTTCCCACCCGGCCACGGCGGGGCTTCGGGGTCTGAGGGGCGGTAGAGAGACGCGACCTCGCCGCGTGAACACTGCGTGAACGCTTCCCTGCCACCATCCGCGCATCCTAGCCGTGAACGGAGATTCCCTCTCGGTGGGGCTGGGGCGGTAGGATGTAAACCAATTACCTGAGCAGCGCGGAGGGGATATGTCAACAGGAGACGATCAGGGCCGAGTCGAAAGCGAGATCCAGGAGATCCTCGCCCGCACCGCAACTGATGGCGCCACGGCAGCGCCGCAGGGCGCCCGCGAGCCCCTTGACCGCGAACTCCGCGCCATCAAGGAGACGGTCGTTCGCATGGGGAGCATGGCCGAGGCGGCGATCCGCGACGCTCTTGACGCGCTCGTCACCCACAACGCCGAGAAGGCCACCGCGGTGATCATCGGCGACCGCAAGATCAACGATATGCAGCACGAGGTCATCACGGCGATCACGACCACCATCGCCACGCAGAGCCCGGTCGCCCGCGACCTACGCAACCTCTTGATGATGAATCACGTTGTCTATGAGTTGGAGCGGATCGGTGATCATGCCGCCTCCGTTGCCAAGATTGCCGTCCAGCTCGCCCCGGAGCCGGCGCTGCAGCGATACCTGCACCTCCCTGAGATTGGCGAACTGGCAGCCTCGCAGCTACACGGCATCCTGATGGCGCTCGTTGACGTTGACCCTGCCCGCGCCCGCGAGGTCGCGGTCAGCGATGACCAGATCGATGCCCTCTATCGGCAATCATTCGATGAGTGCGTCCGACTGATGGAGGCCGATAAGTCCAATGTTGCCCGAGGAACGCGCCTCCTCTTCGCAGCGCACTACCTTGAACGAATCGGTGATCGCACGACCAACATTGCCGAAGACATCGTCTACCTTGCCTCTGGAGAGGTTGAGGACCTCAATCCTTGAGTTCGGATCGTGCAACTTCGGCCAAGGAGCTGAAGCGCCTCTACATCGTTCGTCACGCCGATGCAGGTGATCCGGCGGAATGGATCGGCCCTGATGCAGAGCGTCCTCTTAGTTCAAAGGGGGTCAAGCAGGCCGCCCGACTTGCGGCGGCGCTCGTTGCCGCAGGCACGAACGTCGGATCGCTCCGCACATCGCCGGCTCGTCGCTGCACTGAAACCTGCGCCGTCATTGCCGCAGCGTTAGAGACCACCGCCACCATCGACGAGCACCTTGCCGACGGACCGACTGCGGCGCACGTCGCCAAGCTCCTCGCTCGACGCGGTCACGACGCCCTCCTCCTCGTCGGGCACCAGCCGCACCTCGGCAACCTGATCGCCGAGCTCACTGGCATTGACGCGATCCCGGTTGAGAAGGGGTCCATGATCCGCATTGACATCCCGGCACCGTATACGCCGGGGAGCGGCCGTCTCGTTGCGCTCGTTCCCCCCGCACACCTGCGCGCTCCGAAGAGCGAGCGCTAACGCGTCGCCGCGCGAGCGGCAGTCGCCCCTTCGCCCTCAACGCAGAGGGCGGTAAGTCGCAGATCACTCGCCCAAGCGGCACCCTGCACCTCTCGCAGCGTCCAGGCGGCAACCTCGAGCCCCGCATCGCGCCAGCGGCTGATGCTTCCGTCGTTCAAGAGATCCAGCGCAACCGAGAGGCCTGCGCACCCTAGTTGCACCGCCTGCTCCGCCTCTGCCGCAGTCTCGGCGTTGAGCCAACGGGACCAGTCCGGCGCACGCTCTGCAACCACCTTGAGGACATTTGGGTGAAAGCTGGAGAAGACAACCCCCTCTGCCCCTGCACCACGCGCAGCGACAAGGGTGGCGAATAGCGCATCGGTTGGACGCTCCTTTAGCTCTAGGTCAATCAGCGTTGCGGCGGGCATGGCGGCAAGAACTTCGGTGAGCGTTGGCACACCGATCTCCGCAAGCTCGATCGCCGAGAGTTCACACACACGCCGTGGTACCCCGAAGAGTCGATCGAGCGTCTCATCGTGCACGATCACCGCTACCCCATCGGCACTAAAGCGCACATCAAACTCCACGCCATCACACTGCAGCGCACCCGCGACGAGAGCGGCGAGGCTGTTCTCTTGAAGCATGGCATCGTGGGCTCCGCGATGTGCAAGGAGGACCGGGCGCTGCAGTGCCTCACATGCGCGACCGATCGCGCTCGGGCGATGAGTCAGGAGGCGTCTCCTGCTGGTGGCAGCGTAATGGTGAACGTTGTCCCTACGCCCGTCGTTGAGGTGACGGTGATCTCGCCCCCGTGACGAAGCACAGCGTGTCGGGCAATCGCGAGTCCGAGTCCGGTCCCACCGCCGCCAACGGCCCCGGCGCCACCATCCACTCGCTCCACGGTGAAGAACCGTTCAAAGATGCGCGAGAGGTGGGCACGATCGATACCAATGCCGTGATCCACCACTGCGATCTTGGATCCGCCATCGCTCAGTCGTTCAACTTCAAGTTCAACTCGTCCCCCCTCACGGCTGTACTTCACCGCGTTATGGACGAGGTTCGCCACCGCCTGGCGTAGGCGATCACGGTCGCCAGTGATCAGGAGTGGACCTGTGCCGATCACATCAATGCCGCCGCCATGCTGTGCCGCGACCGGAGTGAACCGCTGCGCGACCTCCTCGGCCAAGGTGATCAGGTCGAACTCGGCCTTGCGGAGCGGGATCTCACCCGCCTCTAGGGTGGCGAGGTCAAGCATCTCATCGGCCATCTGAACGAGGTGGAGCACCTCAACCTCGATCTTGGCACTGCGGCTTGCCACACCAGAAACATCACCCTTCGCTGCGGCGCCGCCAATCGTCTCCGCGAGGAGGCGGATCGTTGAGAGCGGCGTGCGCAGCTCGTGCGAGAGGTTGTCTACGAACTCGGTGCGAATCTGTCGCAGTCGACGCACCTCAGTCAGGTCACGCAAGACCAGCCAGGCGCCACCATCACCATCGGGTGCTGCCACCACAGAGACGTGTCGCGCCTCGTCGGAGTGCCCAAGGCGACCGTCACGAATATCAATCTCGCCGCGATGCACTTCGCCAGCGATCGCCTTGCGGGTGAGCTCCTCGAGTCGGAAGTCAACGGTCGCTTCGATCAGCGGCATGCCACGGAACTGCACATCACCACGCGCAAGGATTTCGCCGGTGACCGGGCTCGCTGCGCGGATCACGAGATCCGAGCCAACGCGGAGGATGGCGTCATCGGTTGCCTCAAGGAGGGCGTTGAGGCGCTCAGATCGGCGGTCGGCGCGGTCCCAGGCAACGTCGGCTCGGCTGCTCTCACGCGCTGCGCGATCGGCCTCAGTTGCAACATCTTGGGCGGTGAAGCGGCGAGCGATGAGATAGGTGATCCCTGCAGAGACCAGTACCGTTGCGAGCCCGATGACAATGTCGGGCATCAGGCAGCCGGGTGCGGATCGCGCGCTGCATGCCGCGGTGGATACCCGCGCTTGAGCAGCTCCGCCTCAATCGCGGCGCGATCGCTTGCCTGCGCGCCACGAATGGCGTTGAGCACCTCGCTCACCGGTAGGACGCTTCGCTCACCCGTTGAGCGTCGGGTAACCTCTGCACCACCGGCCTCCAGCGAGCGTGGCGAGATGGTGATCATCCATGGCGCACCGATCAGCTCGGCATCGGCAAACTTTACGCCAGGGGTCTCGGCGCGATCATCGACGAGCAGCTCAATGCCAGCAGCCTCAGCCTCCGCCTCAAGGGCGAGTGCGATCTCGGTCACCTTCGGGTCCTTGTTCGCGCCAACGATCGCAACCTGTGCGTCGAAGGGGCTGATTGAGATCGGCCAGGAGAGGCCCTTCTCGTCGTGGTGCGCCTCGGCGATACAGGCAACCGCACGGCCAACGCCGATCCCATATGAGCCCATCACGATTGGGTGCGAGACCCCCGCCTCGTCGGCGTAGGTGGCACCCAGCGCACCGGTGTATCGAGTGCCGAGCTTGAAGATGTTGCCAACCTCAATGCCGTTCTCGATGCGCAGTTTGCCACCACAGGCGAGGCAGGCATCGCCCACCTTCGCTGATGCGATGTCGGCGACGG
>JBIIGQ010000036.1:0-5896 GCA_044236365.1 Candidatus Limnocylindrus sp. | reverse complement strand
ACGAAGAGGCGCTGCGCGAGGAGCGACGCCTAGCCTACGTGGCACTGACGAGAGCATGCGAGCGCTTGGCCCTTACCGCTGCAGAACGAAGCAGCAGTGGAGTGCGACCGCGCAAGGTCAGTCGATTTGTTGCCGAGGCACTCGACCTCAGCCGCGAGCAGCTCGAAGAGTTCCCACTCACTGGTGAGCCAACCTCAAAAATCGATGGACTTGCGATTGTCGCCCCACCACTCCCAGTTCTCCCCGTGCGTGAACCTGGAGCAGGGGAGAGTGCGCCACTCACGCTGAGCTTTACGGCAATTGAGGCGTTCATTGCCTGCCCACTGCGGTATCACTATCAGCAACGGCTCCGAATCCCGCTACCACCGCATCACTCTGCAACCTACGGCGCCGCCATGCATGCCGCCGTCGCCGAATTCCATCGTGGGCAAATGGCGGGCACACCGCCGCAACTTAGCGAGCTCTACGCCGCCCTGGAGCGCAGTTGGCAGAGTGCAGGATTCCTCTCTCGCAGCCATGAAGAGGCACGCCATACGGCGGCGCAAGAGGCGATTGCGCGATTCCGTAGCGAAGAGATGGCAACGGGCCACGCGCCAGCCTACGTCGAGAAGGACTTCTCGTTTGAACTTGGCGGGCACAAGATTCGCGGCCGTTGGGATCGCGTCGATGTGCAAGCTCTCCCCCCTGAAGGGCGCAGTGCGCCGATTCCGACCATTGATGTACCAGGCGACGTTGTGCGCCCAACCCTGCCGCTCGGTGACGATGAGTGGGTGGTGGTCAGCGATTACAAGACGGGCGGGCGCGATGATGACGATGCGAGCAGGAAGCGGGCGAAGGAGTCACTGCAACTCCAGCTGTACGCGTTGGCATGGCGCGCTGCAACGGGACGCCTCCCCGACGAGGTGAGTCTGCGCTTCCTCGATACCGGGCGTGTGGCCACGGTGCCCGTTGAGCCGAAGCGCATCGTGAAGGCGCGCGAACTGATCGTGGTTGCAGCAGAGGGGATCCTCGCCGGTGTGATGGGTCCAAAACCAGAGCTGATGACCTGCACCTACTGCTCGTACCGTGAGCTGTGCCCAGCGTCAAAGGCTCCGGCGGGGCGGCCCGCATGACCTTGCGTGATGGAGATCGACGGAGTGCCGCAGAGCAGCTTGAGTTGCCGATGGACGAGCAGCCCACCGCGCCGTTTGCCGGGAAGGTGTTGCGCACCACTGCAACGCCTCCCACGCCACCGCGTATTCCGACCGGAGATCAGCGCCTCATTCGCCTCCTCGCTATCGGCGCACTGGTTGCCGGGTTCCTCACCGCTGCTGGGGCGCTGACGATTGATCCCCTTGACGAGCCGACGCGTGCTCTCGCGGTTGCGGGCGCCCTCGGGCTCACCGTGGCACTGGGGCTCACGTCGCTCCTTCTGCTGCGCTCGTTCCGGGGGCATCCGGGCGTATGGCGAGTACGCCGTCGCCGAAGCCTTCGACGTGGGCTGTTCGCAGGGGCCTTGATCGGTGGCTACCTCGCCCTGCGCATCATTGGCCTCGGGGGACCAACAGGCCTGCTGATTGCCGCCCTGCTCGTCGTGGTGGCCGAGGCGGCAATCTCGCGAAGCGAGATCGACTCGGTTTAGGGCTCGAACTGCCCCTCAGAGGGGTGTAGGATTGTCGTGCGCCCTGCTGGACGTCGGCTCGCACCGGCGGCGCTTCTGAGTGAAATGGTGATCCATATGAGCCCGAATACCCCACCCTTTGCCGACTCCCTTGCCGCGCTCGGCTGGAACGGCACCCCAGAGCAGCGCGACCCACTCGATCGCCCGTCGTACGCCGGGCCGGTCAGCTTCTCCCAACTACCGTGGATTGAAGACCCGGCTGAGATCCGTCGTCGCAAGGCGGACATTGCGATCATCGGCGCACCATTTGATGATGCCGTCACCCATCGCCCTGGTACGCGGTTTGGTCCTCGCGCCATTCGTGAGGCGCAGTACCAGACCGGCACCCTCCACTCGCTCCAGGTGGGCGTGGAGCCATTCACCGCACTCACCGCCGTTGATGCTGGTGACGCCCAGGTCTACCCCGGGCGACTAGAGCATGGGCACGGCGCCATCTATCGCAAGGTTCGCGAAGTCGCCGAAACGGGTGCAATTCCGATCGTGCTCGGCGGCGACCATTCAATCACCTGGCCGAACGCAACAGCGATTGCCGAACTCCGTTGGCCGCAGCGCATCGGCATCCTGCACTTTGATGCACACGCCGACGCATCGATTGACGGCTACGGGTCACTGAACAGCCACGGATCACCAATGCGCCGGTTGATCGAATCTGGCGCGGTGCTCGGCAAGAACTTTGTGCAGGTCGGCCTGCGCGGCTACTTCCCCGATACCGAGACGCTCGGCTGGATGCGAGAACACGGCATGCGCAGTCACTTCATGACCGAGATTGAGGAGCGCGGCTCAGAGGCGGTCATCGCAACCGCCATCGCCGAGGCGCTCGACGGCCCAGACGCCATCTGGATCAGTCTCGACATTGATGTGGTTGATCCTGGCCTTGCGCCAGGAACCGGCACACCAGAGCCAGGGGGAATGCTCTCGCGCGAGCTGCTCCGTGGACTCCGGCAGATCGCGGCGCAGGTCCCGATCGCAGGAATGGACATCGTCGAAGTCTCACCACCGTATGACTGGGCTGAGTCGACGGCGATGATCGCCAACCGCGCCGCCCTTGAAGTCATTAGCGCGCTGGCAAAGCGCAAGGAGTCCGGCGAGACAATTCGTTGGGAGCCCTCCCGCTGAGCGAAACTGCATCCGAGGTACGAAGCCGCCTCCTCGCCGACGAACGAGATCTCACCGCAGGCGCTGACGACGACCTAGCGTATTGGCAGAAGGTGGCGGGGGCCTCCGCTGGCTCGATCTTGGAGATCGGCTGTGGGGCAGGCCGCATCTTGACGGCGCTGAGCGCCAATGAACGACAGCTGATCGGCCTGGATCTCGATGTGACGGCCCTCTCTTTGGCCGCGGAGCGCGCGCCTGCCGCCGAATGGATCTGCGCCGATGGGCGAACCTGGCGTCGCAAAGCAACGGCGGCGAGTCTCGTGATTATCGGCGGTGATCTGCTCTCACTCATTACCGTGCCTGACGACCTGGAGTCGTTGCTGCGCACCGCAGCGCTGCACTGCGGGCCCGGTGGGCAGGTGGGGATCGACGCCACACTGATGGATCCGCAGCTGTTCACGGATGAGGTTGAGGGGGAGTGGGGGATTGATCTGGAGCGTGCTGATGTCGATCACGGCACGATTCGCCGCGAAAGTCGAATCACGCCCGATGCGCAGGCGCGTACAAACACCGTCCTACTGGAGATTCGGCATCGGGTCGTGGGGGGCGACGGCCGCCTTGTGGCGTTCTACTCGGACCGAGCACCGTTCGCGATTCGCGCCTGGCAGCCAGATGAAGTGCGCGCTCTCGCCGCCACCGCTGGCCTGCGAGTGACAAACGTCGGCGCTGACGATCGTCTGCGTTGGCTGCTACGGTCAGCACATGAGTGACCCACGCCCAATCGGGCTCTTTGATTCGGGGATTGGTGGCCTTACCGTGCTGCGCGAAGTGCAGGCGCGCCTGCCCGCTGAATCCACTATCTACATCGGTGACAGTGCCCGTCACCCGTATGGCACCCGCAGCGATGCCGAAGTGCGCACCTTTGCGGAAGAGCTCAGCGATGAACTGGTGGCACGCGGCGTCAAGGCGATCATCATCGCCTGCAATACCGCGACGGCGGTCGCCCTCGAGCATCTTCGCGAGCGGCACCCCACAACGCCGATCATTGGCGTCATTCGACCGGGAGCGGCAGCGGCGGCGCTCGCGACGCGTACGGGCAAGATTGGCGTGCTCGCCACCGTTGCTACCGTACGATCGCGTGCCTACTTTTCCGCCATCAAAGATGAGAACCCTGGCACGATGGTTATTGAGCGCGCCGCCTCTGAGCTCGTACCGCTCATTGAATCAGGGCACACGAACTCGCAAGCGATGAGCGACGCCATCCATGCAGCGATTGATCCGTTTCTGGCTGGAGAGCCGAGCCAACGCATCGATACCCTCCTACTTGGCTGTACGCACTTCCCCCTGATTCGCGGCGTGATCGATGAGGCGCTCGGTGCCCCGATTGCTGTGGTCGATTCGGCTGCAGCAACGGCGAGCTTCCTGCAACAGATCATCTCGGTGAACGGACTCGAAGCACCTGGATCGAGCCGTGGAACGGCGGCTGACCCCGGCCATCTTGGGCACACTGCGCCCACGTCAGCGCCCGTTGCCCCTGTGCACCAGATCTTCACGACAGGGGATCCTGTTGCGGTGGATGCGCTGGCTGCCCGACTCTTTGGTGAAGCAGCGCCGCGCGCGCAGCAGATGACGCTAGGTGTGAAGCGCGGCTAGCGGCGCTCCAGCGCTGGCAGGATGGCGCGCACAATCTCGGCGGCGTTCTTTGAGGCGAGCGCGAGATACTCCCAGAAGCTGAGTGTGGCCTCGCCGTCACCAGCGTCACTCACGCTGCGGATGACGAGCCAGGGGATGCCGTGCGTGCGTGCCGCATAGGCGATGGCCGCCCCCTCCATCTCAACGAGGTCAGCTGAACTGCGAGTCGCAATCGCATCACGAACCTTCTGATCGGCAACGAACCAGTCGCCGGTGGCGATGCGACCACGGCGGAGGTTGATCCCAAGGCGCGTCGTCGTTGGCGTGGCCGCGCTGAAGGCAGCCGCGACGAGCTCAGCGTCGGCAACGAGGAGCGGGTCGCCTTTTGATGGAATGTCTGCGCCGTAGCCGAAGAGTCGAAAGCCATCGGCCTCCGCAGCGGCAAAGTCATGCTGCAGGACACCATCGGCGAGTAGGACGTCACCAACGCGATACCCCGCATGCAGGGCGCCGGCGGAGCCGACCGAGATCACGCAGCGCGGTTCAATTGCCAGGGCGGCGGTGACGGCAACCACCGAGGCGACCTTACCGACGCCGCAGCGCAGCAGGGCGACCGGGTGCGTGTCGATGTGGCCGATGAGCAGCGCATCCTCTGCAAGTCCTGGGAGTGGGTGTGAAACCAAATCGGTGGCGAGTGCCTCGAGGGCGGCACGCTCCTCGCTGAGCGCGGCAGCAATGAGCGTTGGGCCTGAAGGGCGGAGCTGTTGCTGCATAGGGGTAGGATAGCGGTGTGGATCTGCCCGCTGTCCTAGGAGTCGAGCGCCTCGTTCTTCTCGAGATCCACCACCGCCGTTCGCAGGCCGATCGGCTCGCGCCCCGAGAGCAGCGCCTCAGCGATGGCAAGGTCGGGATCCTCCTCCTCGCCTTCGTCAGCGGCGTGAGCACCAGCCCCCTCATGCGCTAGGAGGCGCGTCTCGCCCTCCTCAGAGGAGACGCCCACCGCCGCGACCAGGCGGGAATCCAGCGAGGCGGCAAAGTCGTGCTCTCGCTCAAGCTCAGCGGCGATCGCCTCAATCAGGGTCTCCTCGGTGAAGGTTTCGATCACCCGGCTTCGGGCCGTCTCGACCATCGCCAAGAATTCGCTGGGGGCAAAGGCCTCGTCGTGGGCGAGGGTCATGCCAATGGCGAGTTCGTCGTCTGCCTCGTGAAGTTCATAGAAGTACACGCCGCGCAGGCTATCACCCCTCGCAGCGCCTCTGCTTGACGCCGATGAGCGGGACGCGGAAACTGGAATCATGAGGACCCTGATTCGTCGACGCACCAGCACCACGCGCGGCGCCCTGATCTTTATCGGCCAAGCCCTGATCGTGGCGCTCTTCGTCGTGGAGTTTGGGCGAAATCTGATCGGCGTGATTCAGGTGAATGCGCGCTTGGCGCAGCTTCGCGATGAAACTGCCGCGCTTCAGGCTCGCGCGGACGCTCTGGCCGCAGAGCGCGTGCTCCTTGATG
>JBIIGQ010000008.1:0-20705 GCA_044236365.1 Candidatus Limnocylindrus sp. | reverse complement strand
CTGCGCGTCGCGCACCAGCGATTGACCCGCTCTCTTCAAGCAGAAGCGCCAAGTGCTCCAGCATTGCACCATCTGTTGGATCAATGCGCACGGCGCGCAGTGCAAGATCAATCGCGCGATCAATGTCGCCAACGGAGTATGCTGCGACCATTTCGCGCTCAACAATTGTAAAGATGCCAACGTCAAGCGCGCTGCGGTGTTGCTCCGCCCACGGTTCAAATGGGACCTCAACACCGAACGGCCCGAGATACGAGTCGAGGAGGTCATCAATCTGATCAACCCGTGCGCGGCGACGAACCGCATCAAGCGTGCTGCGTAGCCGCGCTGAATCAAAGCTCACGAGATCAAGATTGACCGTGACCATCTCCGCCTCGTGGCGAATGTATGGAGTTGGCGTGCCCTCCTGGAGCGCAAGGTCGTAGTCAGGATCAAGCGCGCGTCGTAGGTGGTAGATCGCCTGGTTGAGTGAGTTCAGTCCAGCTTGCGCCTCGGCTTCGGGCCAGAGCGCATCAATTGCTTCGTCTCGTGTTGCAGCATGTCGCGGTCGCGTGGCGAGATAGTGCAGCAGTGCAACGGAGCGCGGTCGGATGGCAGAGCCCTCAATCTTTCGCCCTGCCACCTCAATGCTGAGTGGTCCGAGATCATGCACAACAGCTACTGGGCTGATCACTCGCGCCGTGATCGGGCGCGCAGGCGCAACCTCTGACCCCTTCGGTACGGGACCGAGTACGTGCGGGAGATTGAGTGTCTCGGCAATGAAGCGGGGGATCGTCCAGCCCGCTTCGCCAAACTCATCTTGATCAGCGGGAGCGATGAGGAGCCCCTCCTCCCAGAGCGTGCGGAGGAGCTCAGGGTTCACCTCTTCTCCTGCTGGGCGGGCGAGGCGAGCCAGCAGCGGCCCGCTACCTCCAACAACATCTCGCCGAATGAACTCATCGAGTTCAGTTCGATCAGCCCCCTCACGCATCTGGTCAAGCCACGTGGCGAGGATGCCGCCGTTCCCGGCTGCGGCACGCCGCGCCTCTTCAAGCGCGGTTGGTGCACCGCTCCAACCGCGAGCCTCGGCAATCTGTCGAGTCTGCCGTGGTGTCACGCGCAGTGCCGCAGCACCGATATGCATCACCTGTCGTTTGGCGCGCGCGGCGATGAGACGCAGCTCTGCAACACGCCGACCGATCAGCGCGACACGAGAGCGGTCTGGTGCGCGCTCTGCAAGTGCGCGCAGAAAGGCGATTCTGTCAGGAGAGTTTGCTAAGGCATCTGCGTCGTCAATGACGAGGGTTAGCTCACTGTGTGGTGCAGAGAGATCGGCGAGGAGTGCCGCTGCGCACACGGTTGCCAACTGCTGCTGGCGAACCGCACGGGCGAGGCGAGGTAAGCGCACGCCATCATCCTCATCAGCGGCAAGGTGTAGGGCGTCACTCAGGTCGCGACTCGCGCGCAACCACCGCATCGGTCGATCAGTGCGAATGCCCCACGCAGCGACAGCGCTGCTCTTGCCGTAGCCGGCACTACCGCAGATGAGTGCAAGCCCTCCGTCGGTGAGCGCATCCAGTGCAGCATCAATGCGTGGTCGAGCTGAGTGAACACGAGGGCTGCTCATGATCGCGTAGACCTCCCCTTGTGGCCGCCGTGGGCGGTGCCCGCGGGTCGGCTGGGCGGATACTGAGCCAGAATCGCGTACCGCTGACGTATCAGTCGCGCATCATCGGCCGCAGCGAGAGGCTCTCGCCCCTACAATCCAGCCATGACCGAGAAGCACCGCCTGATCATCGACTGCGACACGGGGACCGATGACGCCGTTGCGCTGATGCTCGCTGCGCTGCACCCCGAGATCGACCTGATCGGCGTGACAACCGTCTTCGGCAATGCGCCGCTCTATGCGACCACGACGAACTCGCTCTCGGTGCTTGAGCTGATCGGCAAGGGGCAGATCCCCGTGCACGCCGGCTTCCCACGACCCCTGGCTCGCAAGACGATGCCGTCTGAGCGCTTCTTCAAAACCGATAGCGTGCAGGACCCGCACGGCACCTACCTCGACATTCCACGGAGCACGAGCAAGCCAGCCTCCGAGCGTGCGGTGGAGTACCTCATTGAGACGTACCGCAACGCCACGCAGCCGATCACGCTGATGCCGATTGGGCCACTGACAAACATTGCCGCCGCCGTTGCGCTAGAGCCGCGCTTCGCCGAGTGGGTGCCGAAGCTGATCATCATGGGCGGCGGCCATGAGGTGCCGAACATTTCGGCGTCAGCTGAGTTCAACATTTGGGCCGACCCCGAAGCCGCTGCGAGCGTCTTTGAGGCGGGCTTCAAGGATGTGTTGATGGTGCCGCTCGACGCCACGCATAAGGCGCTCGTTACGGCCAAGGAGTGCGCGGCATTTGGCGCGCTCGGTACCCCTGCAGGGATGGCAACCGAGACGGTGATCAAGCGACGCATTGGCAGTTACGAGAGCAGCCAGAAGATGGATGTTCCAGAGTCGGCACCAGTGCACGACGCGCTCTGCGTAGCGGCGCTGGTGGAGTCCGACATCATCACCACGAAGCGCTGCCACGTTGCAGTGGAGACCACCGGCACGTTGACCCTCGGGCGCACCGTTGTTGATACGCATCACCGTGGCGGCAAGGAGCCGAACGCCGACGTTGCCTTTGACGCCAATGCCCCGCGATTCATTGCGCTGATGATGGAGATCTTCGGACAGCGATGAGCGGCCTCGGCGAGGCGGCACTCTCGGGCGAGGCGGGCCCCAACGACCTTGATGCCGCTGGCGAGGCGGCCCTCGACCAGGCCCTCCGCTCGGCTTGGATGCCCGTCTGCCAGAGCGGTGAACTGACCGACCAGCCACTCCCCGCTCGCCTCGCAGGCGAAACCCTCGTCCTCGCCCGCCTCGGCGAGGCCGTCGCCGCCTTCCCCGACCTCTGCGTGCACCGTGGCACCGCACTCTCGCTCGGCTGGGTCGACCCGGGCACGAGCCCCGCCCCCGATGGGAGCCCTGCTACCGGCGAGGCCTGCCTCGTCTGCCCGTATCACGGCTGGAGCTACGGACAGAGCGGTGAGGTGAAGCGCATCCCCGCCGTTCACGGCCGCGCGATCCCGCGTCGCGCCCGCATTGAGCGATACGCCGCCGTGGAACACATCGGTCTCGTCTGGGTGCTGCTCGAGCCAGGCCCTGGCGGCTGGGAGGACCCAGCGCCGCTCTATCCGCTTCCCGAGGCGCCGTGGTGGGGCGACCCTTCGCTGCGCACCATTCCGATCACCACCTACGACTGGCAGTGTTCACCCGCGCGACGCATTGAGAACTTCATCGACTTCAGTCACTTCCCCTGGGTACACGAAGGGATCCTGGGCGACCGCGCGAAGCCACTCAGCCCCGACCATGTGGTGGAGAGCAGCGAAACAACGATCAGTTTTCAGATCGCACTTGAAGAGCCGCAGACGAGCGTGAAGGGCGACAGCACCCCGGGCACCAAAGTGCAGCGCGACCCAACGACGTACACGGTCCACCTGCCGTACTCGGTGACGCTCGATCAGCAACTTCCCGAAGGGAATCGCTTCGTGCTCTTTATCGCCGCATCGCCACTCTCTGCAAAAGAGACGCGCACATTCACCTGGAACGCACGCAGCTATCGACTAGATCCATCAAACGACACCGAACTCGCCGACTTCCAGCGGCTTATTCTCGACCAGGATCAGCCGATCACGGAATCGCAGCGACCTGAAGCGCTACCCGTTGACCTCTCAGCGGAGCTGCATATCGCAGGGCCAGACCAGGCTTCTATCGAGTTCCGCCGTCATCTTGGCAAAGTTGCCGCACGCGCTCGCGCGGGAGAGAGTGCTACGAAGTAGCAGCCACTGCGTCGACGCGCAAGATTCGCCAGGCGAACGGAACCGAACCAATAAGAATAGCTCCACCAAGTACGAAGACGGGGAACGCGCCGATCTCGCCATAGATCACTCCGCCAACAATTGAAGAGACAGAGATGGCAAGGCCGAACGACACCGCCTGGAAGAGCGCCTGCCCAGTTGCCTGCAGCTGCAGTGGGACAATCGCACGTACCGTCAACACGCTCCCGAGGAGCGTGCAGGCATATCCAACACCAACGAGGCCGCGCATAGCGCTAAGCGCGAACGGTGAAAAATCGAAGGCGTAGCCAAAACAGCAGAGCCCAAGGGCAACCAGACCGATGGAATAGACGGCGCGCATACCGAAGTGAAGTGCAACGGCGCCGCCAATCAGAAAGAATGGGATTTCGACGGCTGCAGAGATCGCTGCGCTGAGTGTCACCATCGCAGCGTTCCCCCCAACCTCTTGAATGCGCAGCGCACCGTAGGAGTAGAAGATTCCAGCACCAAGGTTGACCAAGAGACTCAAGAGGAGAAACGAGAGAAGTTTTGGTGACTGTGCGAACGCTAAACTCACCGTACCGAATCGATCTCGCCAATCACCAGCAACTGCAATCTCTGCGTTACCGCCCGCAAGCTCACTGCGCTCTGCTTCAAGTTCGTCTTCGCTCACAACGCGATGGCGTCGGTGTGTAACGCGCAGACCAAGGGTCCCCATAAGGACGATCAGCGCTCCGACCCCATAGAGCGGCCCAACAAGAAATGCGCCGCCAGCAACCACGAGAACGCCGCTAACTAAGCCGGTTGCGGCGTAGCTGGCGCTCGTGACAGCGCGCAACGTTCCCCAGTTCCCCTTCACCTCAGCGAGTCGCTCCATACCGATGGCGTCGAGGAGCGGCACTATCCCCGCGCCCGCGAAGGCGGCGAGCATTGAACCAGGAATGCCCGCAACTGGGCCTGCCGCAAATGCAAACACCCCGATGGCGGTGGCGAAGATCGCGATGCGGAATGCTGCGACGCGGCCGAGGGTCGCGTCGCCAAGGTGTCCCCAGATGGGCGCCGCAGCAAGCGCAAGGATCGAGTTAATCGCGCCCACGAGCCCGATCGCCTCGAACGAGACGCCGCGATCGCGGAAGACGATTGAACTGAATGGGAGATAGAAGGCCTGCATGATGCCAACCATGAGGTACAGGTACGAGGCGCGGCGCATTCCAGGTTGGAGCAACATGAGGTTCATGTCGCTACATTACTGGCTCGTTGTCGCCTCCGCCTTGTGCGCCATCGTTGCGCTCACGAACCAAGTTAACGAAGCGCGTCTGGTCTTTCACGAAGTAGAGCTGGCCGGCGCCCGTTGGGCCGTTGCGATGCTTGGCGATGCTGAAGTCGATCGCCTCACCAACCGCATCCGTCTCCTCAATGCGATCCGCCTTGCGCCACAAGAAGATCACGACGTCGGCGTCTTGCTCAATCGCTCCCGACTCGCGCAGGTCTGAGAGTCGTGGCTCCTTCGAATCACCGCGCATCTCGGTCTGACGCGAGAGCTGGCTCAGTGCGAGCACCGGAATGCCAAGTTCGCGCGCGAGTGCCTTGAGCCCACGCGAGATCTCAGAGACTTCTTGCACTCGGTTTGATTCGCGGCCAGAAGAACCCGGCTGCATGAGCTGCAAGTAGTCAACGATCAGCAGATCAAGTCCGTGCTCCATCTTCAGTCGTCGTGCCTTGGTGCGCAGCTCCATCACCGAGATGCTCGCCGTGTCGTCGATGAAGATCTTCGCGCGCGAGAGGGTCTCCATTGCGCTAGCAATCTTTGGGAAGTCCATCTCGGCAAGGAAGCCGCTGCGCAATTTGAACGAATCAATCTTGGTAACACTGGAAAGCAAGCGCAACACCAGCTGCTCTTTGCTCATTTCGAGTGAGAAGACGCCGACCGACTTTCCTTCACGCACTCCGGCGTACTCAGCAATGTTTAGTGCGAGCGACGTCTTACCAACCGACGGTCGCGCCGCGAGCACAATGAAGTCCGACGCCTGCAACCCTTGCGTCTTGCTGTCGATGTCGGTGAAGCCGGTGCGCAAGCCCATAAGCTGCCCACGGTTCTGATGTAGATGATCGAGTCGCTCGTACGCCTGGCCGAGCAACTCTTCAATGGAGGTAAAGCCTGACGCGGTTCGCCGCTCGCTGATCGCAAAGAGTTCTGACTCGGCGCGATCAATCGCTTCAATTGCATCAGCAGGGTCTTCGTACCCGATCGATGCGATGCGACCGGCGGCGCTGATCAGTCCGCGCAACACCGCCTTGCGCTCCACGATCTTTGCGTACTGTTTGGCGTGCACTGCCGTTGGTGTGCGATCGCAGAGGTCGGCGAGTGCCGCACGTCCGCCGATCTCTTCAATCTGGCCGCGGCGCTCAAGCTCCTCGGAGACGGTAAGAATGTCGATCGGCTGGCGCAGCTCGTAGAGCGAAAGAACAGCGGCGTAGACCTTGCTGTTCGCCGGCTTGTAGAAGTCCGACGCCTTGAGTGTTTCGGAGACTTCGGTAATCGCGTCGCCATCGATCAGGATGGCGCCGAGTACGGACTCTTCGGCCTCGGAGGACTGTGGTGGGAGTTGGCTTGTCATGCTCGTATTCTCTCAGCCGCGCCGTTGACGCTCTAGATGGATGCCCACAAATCTGCCCCAATCTCTCCACGAAGAGGGGATCGGGCCCCTTCGGCTGTGGATAAGTCGGCGCCCGGCGCCGAGGCGACGGTTAGTGAACGCGGCGAAGAACGCCGACGAGCACACCCTGCACGTTCACGGCGGGGTAGTACATCGGCTTGTAGGCCTTATTAGCAGGCTGCAGGCGCACCCGACCGGTCTCGCGGAAGAGCTGCTTCAGGGTGACCTCGTTCTCTTCAACCTGAGCGACCACGATGTCGCCATCGGCGGCCACCCTGCTCGGCTTGATCACGACGTAATCGCCGTCGGCGATCTGCGCATCGATCATGGAGTCGCCGCGAATCTTCAGCAGATAGGAGTCGGGGGTCGACATGAACTCAGGGACGGCGACCGTCTCGGAGCGCTCCTCGTAGGCCTCGATCGGCCCACCGGCGGCGATCTGCCCCACCACGACCAGCTCACGGGCGGCCATCGGCAGGTTCGTCGTCTCAAGTTCGCTGTCGATCTCCAGAAGCGAGCGGCCGCGGGCGGTGAGGCGCACGGAGCGCGAAAGCCCGGCGCCACGCTCGATCAGCCCCTCCTGCTCGAGGGTCTCGAGGTGGTGATGAACGGCGGAGGGGGCGGCAAGGCCGACCAGGTCGGCGATCTCCCGAACGGTCGGCGGGGTGCCCGAACGACGGATCCCCTCGGCGATCGCCTGGAGGATCCTCGTCTTGCGGTCCTGATCATGTCGGGTCATAGGGGTATTAGAACGCCTGTTCGGAACCGTGTCAAGTGGGTGGCACAGACACAGCCCTGGTGTGCAGGGCAGCTATCCCTCTAGGCTCTTCTCATGCATGAAACTGCGCCACTCGTTCTCGATGTCGGCCTGGTGCTGCTGCTGGCAGCTTCCCTCGGCTGGGTCGCTCGGCGTTTTGGGTTGCCGGCGGCGACGGGATACCTTGCCGCCGGCCTCGCGGTCTCACCGTTCACGCCAGGGTATGTGGCCGACCGTGATCAAATCTCCCTGCTTGCAGACATCGGCGTTGTCATCCTTCTGTTCGAGGTTGGTATTGAGGTCGATGTACGCAAGCTAGGAAAAACGCTGCGCTCACTCTTCTGGGTTGTGCCAGCGCAGGTAGTTCTGACCACCGCCCTCTCGGCGACCGCCCTCTCCCTTACGGGGGTATCAACTCCTGGAGCGCTCTTGATTGGACTCGGCATCGCGTTCTCCTCGAGCGTTGTCATCGTCAATATCACACGAAGCAAACGGCGAACCACCAATAAAGAGACCGAGCAGGCCCTACTCGGCTGGAGTGTCGTTCAAGACATTGCCGGAGTTTCACTTGCAGCCGTACTGATTGCGCTGACCGGAGCCGAGAGCACGCAGCCAGTTATTGCGATCTTGTTGCTCGTCCTCTTTTGCGCCTTGGTCATTGGTTCAGCGCAAATCGTGCCGCGCATCCTCCGAGCACTGCAGTGGGAGAGAGATCTTTTCCTCATCGTCTCAGTAGCGGTTGGCCTCGCTATTGCATCAGCAGGCGCCGTCTTTTTTGGAGTGCCGATGGCCCTCGCGGCGTTCGTTGCTGGGCTGGCAATCAGCGACAACCAAGAGATGGCAGACGCACGAACGGCGCTTCTCCCGTTTCGCGACGTGTTTGCCGTGCTCTTCTTTGTTGCAGTCGGCTCACTCATAAACCCCTTTGAGGTCGGCCCAGCACTTCCAATTGCCGCGTTGATGATCGGGCTCGTCCTATTCACTAAAGTCCTTCCCGCCTACGTTCTTGCGCGCGTGAGCAAGACTCCAGCGCGCGCGGGGCAGCTGGCGATTGGCCTTGGGCAGGTTGGAGAGTTCAGCTTCGTGTTGGCCGCTGTAGCGCAAGCGGAAGGCCTGATCACAGGCCAGGTCTTCACCGGGATCCTCTGTGCTGTGCTTCTGACGATCCCGCTCTCTTCGGTTCTGGTGCGTACGGTAGGGGCGCACCACCGAGCCTAATGCGGCCACCGGCCCAGTAACTAGCCCAGCCAGGCTTGGCTGAAAGAATCCGCACGGCCGAGACATATACCGTTTACCGATACTGCGAGATTGGGGGGTAGGTGAAGGAGGCAGGTGAGCTCGAGGCGCTCATTGATCGCGTGTACGAGCCGACCCGGCGCTACGCGCTCCGTCGAGCCTCGCCTGACGAGGCCGAGGATGCCGTCAGTGAAACCATGCTGCTCCTCTGGCAACAGCCCGAGCGCATACCGAAGGGCTCCGAGGTCGGCTGGTCGATTGGTGTCTGCCGCAAGGTCCTCGCCAACATGCGTCGGAAGCGCCTTCGGCGTGAATCCCTCCTCGGCAAATTCGTGACGCAGCTCCTCCCCGTGGCCCCCGCCCCCGTGATCTCCCGCGAGCCCGAAATCACCGCCGCGCTCAGTGCCCTCCCCGAGCGAGACCGCGAGGCCCTCCTCCTCGCCGTCTGGGATGAGCTCCCCGCCCGTGAGGTGGGGAAGGTCTTGGGGATCAGCGCCAATGCTGCGGCGATCCGCATCCACCGGGCAAAGCGCCGCATGCGCGAGCTACTGAAAGAGGCGTGAAAGAGTGGCGGCTTAGGCGACATAGAGAGAGTAGGCGCAGAGATTGATGCGCAGATAGAGCGAGTGACTGGAGGCAGACAGTGGACCCACTAGAGAGACTGAAGCGGGCGGACCCAGCGCGAGGCGCCGCTGGCGCAAGCCGCGCCAAGCGCGTGGCACTTGCAGGGCAACTGACACAGCAGCAGCCAGGCGTCGCTGCCCACGCTGCGCCACGACGCTCCTTTGTTGTGCCAATCGCGATCGCTGCGGCACTTGCCATCTCGGTGATTGGGTTCGCACAACCAACCCGCGCCACGCTGGCATGGAGCCCAACGGCCGATACCAGCCCGCTCGCCCCTTCCGCTGAGCTGAAGACGATCTGTACGGAAGGGATGCCGATTACCGCACAGCAGCTTGATCTACTTTCGGATGAATCACTCGATATTGTTGACACGCGCGGCAACGCGAGTTTGGCGGTGTGGTCAACTCCAACGCTCCGATTGCACTGCATGCTGCTGCGCGATGCCACTGGAGGGCTGGTTCGAGGCCCCGCGATGCTCAGTGAACCAGTCACGCAAAACAGTGCGCAGCTCAACATCGAATTCATGGCCGGAGCTGAGTGGATGAACGAGATGGTCATGGTTCTTTCCGGCCAGGCGCCAGAAGGCACCGTTGACGTCGCTGTTGTTGGCCAGGAGTCAGAAGACTTCTCTGCATCCGTGAACAGCGCTGGTCAATTTGCGGTGTGGTGGCCATCGACCAGCGGACAGGTGACTGGGAGAGTTGTTGCCCGCGATGCAGAGGGGAACGAACTCGCCTCCCTTGAACTTGCTGACTACTACAAAGACTCCGGAGCGCGACAGACTGCGCCACCCGTTGATGGGATGAACGATGGATCGGATTCTGATCCGACAGAAGAGATGCTGGGCGGAGGCGCGATTGACCCAACTGATCCGATGCCACCTGTAGGGGGTGGAGACGGAACGTTTGAGCCGGCGCAGATCACCAACGTACGCGTCCCAGCTGAAGTGCAAGCAGGCACTGCCCTGGTGATTCGTTTCCGCATGACGGATCCCTCGGGTTATCAAACGCCCATGGCCTTCGTTGGAGGTCCGAGCGGCTGGATCTCGACCTGGTTTGGGGTTGGCCTCGCAGCAGTCCGTGTCTCTGGCGATCAGCGCGACGGTGAGTACGAGATCAGTGCGCTTGTGCCAGTGAACGCGCCGAGCGCCGGCTACATCGTGCGAATTGGCTGTGAGTGCAAATTTCCTGATGCCTCTGGCGATTCACTCTTTGTGACCTACCCATTCGATGTTGTGGGCGGCAGTAGTGATGTGCGCGTGCCCGAAATTGGCCGTGCGCAGATCACATCAAGCGGAATGATTCGTGCAAGCAGCACGTTTGAGGTAACGACCCTTGCAAAAGACGAGAGTGGCATCGCCTACGTCGTGGCTTGGGTGGATGGGCCAAATGGCCGCACAACAAACGAACAGCTCCAGCCGTGGGCTTCTGATATGGGCCTCGACTCCGTGATCCGTTCCCAGGCCGCTAATGGGTGGGAGCAGTTTGTCCAGACCATCACGCTGCGAAGCGATGCGTTACCTGGCCGCTATCGGCTCTGGTTCTCCGTTGGAGACTCTATCGGCAATCGTGCGGCGCTGTACGACGTAACCCTGATTGAGTTTGAGATCGAGTAGGGACCGCTCGGCTACTCGTCAATCTCGTCGAGGAGCCGCGCGCGTGTAATCGCATCCTCACCGTACTTGCGGCGCATGGTGTCGGCGGCAGCGGTGATGGTGCGCTCGCGTGCCTGCGCCGCGCCGTCAAAGAGTGCGAGCTGTTCATCCTCGCCGAGGTCCGAGGTTGAGACGCCAATGAGCCGATACGCGCTGCCGCGCGCCGTCTTCTCAAGGAGCGCACGCGCCGCTTCGAAGATTGGGCCAGCGAGATCTGACGGCTGCGCGAGCTTCACCTGACGCGTGATGGATTGGAACTCTGCATCTTTCAACTTGAGCGTCACGGTGCGCGCAAGTAGCCCCTCGCTGCGCAGTGAGTACGACACCTCTTCTACGAGTCCGAGCAGCAACGTCTCAAGCGCCTCGGGATCTGCAATGTCGTCATCAAGCGTCATCTCGCGGCCGAGTGACTTTCGTTCACCTCCGTCATCGACCGGTGTGTCATCAATGCCGCGCGCGAGTAACTTCAGGTCAGGTCCGCGATCGCCAAAGCGGCGAACGAGATGATCGTCGGGTGCGGTAGCGAGATCGCCACAGGTGAGAATGTCAAGTTCGCGCAAGACGCTCTGCGCGACCGGACCGATGCCCGGAATCACGCCGACCTTGCGCGGCGCAAGCCATGCGGCTTCACTGCCTGGCGGAACAATGGTGAGGCCGTTCGGCTTCTCCGCACCTGCGGCAATCTTGGCTACCAGCTTGCTCGATGCGCCACCAACGCTAATCGTCAGGCCCGTTGCCGACTTGACTGCCGCGCGAATGCCGCGACCTGCATCTTCCAGTGAGCCGTGCAATTGCTCGGTGCCATTGAGATCAAGGTACGCCTCATCGACGGAGACCTGTTCAACGATAGGGCTCCATCCGGCGAGTACCTCCATCACTTCGCGTGAGACATCGCTGTAGCGATCGTGTCGGGGCGGAATCAGGATCAGGTTGGGGCAGCGCGCGCGCGCAACGTGCACCGACGTTGCAGCGCGAACGCCAAATGCACGCGCCTCATACGATGCGGCGCAGATTACGCCACGAGAACCTTCGCCGTATCCGACAGCGACGGGCTTACCGGCGAGCGACGGATTGTCACGAATCTCGACCGACGCGAAAAACGCGTCAAGGTCGACGTGCAGAACGCGACGGGTCGTAATCAGCCCTTCGGCTCGACGACGACCGTCACCTCGGCGACGAGGTGTGCCGCCACCTTGATTTGCACCTTGTACGAGCCGAGCTGCTTGAGCGGCTCGTCGAGCATGACCTGGTGCTTCTCGACGCTGATGCCGCGGCGATCAAGCGCCTCGGCGATCTCTTTTGTGGTGATCGAGCCGAAGAGCTTGCCGCCCTCGCCAACTTTGACGCCCATGGTGAGCGTGGTGGAGCTAATGCGCTGGGCGAAGCCTTCGGCCTCGCCGCGCTGTCGATCCTGCTTTGCGGCGCGGGAGGCGATCCCTGCAGCAACCGCGGAGGCGGCCCCGCCGACGGCTGGGATCGCCAGGCCATTGGCGAAGAGGAAGTTCTTGGCGTAGCCCCCGGCAACCTCTTTCTGGTCCCCGGCCTTGCCGAGCTTGGGCACATTGGCGGTCAAGATCACCTTCATCAGCTGGACTCCTTCTCAAGTGGCTGGGCAGGCTGGGCGCCCCCCGTTGGAGCACGATTCTCGCACAGGTCCCCCCCTTGACACAGAACGGATGTTCTATGAGACTACGAACAGATGTTCTAACGCAGACCCCCACGAGGGGAGGAGGTTCAGGATGGCAATGCAACCGATTAGCCCAGTCGCGGTAGCCGTGACGGCCCACTGGCGCACCGGCGCCCCAACCGCAGTTGCCTTCGAGGGGATCAGCCGCAAGGTGACCCAGGTCCTCGCGCTCCGCCGTGAATACGGCGTCTTCAGCGCCAGCGAAGGTCCTCGCACCCTCTGGGAGATTGAGACCGAAGACGCCGCCCTCGTGCTGAGCTTCTCCCGCCGCACGGGCGCCTGGTCGATTCAGGCCTTCGACGATGCATGGGCAACCCTGCCGTTCGCGACGGGCATCCCAGAAATGGAGCCGGTGCTCGTCCACGCCTAACCGTCTGCCATGATGCGCCGCATGAAGCGAGCATCGCGAACCAGAACCGCGTCACCAACGGATCACGCCCTCGGTCCATTCATGACGTCTGTCGTTGCTCGCGCCCGTGATCTGCTTCACGGCTTCGAGATCTTTCTAGACATCACGCTTGCGGGCGTCTTGGTCATTGCGATCGCACTTATTGGCGCCGATACCGTTGGACTCATTGCGGAGGGGATCCACGAGGGTGGTATCGACTCAGCACTGTTGATTCTTGATCGCGTACTTCTGGTGTTCATCATTGCGGAGCTGCTCTATACCTTGCGACTCTCGCTTGCTCGAACGCAGCTCATCCTTGAACCGTTCCTCATCATCGGTCTCGTCGCGGTCGTACGGCGCGTGCTGGTCGTTACCGCACAGGCCGAGCGCATCTTGAGCGAAGGCGGCAATCTTGAGCCGATCCTCTGGGAGCTTGGCGTTCTCGCCGGACTCGTTATCTCTCTTGCCGTCGCACTCTCTCTCGCGCGCCGAAACAGTTCCGGCCCTCGCGAACTTCAGGCTGACTAGCCAACGCGCGTCGTCGCTCACTTGCCGCTCGCGCGATAGGATGCGCAGATGAAATCAATGGCAGAGCAGACCCTTACCGATTTTCTTGCCAGACTCGCCGCGCCAACTCCCGCACCTGGCGGCGGTGCCGCCGCAGCCGTGAGCGGTGCAACCGCGGCCGCACTCGTTGAGATGGTGGCTGGCCTCTCGCTAAAGAAGAGCCCCGATGGCGCTGAGGCTGCGCTGCAGCAACGCACGGCGGCGCAAATGGCCACGCTTCGTGCCGAGCTTCTCACTCTTGCAGACGACGATGCAAACGCCTACAACGCGTTCATACAAGCGATGCGCCTGCCGAAAGGTGATGAGCACGAGCAAGATGCGCGCAGTCGTGCCATGTCTGCAGCGGCCGAGCATGCGGCAGAGGTGCCACTCAAAACGCTACGTGCGATCACCGCCGCTGCAGAAGCTGCGCGCCTGCTTACCGGTCGTAGCTTGGTTAGTGCGGCGAGTGACCTTGATGTTGCGCTGCGATTTGCACGCGCCGCGGGCTTGAGTGCGGCAGAGAATGTTGAGGCAAACCTACCGTTCATTGATGATCCTGAAACGCGTGCAACCTTGGTGAACCAGACCGCCGCATCTGTTGCTGCGCTTGAACGCCTGACACAGTCGTAGTTCGCAATGACGCAGCGACTTTCAGCGCAGCCTTTTGCGAAGCAGATCACGGTGCGAGCCACCGAAATCGCAGCGCGTGCAATCGCCAACGCAGGCGGAGTGGCACCAGAGATCGCCGTGGTGATTGCAACCAGCGAGCCAGACTCGCTCCTGTACGTTGATCGACTTCTCAAGCAGGTAAGCGCGACTGGACTCGTCGGTCGCCGTGTAGAACTTGGCGCAGCTGCAACGGAGGCAGAGATCTTTGCGTCGCTCACGTCGCTCTCAGCCGATCAGAACGTGGCGGGGATCATCTTGCAGTCACCACTGCCGAGCGGCGTTTCGCGTGAGGTGGTCGCAACGGCGATTAGTCCCGCGAAAGACATTGACGGCATTACCGTGGTGAACGCGGAGCGGCTTGCAGAGGGCACGTACGATGCGTCGCTCCTCCCTGCAACGGCTGCGGCGGTGATGGAACTGTTGCGGGCGTACGAGATCCCGCTTCGCGGGCAACAGGCCGTGGTGGTCGGGCGCAGCGCCATCGTTGGCCGACCCGTGGCCCAGCTCCTAGAGATCGCGGGGGCGCACGTTGAGGTTGCCCACTCCAAGACGCCGGATCTCGGCGTAGTCACCCGTACCGCCGCTGTACTTGTGGTTGCCGCCGGGGTGCGTGGCCTGGTGCGCGGCGAGCATGTGTCACCAGGCACGTTGGTCATCGACGTGGGAATCCACCCGAGCGGCGACACGATCGTGGGCGATGTCGATGCCCCGAGCGTTGAAGCGAAGCTCGGCGACACGGGTGGCCTCAGCCCCGTCCCTGGGGGCGTGGGACCAATGACGAGTGCGATCTTGGCGCTGCATGCGGCGGAGGCTGCCGAGCGGCTCGTCCGCGGGCGAGCGTAGACTCACGGCATGGGATTCCCTTCTGATCTTGAGATTGCACGCGGCGTAACGCCGAAGCCGATTGGTGAGGTGGCGGCCGCCCTCGGCTTTCACGATGACGAGGTTGAGCCGTACGGTCGCACCAAGGCGAAACTCTCCATCGAAGGAATTGAACGGCTAGAGAAGAGTGGTGCACGCGGCAAGTACGTTGTTGTCACTGCGATCAGCCCAACACCACTCGGCGAAGGGAAGACCACCACCACCGTCGGTCTCGCGCAGGGACTCAACAAGATTGGTCACCGCGCCGCCGTTGCCATTCGCCAACCAAGCCTTGGACCAGTGTTTGGCATCAAGGGTGGTGCCGCGGGCGGCGGCTACAGTCAAGTCATTCCGATGGAGGAGTTCAACCTTCATCTCACCGGTGACGTGCACGCGATTGGCGCAGCGCACAATCTCGCAGCAGCGTTCCTTGACAATCATCTCCATCACGGCAACGCGCTCAACATTGACCTGCGCAGCATCACCTGGCCGCGCGTCGTCGACATTAGCGATCGCGCGATCCGCAAGACGATCATCGGCCTCGGTGGACGTGAGAACGGCGTCGTTCGTGAATCTGAAACCGTGATCACGGTGGCAAGTGAAGTCATGGCTGTACTTGCGCTTGCATCCGACCTTGCCGATCTTCGCGCGCGCCTTGGCCGCATCGTCGTTGCGGAAACTGCTGACGGCAAACCCATCACCACCGAAGACCTAAAGGTCGCTGGCTCCATGGCCGCGCTCCTGCGCGATGCGATTAAGCCGAATCTTTTGCAGACACTTGAAGGCGGCCCAGCATTCGTACACGCCGGACCATTTGCAAACATTGCGCACGGCAATAACTCCATCATTGCTGATCGCGCTGCACTTGCAACAACGGACATCGTTGTGACCGAAGCGGGCTTCGGCGCAGACATGGGCGCCGAGAAGTTCTTCGATATCAAGTGTCGCGCCTCTGGTCTTGCGCCAGATGCGGCGGTGATCGTGGCGACGGTACGCGCGCTGAAGATGCATGGTGGCGTCGGCAAGATTGTTGCCGGTAAGCCACTTGATCCAGCGCTGAGCACTGAAAACGTTGCAGCAGTGACCGCTGGAGCACAGAACCTGGTGAAGCAGATCGAAAACGTTCGCGCGTTCGGCATTCCGGTGGTGGTCGCTGTGAATGCGTTCCCAACGGACACCGCCGCCGAACATGAGGCGATTCGCGCCGTCGCACTGGCTGCAGGGGCTCGCGCCGCGGTGGTCACGACGCACTTCACCGACGGCGGAGCTGGCGCGGCCACTCTCGCGGAGGCGGTGTGGGCTGCGGCAACCTCGGGCGAGGCAAAGTTTACGCCGATCTATGCGGACGACATGCCTCTCGCCAAGAAGATCGAGACAATCGCCACACGCATCTACGGCGCAGACGGCGTGGATATCACTTCTGCCGCGGCGAAGCGCCTCGCGCGCTTGGAGGAGCTCGGATACGGGCACCTGCCGATCTGCATGGCGAAGACGCAGTACTCGCTTTCGCACGATGCCAGCAAGCTCGGGCGACCAACCGGCTTCCGCGTACCAGTGAAGGCGGTCACCCTGGCGGCTGGTGCCGGCTTTATCACCGCAGTCTGCGGCGATATGCGGCTAATGCCAGGCCTCAACAAATCGCCTGGTGGCGAGCGTATTGACCTCGATCTTGAGCACGGCGGGGAGATCGTCGGCCTCTTCTAGCCACGATCCGTGCCCAGGAACTTTCGGCACCTAGAGAACGTTTGGGTGATGAGGCGTCCCCATGTGAACGCCCAAGTTGAGGTGCACACCATGAAGATCGGATCGCTCACCCTTCCGTCGTTTAGCACGCCTGCCAAGATTGGCGTGGTGGTTGCGCTCGTGCTGGCACTCTCCGCCAGTGGCGGCCTCAGCGCGCTTCTCTTCGGCGCGAGCGGCGGCTCCTCGGCTCCCATCGAGAAGGGCGACACCGGCGGCGTCCCAACAGCGACGCCAGGCGGCGGCGCCCTCGAGGGAGATCGCATTGATGTTGTGCGCAACGGCTCATTCAGCCTCGAGGTTGCGGATGTTGAGGCCAGTCTGACAAAGCTGACCGGCATCGTGAAGAGCCAGGGTGGATACGTCTCTGGCAGCTACCGCTACACCGATGCGTCAATGCCATACCTCACCGTCACGTTCCGGATTCCCGCTGCATCGTTTGATGCGTCGGTGTTGGCGCTGCGCGCTGAGGGCACCGTTCTCTCCGAACAGATCAGCACGTACGAAGTCACGATGCAGCTTGTTGACCTTGAGGCTCGACTGCGCAATCTGCGCGCCTCAGAGACAGCGCTCCTCGAGCTCATGACGCGAGCGACGACCGTCTCTGACGTGCTCGCTGTGCAAACGCAGCTCACCGCAGTGCGCAGCGACATTGAGTCGTATGATGCACAGCGCGCAGCACTTGCGGATCAGGTTGCCATGACCACCATCTCCGTGACGATCAGCCCGATCGGCTCTTCGATCGGTAACGCAGCAAGTGGATTTGATCTCGGTAAAGAGGTTTCACTCGCTATCGCAAATCTGATCTCTGTGGGTCGAACCGTGATTGTTGCGGCGATCAACCTCGTCATCGTGGTCTTGCCCATCGCATTGATCGGCGCGCTCGCCGGTGGCCTGCTCGGCCGAGTAGCCACGCCACTCGTCGCGCTGCTACGCCGACTGATGGGCGTTGGGGTGGCGACGAAGCGAACGACGCGCCGCCGCTGACGGCAGGTGCAGTCGAAGGGCTGAGTTAGAGGGCGCCTGCGGCGATTGCGATGACGGCCGCTGTTAGCAGGCCAATCGCAACGCCGAGGGCACCGGCCCCCCATGCAGCAAGGTTGATAGCGCCCAGGGGGGCCTCTTCGGCCTCGCCGTGGGAATCGTGCCCAGGAGTCGCGTGATCGCTCATGCGGCGTAGTATCCCAGACGATGAGAATCAACATCGGTGACGGGTTCGAGCTAGTCGGCGTGGAGAGCGCCGAGGAGTTGCTGCTCGTGCCGCCATGCGCCAACGCGAGCGCCGACCATGCCACCTGCACCTGGTGGGAGGACGCAGAGCGTGGCAGTAAGGCGGCGGCCAGCGGCGGCGCCACGCCGAACCCCGCGGCGCGTGCCAGCACACCGGCAGGAGGGAAGAGTGCCCTCGCCGCATTCCTCGGCGCCGATGAGGAGCAGGCGCCAGCGTTTAATCCATTCGCCCCCGAACCACCAACGCGCGAAGAGGCGCTACGTGATGCCGCCGCCGCGCCAGGGCAACCACCGAAGCTGCGCCTGCTGACGCGACAGCTCCCAGTGAGTGGGCCGATGGGCTGGGTGCTGCTTGCGAAAGGCGAATCCGTTGCCTACTGCCAAGCGGGGCCGCTCTCCGCATTCCCGCGCGCGCAACGCTTGCGCGATCGCTACCCCGACCTTCCCGACAGCCCGCCGCCAGCGATCATCACCTGCATCTCTGTCGTGCCAGCGGCGCGCGGGAGTGCGCTCGGAAGTGCGCTTGTGGCCGGTGTGCTCGCACGTCTCGGTGCCGCCGGATTCGCCGCCGCTGAGGCTTACCCAGAGGAACCAGAATCTGTCGCTGACCCCGAGCACACCTCCGCCGCTACACAACGCTTCTGGGAGCGGCTCGGCTTCACCGTTGCCGCAACCGGTCCCGATGGGCGCTGGCCCGTAATGCGCCGTACGCTCGACTGATGAACATGTCAACAGCGAACTTCGAAATCGTTGCGAACATCAGCGAGGGGCGCAACGCAGAAATCTTGCAGCGGGTTGCCGCAGCGATCCAGACTGTTCCAGGTGTAACGCTGCGAGACCTTCACACCGATGCCGATCACGATCGGAGCGTCTTCACCTACGTCGCCGCCAGCGGCGTTGAGTTGGTGGCAGCGACTCTCGCACTTGCACGCATTGCCGTGGCATCCATTGATCTCTCGAGCCCAGCGAAGTCAGGAGATGGTCGCGGCGTACACCCACGCATCGGTGCGCTCGACGTGGTGCCGGTGGTGCCGATCTCGCCAGAGGCAACGCTCGAGCAGGCTGCGGAGATTGCCCGCGTTGCAGGTGCTGCACTTGCGACCACGTTGAACCTTCCTGTGCATCTCTATGGCGCGGCAGCACGGAACCAAGAGCGACGGTCTCTTCCAACCTTGCGTCGTGGTGGATTTGAGGAGCTCGCGGCGCATCAGGCGGCAGAGGGGGGCGAGCCAGACTTTGGTCCACGAGCGCCCCATTCAACCGCAGGCGCAACGGCCGTCGGGGCGCGCACGCTGATGGCGGCGTGGAACATCGCGCTTGCTGGATCCGATGCCGACACGCTTCTACACGTCGCAAAAGAGATCGCACGCGAAATTCGCGGCGCAACGCCTGGTGGGGTGCGCGGGTTGCAGGCGCTCGGCTTCCCGCTCGCAAGCAAGAACATCGCACAAGTGTCAATGAACCTACATGACCTTCTTGAGGCCACTGATCGCGGCGATACGTTGCATGCGATTCGCGAGCGCATCCGCGCGGCAGCGAGTAGCCGCGGCGTTGAAATTGGTGAAACAGAAGTCGTCGGGCTACTCCCTGAACGTGCGCTGGTTGCCGGCGGCAACCCAGCGGCGCTGCAGATCAGCGGCGGCTGGGAACGCGTTGTACTAGAGCGCTAGGAGCGCAAGAGCGAAGATCGCAATCGCTACCGCTGGAAGCAGGCAGCCAGATTTCTTCGCCGGGCCACCACCTGCAGGCTGTTTGGTTCGATCACCATTGGTAATCGCAGCAAAAAGGACGAACTCATCAAGCGACGTGCCGTTGTTGTTTAGATCGAACGCGCCGCCGTCGCTAGCGCCGTCGTCTCCGCCACCACCATCACCACCGAAATCGCCATCACTCATTCTTGTTACCTCCAAACGGATTTCCCATCACTTGATAAAAGAGCATTGCCCGCTGCTTACTCTCGTTCTCCTTCTGCTGCTGGCACTGCTCAGAGCAGGCTACGCCGTTGGGCGGCTGTGGATCAAGAGAGGTTCGAATTTCGTACACCAGCTCATCGGGGCCAATGTCACGCTGGCAGTTGATGCAGCGAAGGTCACTCATAGAGGGAGTAGAGCAGTTGGCTGTGCCAACAGTCTGTCGCAGGGATCAGCCGAGGCCAAGCGTTCCACTGGACGCTGTCTCAGCGCCGCCGAGCCCTTCGACGCGCGCCTCAATGATGACGGTCGTGGTCTCTTCTGGGAGTGCGGAGATGGTGATGGCGAGCTTCTGCTGTGCAGGTGGCGGCGTTGCCAGGCCCTGCTCCTTGCAGAATGCTTTGATGGCCGCGGCGGACTTGCCAGCGTCGTCGACCATGGACATTGGAATCACGATCTTCGGCTCCATCTGGCTGATGAGGCGCGATGCGGCCTGCGGCGAGAGTTCGCCGCCCACTGGAACGAGGACGATGTCACAACCCGGCAACTCACCGATCTGTTCGGCGGTGAGGCCATCGGCGTAATCGCCCAGGTGCACGACGTGCATGCCGTCAAGTTCGGCGGCGAAGACGGTGTTGTGGCGCGCTGCAGGACCGCGATGTTCGTCGCGGTAGCTTCGGATGCCGGTGATCAGGACCGACTTCACCTCGTACTCGCCTGGCCCTTCAAGGATGACGGCGCTGTCGAGGCTCGTAGCGATGGGGGTGCGGTTGTCGCGCGGGGCGAGGCGCCCCTTCACGCGCGAGAGCGGGGCGTCGTCGGGGTGGCTCAGCGTGACGATGTCGGCACTGATGCCGCGCCCGGTTGGCCCCACGATTGAGGTGTACGGGTCGTAGG
>JBIIGQ010000035.1:0-5933 GCA_044236365.1 Candidatus Limnocylindrus sp. | reverse complement strand
TTTCCGGGCCGATTACGATCTTTGCCAAGATTGTCAGCCCGCTTGTGGCGGTGCTCGTCGCGCTCACCAAGCTGATCTCAAAGCCATTCGGTATCGACCCTACGCGTACCCCGGAGCTCTCTGCCGCCGAGATCCGCCTAATCGTGGAGCAGGGGAGCCAGCAAGGGGTGCTTGAGGCGGAAGAGGAGCAGATGATCAGCGCCGTCATGTCGCTGAGCGACTCGAAGCTGCACGAGGTCATGGTGCCGCGCATCGACATCGCGGCGATCGATCAGGAGGCGAGCTTTGACGACGCGGTCACACTCGTCCTCACAGAGGGGCATAGCCGCACACCGCTCTACAAGGAGTCAGTCGACCACATCGTCGGCATCCTCTACGCGAAGGACCTGCTGAGAATCATCGCTGCAGGTGGGCCGCGCCCACGTTTGCGCGACATCATGCGCCCGGCGCTCTTCGTTCCTGAATCACAGGCCGTCGACGATCTGCTCAACGAACTACAGCGCCGCCGTGTACACATGGCGATCGTGCTTGACGAATACGGCGGCACCGCGGGCCTCGTGACGATTGAGGACCTTCTTGAGGAGATCGTTGGTGAGATCCAGGACGAGTTTGACGAAGAGGAGCCGATGAAGGTCATCGTTCGCGATGGCGAGGCGATCCTTGACGGTCGCGCAGACATTGATGAAATGGGCGAGCTTGTCGATCCAGCACTAGAGCTCGAAGATGATGAGGAGTACGACACCGTGGGCGGATTTGTCTATCACCGCATCGGCCGCGTTCCCGTGGTGGGCGACACGGTGGCGGTGGACCCATTCAAAATCACGGTGATCAAGGTGATAGGGCGTCGCGTCGGTAAGGTGCGCGTCACCTGGGATGCTGGAGCCCAAAAGCCCGTCGCCGATTAGGCGGAGATCACCCGGTCAATAATCTCTTCAAGTTTTGCGACGGCGCGCGGGTTGAGCTGCGATAGAGCGCGAATTTCGCTAATCGCCTTTGCGCGCCACTCCTGTGCCTGAAGGCGGGTGTACTCGCGCGATCCAGTCCGCTCAAGTACCTGCAAGCCTGCGGCGACTGACTCGGCACCTGGGTTCACCTCGGCGTAGAGGCTAGTCAGCACCGCGCGGTCGGCGGGGCTGGCCTGCTCCATGGCATGAAGGACAGGGAGCGTCTTCTTATGGCGAGCGAGATCGGAGGCCTCTTTCCCAGTGGTCGCCTCATCGCCCCAGATGCCGAGGAGGTCGTCGTTGATTTGGAAGGCGAGCCCAAGCGCCCAGCCAAAGTTGCGGAAGCGGCGAATGACCTCCTCATCGTCACTGGCAAGAATTGCACCAGATTCAACGGATCCGGAGATCAGGGCGGCGGTCTTGCGACCGATCATCTCAAAGTAGTGCTCAACGCTCTGCATCTCCGTGCGTGCGCTTGCGGCAATGTCGATGAATTGCCCTTCGCAGAGACGTAGGCAGGTTTCGTCGTACAGCTTCATCAGGCGGATCACTTTGCTGTCGGAGAAGCCAAGCTTGGTGAGGTGGTGCAGTGCAACACGGCTAATCGTAAAGAGTGCATCGCCTGTGTTGATTGCTTGAGGGACGCCATCGCGCACCCAGAGCGTTGGCCGGCCGCGGCGCTCCGCGTCACCGTCTTCAATGTCGTCGTGCACGAGCGAGAAGTTGTGTCCCAGTTCCACTGCGGCAGCACCGGGGAGTGCGCGATCCCAGTCTGGCGAGATTGAGGCATAGGCGAGCAGGCCGAGGAGGGGGCGCATGCGCTTGCCAGGTCGGGCGGCCGGATCGGAGTAGCCCAGGTGGTAGCGAATCTGTTCATACATGGGGGCCGTAATCGGCTCCTCCCATTCGGCAAGCAGCTCAAGGATGGTGCGATCTGTTGCTGCAACGAGTTCGTCAAGGTTCAGGCTCAGCAGATCTCCCGCCGCCCCTTGCTGCTGCTCGCTCACGCGCCCCCCTTACCTCTCACTCGGCCTCTTGCCCGGCGCGTACGAACGCGGCGCGGCTGTAGGGCAATGCTACCCTGCGCATCATGCCTGCACGTCAAAGCACTACGTCGCTGGCCGTTGTCACCTCCCGCTTCCGCCTCGGCGAAGCCGATCGCGTGCTCACCCTCCTCTCCGCAACGCGCGGCAAGTTCAAGGCGATCGCCAAGGGGGTCCGCAAGCCAACGAGCCGCCTCGGTGGGGGGGTTGAGCCCTTCGCCGAGCTCGACCTTGCCCTGATCACGGGGAGAACCTTCGATACCGTGACGCAGGTTCGTAGCGTTCGGGTGTGGCTCGGCCTGCGCAGCAGGCTCGGCAGTGCGGCGGTTGCCTGGTACGTCGCAGAGTTGGTCGAACGCGCAACGAGTGACGAACAGCCCGAGCCCGAGCTTTATGCGTTGCTTCTGCATGCCTGGGATCTGCTCGAATCTGGTGCGCCGGATGCGCTCGTGGCGCGCTGGGCTGAACTCGCGCTCCTCGACGCGGCTGGGCAAGGCCCAGAGCTCGACGTTTGCCTGGAGTGCGGGAGGGCGCCCGTCGCGGGCGAGGCGCTCCGCTGGGATGACGAGGGCGCCGGCATCCGCTGTCTGTCGCACGCAATTGGTGGCGCGTTCTCCAGTGATGCACTGCGGCTGATGCGCGCCTTAAGGCGGTTTGCACCTGAGGAGCTTGTTGCGCTCAATCTGCCACCTGCCCCGCAGCGAGAGGTGAGTTGGGCACTACGCGGCGCTGTGCATCTCCTCTTTGGCGCGGAGCCGAAGAGCCGCAGCTTTATGGATGAGGTCCTGGCGCCCTAAACGGCAGCGAGGTTCTGGTGCGGAGTTAGGCGGCGATGAAGCCCGTCGAGGTAGCGACAAACCAGATCGCGGCGAGCAGTGCGAGCAGCACTCCGTAGGTCAACAGAATGCGACGAAGGTCACGGCGTACGATCGGCAACTCCGCGGCGATCTCGGCGGTGAGGCGCTGTGTTGATGCGGCCCGGCTCCCAATTGGCGCTGAGGTGCCAGAAATGACGGTGGGCTTTGGGGCCACAAGCGACGCCTCATAGGCGGCCGCAGCGGCCTCCTCAGCGGGGGTGAGGCCGCGCCGAGGTGCGTCGTCGTGCGACTTCAACTTCGGGCGCTGGTCGGGTCGGAAGCGCTTCTCTCGTTTCGCCATGTCTCCTCCTTACAGGATCGTTCGCAGAGGATACCCGACCCAGCTCGAGGGGGCGGCGGGGACTGATAGGATGCAGCCGTGGATAGCCAAGTTCTCCTTGCAGTCGGCGTCGCGGGGGTGATCCTTGCCCTGCTCGCGCTCCTCGTCGCCCTAATCGCACTCCGCAACCTTCGGCGCCTCCGTGCGGACTACGCGGCGCTCGTCTCAGGGAGTGACGTGTTGAGCGCAGAACAGCGATTCGCCCAGGTGCTCGAGCGCGTTGCTGAGCAGGGCGCATCATCCCAGGTGACGGGGACGCGCCTCACTGCCCTTGAGGCGGCAGCCCCGGGGGCACTGAGCCGTATGGGCCTGATCCAATTCCAGGCGTTTGAAGATGTTGGTGGTGGCCAAAGCTCTGCGCTGGCGCTGCTTGATGCCATGGGGAGCGGCGTCGTCATCACCGCGCTGCATGCACGAGTTGGCACACGCATCTACGTGAAGCGCGTCATTGAGGGTCGGGGCGAGGGGACCCTGGGCGCAGAGGAGTCGGCGGCAATCGCTGCCGCCTTGGCACAGCCCGCCTACAGCGCTCCTCAGCGGTGACGTCGCGCGCCTCGGGTGCGGGCGAGCGTGAAGGGGGATCGCAACTCCCAGTCTGGTCAGGGATAACACCAAAGCGCCCCACGGCACCAACTCCGACGATCGCACACCTTGTTGATGACCTCAACGACGAGCAGTACGCCGCCGTCACACACGGTGAGGGGCCCCTCCTCGTCGTCGCGGGAGCCGGCACTGGAAAAACCCAAGTCATCACGCGACGCGTGGCTTGGCTCATCGCTGAAAAGCGTGCCGAGCCCGAAGAGATCCTGGCGCTGACCTTTACGGAGCGCGCCGCAGAGGAGATGCAAGGGCGAGTCGATCGTTTGGTCCCGTACGGCTATGCCACAACACCAGTTAAAACCTTCCATGCATGGGGCGATGAACTACTCCGCGCCAATGCGCATCGGCTCGGCCTCTCCGGCGAACTGCGCGTGCTGGGACGCGCCGAGGTGGTCCTCTTGCTCCGCGAACACCTCTTTGATCTTGGCCTTAAGCGATTCTTGCCGCTTGGGGATCCAACGCGGTTCCTCGGTGATATCGCCGGCTACTTCTCGCGCGCGAAAGACGAAGCGCTCGGCCCTGATCAGATTCAAGCGTTCGCGGCAGATCTTCAGGGGCGTGCGGCCGAGGCGCGCAGTGCTGCATCGTCCACCGCCGATCTTGAGCTGCAGCGGAACCTTGCCTCGTATGCCGACGCGGTTGACCTCCTGGCGATTGAACATGGAGAGCTCAGCGCCGCACTACGCACCTACCGCACGATCCTGAATGAGCGTGGCCTCCTTGATTTTGGCGATCAGGTGCTGCGTGCCTATGAGCTCCTGCGCGATGACCCTCTTGTTGCTGCACGGGCACGGGAGCAGCACCGCTGGATCCTGGTAGACGAGTATCAAGATACGAACCGCCTCCAGGGGGCGCTGGTGGATCTCCTCTCGGATGGACGGCGCAACCTTACCGTCGTCGGCGATGACGATCAGTCGATCTATCGCTTTCGTGGGGCAGCGATCAGCAACATCCTGAACTTCACGGAGCGGTACCCCGATGCGAGCAAGGTGGTCTTGACGAAGAACTATCGCAGCACGGGCGCCGTCCTCACCGCTGCGCGACGCCTGATTCGCTTCAATGATCCAGAGCGGCTTGAAGTGCGTCTCGGCATCTCGAAGGAGCTCACCCCAGAGGGGATGCCTGGTGACGCGCTCCCGGTGACCTTCCGTCGCTTCCGCACCACGGCAAACGAGGCCGACTGGATCGCCGCGGAGATCCGCGACTCCATCGCGAGCGGGCGACGGGCTCGTGATCACGCGGTGCTCGTGCGGGCGAACGTCGACAGCGTGGAGGTTGGGCGCAGCCTCAACATGCTCGGGATCCCCTGGCGCTCGAGTGGCGCTGCTGGTCTCTACGATCGCCCCGAGGTGCGCCTTCTCTTGGCGGGTCTGCGCCATGCCGCTGATCCAGATGCAGCGGCGCCACTCTTCCTGATCGCCGCAGAGTCGCGTTTCAAGGTGCCACCCACAATTCTCGCCGCCGCCGTGGGGAAGTCGCGCCGCGACCACACATCACTGCGCGAGAGCCTCGCAACGGTCGGGGCGGGGCATGAGGCCACGGAGCGCCTCCTCGAACGCCTTGCTGGGGTGGTGCAAGAGAGCGTTGAGCGAACAAGTGGTGAAGTGCTCTACCGCTGGCTGCGTGAGTCGGGCCTACTCGCCGAGCTCACTCGCGAAGCGACGCCTGAGTCCGACGAACGGATTCGCAACATTGGGCGCCTCTTTGATGTGGTGCGCTCCCGCAGTCGACTTCTCGAACTTGATCGCGCCCCATTCCTGGTCCGCTACCTCGAGGAGCTCGGTGAGGCGGGGGATGATCCGTCGGCCGCCGATGTTGATCCCGACCTTGATGCCGTTGCGCTCCTCACCATTCACCAGGCGAAGGGTCTTGAGTTCCCCGTCGTTTTCGCTGCAAACCTCGTTGAAGGGCGCTTCCCAGCCAAAGGTCGACCGCCGCGCCTCGCGCTCGCTGCAGAGCTTGGTGGATCTGATGATGTGGTGCCACGTGATCCCCGCGCCCCAGAGGGGCCAACAGAGGCAGACGAAGAGGCGCTGCGCGAGGAGCGACGCCTAGCCTACGTGGCACTGACGAGAGCATGCGAGCGCTTGGCCCTTACCGCTGCAGAACGAAGCAGCAGTGGAGTGCGACCGCGCAAGGTCAGTCGATT
>JBIIGQ010000007.1:0-21155 GCA_044236365.1 Candidatus Limnocylindrus sp. | reverse complement strand
AAGGGCAAGTGAACGATCCGATCGTCTTCGTGCTTGGTTTCCTTGTAATGCTGCCTGTTCTTTGGGCGGCGTATAAGGATCTTCGCAGCTAACGCTGACGATCAGGTAAAGGCGCCTCGTTGCGGCTTCGGCCACAGCGAGGCGTTTTTATTTGCCGATGTTCTCTGGACCGAACGAATTCGGAAGCAGCAGATCAAACGGATAGCGATTGATGCGCAGGATCTCCAGCCGCTCATCGAGGTTCACGGCGACGATGGGGATTGACAGTGACGCTGCGAACTCGCGAATGCGCTGACGGCAGATACCGCATGGTGCTGGTGCCTCTGCGGGCGACTGCACGGCAAATGCCAGTGCAACGGCCCGGGCGTCGGTTGCGAGGCGCATTGCATTCATCGTGTGCTGTTCTGCGTGCACGGTCAGGGTGTAGTCAACACCCTCCATGTTCGCCCCAACATGGATCCCACCGTTCTCGTCGGCCGCGGCAGCACCAACCGTGTAGCCGGAATACGGCGCATACGCGCGCGGACGAATTGCACGCGCCGCCGCAACAAGCCTCGCTTCGATTGGTGTGAGATCTGCTTCGGTGATTCTCATCGTGGGCTCCACCCTTCTACTTGGCCGATCAGTCGGCGAATGTGCAGTGCATGCAACGGAGCAAACGGGAGTGACCAGGCGCGCTTCAGCCACGCCTCTGAACCGAGTGAGCAGGCGTCGGCTCCCGCCCAGCCGTACTCGCGCACGTCGTTGAAGGTGCGCACGCCGCCACCCGCAATGATCGGGAGCTTGATCCCCACCTCACGCAACTCGCTCACCACGCGCAGTCCAATCGGTTTGATCGCCCGGCCCGAGAGCCCGCCGTAGCGGTTCTTCAGCAGTGGGGCCCCAGTTGCTGGGTCAAGCCGCAGCCCCTTCACCGTGTTAATCGCCGAGATCGCAGCGACCCCCGTCGCCTCGGCGAGGCGCGCATGTTCGAGGTAGTCAAAGTCGGGGGAGAGCTTCAGGATCACGGGGAAGCGTGAGGCGGGCACCGCGCGTCGCAGCACCTCCTCAATGATCGCGCTGAAGTCGAAGTTCACGTTGTGGCACGACACATTGAACTCCACGGCGGCGAGCTCGCCCGGCTTCGCGCGGCGGTTCACCGTCTCTACGAGCGAAGAGAACTCATCCGCACTAAAGCCGCCAAGCGAGAGGATGCGGTTCTGCTCGCTTGTGCGCGGGAAGTACTCGTCGAAGTAGCGCTCAATCCCAATGTTCGACCAGCCGAACGCATTCAGCCAACCGCCGTCGGCCTCCTGTAGTGCACCGCGATAAAGGCGGAAGAACTCCGGTAGCTCCGTAACGCCCCACGACTCGCGCAGAGTGAAGTGCCCTTCGCGCGGCTGCTCCGTGACGGTGCGCACAGTGACGGCGCCGAAGCGGCGCAGATCAACGAAGTTGGCGAGTGGCGAGAGACCGGTGATCGCGAAGCGACCCTTCGGCGCGCCATATCCAAGCAGACTGGAACTGGTGACTAAACGATTCCGCAGTTGGATCCCGTTCAGGTCAATCATGCGCCAAGGGTAGCGCGCAGCGTCAGCACCACGAGCACCGACATCACCATGCCCAACAGCAGGTTGCCGCGCCAGCGCCCCACAGCGGCACCAGCGAACACGGCGACCGCCTCGGGGCCAACGGTGAATGCACCGCCCTGCACAAATACCGATGCCGCAGCGATCGCACCCAGCACTGCTGGGCCAATCAGTCGCAGGTACTCAAGAACGGCTGGTGGCAAGCGATCAGCGCCAGGCACCAACATCGGCAGTGCGCGCGCCGCATAGGTGCCAAGCCCGCCAAGGATTGCGAGCGGCACCAGGTCAGTGCTTAAGAGATCGTTGTTCACGCGCGCCTCCAAAAGAGTGCGAGCCCGGCGAGCGGCCCAAGAAGACCGCCGATCATGATCGCTGCGCTTGGATCAATCACGAGTGCCGCAGCGACGGCGCTGCCGCAACCAACGAGCAGTGCAACGAGTGCCGCGCGATCTTTAACAAGCCCGATCGCAAGTCCAGCCATCGCAGCCGGGAAGACCACATCGAGACCGATGGTTGCCGGATCAGGGAGTGCTGCACCAGCGAGCCATCCGGCGATCGTTGAGAGGTTCCATGGGATGAAGATCGTGAACCCCGCATACCAGGCACCTCGCACATCAATGCGCCCGAGGCGTGCAATGTGTGCCGTGGTGAGGGCAAACGCCTCATCGGTCAGCAGATAGGCGAGCCCCGCTCGTAGTTTGAGCGAGAGCTTCGTGGTGTACGGCGCAACTGAGGCGGAGTAGAGGAGGTGCCGTGCATTGAGCAGCCACACCAGCAACACGATCGACGGCCACGGCGTGTTGACGACAAGCAGACCGACGGCGGCAAATTGTGACGCGCCAGCAAAAAGGATCGAGCTGAAGGCGATCGCCTCAATGAGTGAGAGTCCACCTTGTCGCGCCGTAAAGCCGAAGATGCCACCAACAACGATGGCAATGACCCAGATGCCGAGTGAGTCAACAACGAGGCGTCGTCGCGCGGCGCTGAGTGCGGCGGCAGCTCCGCTCATTGCGCGGCAGGCTCCAGGATCACCACGGGAATCTCACGCGAAGTCTTTCGCGCATACGCTGCATAAACGCCGTACGTCGCATCGTCGGTTGCGCGCAGGTAGTTCAGCCGCTCCTCACCAACGGCAATCCGCGCGCGATACGGCTTTCGGACGCGGTTATAGATGATGGTGACGTTCTGTTCGGCCTCAATGTTGCGATACCAGGCGGGGTGCCCTTCGCGGCCGTAGTTGCTGGCGATCACCACAATGCGCTCACCGTCGGGGAGATAGGTGAGGACGACGCGACGCGGTGTACCGCTCCGCCGGCCGATCGTTTCCAGGATGATTCCTGGTCGCCCACCGAGATTGGGTGACACCCAACCGTTGGTTGCAAGCGCCAGTCGCGCATGCAGTGGCGCAACCAGCCCAATGAGTCGACCGAACCAGCGCTGCGCCCCCTTCAACCACGAAGGGCGCTGCGCCGCCCAATCGTCGCCTGGCACTTAGCGCTCGGCGAAGAGGTAGCGAACGGAGAGTGCCGCTACCACCGCCCCAATGAGTGGACCAACAATGTACACCGCTGCAGCGGAGAGGTCACCAAACGCCAACGCGGGGCCGAACCAGCGGGCTGGATTCATGGCCGCTCCCGTGAGCAGCCCACCGATCAGGATGTTGGCGGTGATCACGCCACCAACCAAGAGTGCCCCGAGCTTCGGCGCTCGCGCATCGGCCGTTGCCAGGAGAACGGTGTAGACCAGCACGGCGGTGAGGATCGCCTCGATTGAGATCGCCGTGAGAAACGAGAGACCGTTTGCAACGAAGACCGTTCCGCCGCCACCAATGCTCCACGGGGTATCGCCCGCATCAAATCCACTAAAGGCGACCTTCAAGATGGCCCCAGCGGCGACTGCGCCAAGAACCTGGGCAACGATGATCCGGATTCCCTCGATGGTTCGGACTCGGCCAACGAGCCACAGCCCTACCGTCACGGCCGGGTTGAACTGGCCGCCACTGACGGGGGTGAAGGCGGTGGCTAGCGCGGCCACAATCAGTCCCGACGCCAGCGCTACTCCCAGTAGGCCGAGCTCCCCAGCCGAAAAGGCGTTGACGATCACCGCGGCCCCCAGCAGGAGCACCATGAGGAGTGTTCCGACCAGTTCGGCGACGAGGCTTGAGATGAGCGTTCGGCTCGGCATTTAGGCTCCTTCACGGGTAGAAAGCGGGGCTAAGAGCTCCACGATTCGCCTGATCATAGGGCAGCCCCTATGAGAGATGAGCGTGATGCCGTATGCTACGGAGGTCCCCCGGGCTTCGGTGGACATAAGCACGCACGCACGCGACCGAGATCAGTCAACCGTTCCCATCCAGGGCTCGCGAGACCAGCATCGGACCACGAGGCGAGCCAGCACTAGGAGTGAACGGAATGTACACAGACAAGAACTTGGTCTGCATGGATTGCAGCCAGGAATTCGTATTCACAGCGCGGGACCAGGAGTTCTACGCTGAGCGCGGCTTCACGGAGCCAAAGCGCTGCACACCATGCCGCAATGCCCGCAAGGCGCAGCGCGAGGGTGGTTCAGCGGGTGGCGGCTTCGGCGGCTACACCGGTGGCAGCTCGTACAGCGCCGGCGGCTACGGCGCCCCACGCGCACCTCGCGGACCACGCGAGTTGCACCCAGCAACCTGCTCGGATTGCGGCAAGGAGACCATGGTCCCCTTCCTCCCAACCAGCGGCAAGCCGGTTTACTGCGACAACTGCTTCTCGACCCGACGCCCAGCGCGCTGAGTCCAGTAGCTCTTAGAGCAACCCGGACGGCCGGGACCCTTCGGGGTCTCGGCCGTTCGATTTATCCCCGAGTTTCTAGTTGACTGAGTCGGTCAACGAGCAGCGCCGCATGAACCGTTGACGCGCGGTGATCAAACAGTGCAAGTAGCTCCGCGCCGCTGAGCGCGGCGGTGATCTCAGTGGTGGCCGCACACACGTCGTGCAGCTGCCGTCGCTCTTCGCGCGCGATCGCTGCGGCGGTCTGCACCAGTGCATACGCCGCATCGCGCTGCGCTCCCTTATCAATCAGCGCAGTTAGGAGTCGTGAGGCGGCGTGCAGCCCAAGCCCTTCGTCAAGGTTCTGTTGCATGCGGTCGCGGCGAATCTCTGCGCCATCAATTACGCCGTTGAGTGACTCCACCATGAAGGCGAGGAGCGAGGTGGCGTCGGGGAGCAGGATGCGCTCCGCAGAGCTATGGCTAATGTCGCGCTCGTGCCAGAGCGGCTGGTTCTCCATTGCTGCAGCGGCGTAGCCGCGCAGTAGACGTGCGAGGCCTGCGATCCGCTCGCTCTTGATCGGGTTGCGCTTCTGCGGCATCGCCGAGCTACCAGCCTGACCAGCGCGGAATGGTTCACGCATCTCATCCACTTCGGAACGCTGCAGGTGGCGAATCTCAGTGGCGATTCGTTCGAGTGTGCCACCAGCAATGGCGATCGCGGCAACGAAGGCGGCGTGGCGATCGCGCTGCACGATTTGTGTGCTTGCCTGATCGGCGCGCAGGCCAAGCGCCGCTAGCGCGACCCGCTCAATCTCAGGGTTGATCTGGCTGTAGGTGCCAACCGGCCCAGAGATCTTTCCCGTCGCAGCTTCGGCGGCGGCAAGCGCGATGCGCTCACGCGCTCGTGCAACTTCAAAAGCCCAGTTCGCCATCTTGGCACCCATGGTGGTTGGCTCTGCGTGCATGCCGTGCGTGCGCCCAATGATGATCGTGTCGCGCTCTTCGCGAGCGCGGCGGATGATGGTCCCGAGGAGTGTGGAGAAGCCTGCGTCAATGAGGACAGCGGCATCGCGCATCTGCAGTGCGAGTGCAGTGTCGACAACGTCGCTACTGGTGAGGCCGTGATGAATCCAGCGACCCTCAGGGCCAACACTCTCTGCAAGCTGATTCACGAAGGCAACCACATCGTGATCGGTGGTGCGCTCTAGCTCGTTGATGCGCGCGACATTGACCTTCGCCTTGGCACGAATCACTGCGACGGCGTCGGCTGGGACTTCGCCCGTTGCGGCCTGCGCGTCAAGCACTGCGAGTTCGACCTGCAGCGCCGCACTCCAGCGCGCCTCATCACTCCAGACCGCCGTCATCGACGGTGTGGCGTAGCGGGGGATCATCGCTTGGCGTGGCGCAACGGGCGCCAGGCACGCTCAATTGTTTGCGTGCGCTCAGGGCCAACGGAGAGGAGCACGATCGGCGCGCCAGCAATCTCTTCAAGCGCTGTGACATAGCGACGGGCGTTCTCTGGGAGGTCAGCCATGGCGCGGACGTTGGTGATCTCCTCCTCCCAGCCAGGGAACTTCTCGTAGATCGCCTTCGCACGTGCAAGTTCAGCACTAGAAGTTGGCCAGCGGTCAACGCGCTTGCCATCAATCTCATACGCAACGCAGAGCAGAATCTCAGGGATTCCCGAGAGCACATCGAGCTTGTTCAACATGATGCTTGAGACACCGTTCAACTCAACGGCATAGCGAAGTGGAACAGCGTCGTTCCAGCCGACACGGCGACGGCGACCGGTGGTCGTGCCAACCTCATGTCCGGTAACGGCAATCCGCTCGCCGATTGCGTCGGTGAGCTCGGTGACGAATGGTCCAGACCCTACGCGTGTGGCGTAGGCCTTCATGACGCCCATCACCTCATCAATCTGCAGCGGGGCAATGCCACCACCAGTGGTGGCGCCACCCGCGATCGGATGCGATGAGGTGACGAATGGGTAGGAGCCGTGGTCGAGATCAAGCATCGCCCCCTGGGCGCCCTCGAAGAGGAGGTGCTCTTTACGGGCATAGGCGCGCTGCACCAGGTCATTCGTGTCAGCGATGTGTGGTCGGAGTCGCTCACCCCATGTAGCGATGAGTGCGGCAATCGCCTCGGCATCAACCGCCTCGGCGTAGTCGGTGGCACCAAGCGCAGCGAGGAGTGCACGCTTCTCGGGAAGCACACGCGCCAGCCGCGCCGCCGTTGAGGCTGGATCAAGGAGGTCTTCTACCCGGAGGCCGAGCCGAGCGGCACGATCCTCATAGGCGGGGCCGATGCCACGCTGCGTGGTGCCCACCTTGTCTCCGGCGAGCGCGCTCTCGCGGGCTTTGTCGAGTGCCACGTGATGCGGGAGGATTAGATGTGCGGCGTGGCTCACGCGCACCTTTGAGATGTCGATGCCGCGGCTGATCAGCCCATCGAACTCTCGGATCAGCGTAGCGGGGTTCACGACTACCCCTGGTCCGATGATCGGGGTGATGTGTCCGTAGAGGACGCCCGAGGGGACCAGGTGCAGCTTGAAGGTGTCGTCACCGATGACGATGGTGTGGCCGGCGTTATCGCCGCCCTGGTAGCGAACGACCGTCAAAACCTGCTCGGCGAGGAAGTCGGTGGTCTTCCCCTTCCCCTCGTCGCCCCATTGGAGTCCGACGATCACGCTCGCAGGCATAGCCCCTCGCTCTCGGCTGTATGAATGCTGCCGGGCAACGCACGGCGGGGGGATCGTACCCCCTCGCCGCCTCCATCGGGTGCCCCGCGGCGCGGCCAAGGTGCGATGATCTGGCGACCATGTCACACCCCCCAGTGCTCCTCTGGTTCCGACGAGACATCCGGCTTGCTGACCACCCCGCCCTTGTGGCGGCGGCGGCTGCGGCCAAGGAGCGCGGCGCACCCCTGCTGCCAATCTTCATCTGGGAGCCTGGTCTCGTCGCTGGCCCCCGCGCCAGCGCCAACCGCACCTGGTTCCTGCGTGAGAGCGTCACAGAGCTCGCCACCAGCCTGCGCGCACTCGGCTCGAATCTCATTGAGCTGCAGGGGCCAGCCGCTACCGCACTCCCACAACTTATTGGCGAACTGCGCGCCGCAGGCGGTGTCGGCGACATCGATCTCTTCATGACGCGCGACCACACGCCTTTCGCGCGAAAGCGCGATCGCGCCGTCGCGGAACTGCTCACACCACTCGGCGTGCAGGTGCACGCGAAGCGCGGACTTGTTGTTGTCGAGCCAGAGGAGCTGCTCACCGGTGGTGGCACACCGTACGGTGTGTACACCCCGTACTTCCGCCGCTGGCTCGAACAGATCGATGCCAGTGCGCCACTACCTGCACCGAAGACCCTCCCGCCACTACCAACGCCAACGCCAGCATCTACCGTTGATCAAGCGCTTCTCGATGCGCACGCGGTGCCAACCGCGCAGATCGATCAACTCCCCGTACCTGGTGAACGCGCCGCGCGCACACACGCCGATGCATGGCGAAAATCCGTTCGTGAGTATGCGAAGCGCCGAAACACGTTGGCCGACAGCGCAGGGACGAGCCACCTATCGGCAGCACTGCACATTGGGTTGCTCTCGCCGCGCGAACTTGTTTCGCGACAACTCCCACTACCGCCAGAGCGCGAAGGTGAGCGCTCCGGCGAACGACTCTGGCTCACCCAGATCGCGTGGCGCGACTTCTACACACAGGTGCTCTGGCATGCACCACATGCGGCGCGCAGCGCCTGGCGGCCAAGCTACGACGCGATCAAGTGGAGCAGCGACGCGTCGTTGCTTGCAGCGTGGAAGAACGGCATGACCGGCTATCCTGTTGTTGATGCGGGGATGCGCCAACTCGCAGCAACTGGTTTCATGCACAACCGCGCTCGCATGATCGCGGCATCGTTCCTCACGAAAGATTTGTTGATTGATTGGCGCGAAGGCGAGGCGCACTTTCTGCGACATCTCGTTGATGGTGACATTGCTGCGAACAACGGCGGCTGGCAGTGGTGCGCAGGAAGTGGCACCGACGCGCAGCCGTATTTCCGCATCTTCAATCCGGTGACACAAGCGGGAAACTTTGATCCCGATGGATCCTATGTACGACGTTGGGTGCCCGAACTCACCGCACTGAGCGCGCCAGCCATTCATGCGCCGTGGGCACATGAAAAGGCGCTCGTCGCAGCAGGCCTGGAGCTTGGACGCGATTACCCGCACCCGATCGTTGATCACGCCGAGGCACGACAGCGCACGCTTGATGCGTACAGCGCTGCGCTCAAGCCGACCTCGCAAAAGTAATGACCGGCGGGAAGCGGTCGCGAACGACGCAACCACATCGGCCACCAAGTGAGCGCCCCGAGAAGATCTGCGTGGTCTGTGCTCGACCGTTCCAGTGGCGCAAGCGCTGGGAGCGTGTGTGGGAAGAGGTGAAGTACTGCAGCGACGCTTGTCGGAAACGCCGTGGTTAAGACGCCGCACCTCGTCATTCTGGGGGACCAACTCACTGATCAGGTGGGGCCACTGCGCGCACTCATTGCCGGAGAGAGCCAGTTTGCACGACCGGTGTTCGTCATCGAAGTAACGGGAGTACGGCGAGCCAAGCGACACATTCAAGCGGTTGCCATGCAGGTGGCGGCCCTTCGCACCTTTGCCGCCGAGTTGAACACGCGTGGCGTGGAGACCGAGGTCATTGCTGCCGAAACGGTGCAGGCGGCGCTGACAAAACTACAGGCGCGTTATCGCCCGGACAACCTCACGCTGATGGACCCCGCACAGCCGCAGGAGCGAGCCGCGATCGAGGAGTGGGGGAGCACGAGCAACCTATCCGTTGCAATTACGGAGAACGAGCTGTGGCTCACCACGCGCGATGAATGGGCGGAATTTCGGACCGGGCGCAAGGAGCTCCGGATGGAGTTCTGGTACCGCCGAGTTCGTGGCGCACGAGGCTGGCTCATGGAGGAGAGCGACGCAACGAAGCCCCTCGGAGGAACCTGGAACCTTGATCAGGAGAATCGCGAACGACTAGCGGTCGGCACGACCGTGCCTGTGCTACCGCAACGAACGGTGCCCAGCGCTGTTAGCGAGGTGCTCAGCGAGTTGCGCGCCGAGGGACATAGCCTCTTTGGCAGCGCAGAGGAGTTCCGCTGGCCGATCACACGCGCAGAGGCCCTGGCCGAACTTGAGGCGTTCTGTCGCGATCGTCTTGCTGGGTTCGGCCCCTATGAAGATGCCATGTCGCGGGAGCACGATCATCTCTTTCACTCACTTCTCTCGCCAGCGCTGAACCTTGGGCTTCTCACCCCAAATGAGGTGTGCGTTCGTGCGATGCAGGAGTACGCGACACGCAGCAGCGAGATTCCACTCTCCAGCATCGAAGGCTTCATTCGGCAGATTCTCGGGTGGCGAGAATTCATGCATCACACCTATGTTGACTTCTGGCGCGAGTGGGAGAGTGACAATGGCCTCGAGGCGCATCAAAAGCTTCCCGAGTTCTACTGGAGCGGGGAGACGCGCATGGCATGTGTCAGTCGTGTTGTGAAAAAGCTGCACCGTAGCGGCCATGCGCACCACATTGAGCGACTGATGGTTCTTGGTAACTTTGCGCTCCTCTTTGGTGTGAACCCACAAGCGGTCGACTCGTGGTTTCTCGAAACGTTCACTGATGCGCTCCCCTGGGTCGTTACGCCCAATGTTGTCGCGATGAGCCAATTCGCTGATCTCGGACGAATCACGAGCAAGCCGTACATCAGTGGCGGTGCCTACATCTCGCGTATGGGCGATGACTGCTCATCGTGTCACTACACGCCAAAGGAGTCGACAGGAGATCGCGCCTGTCCATTTACGACCCTCTACTGGGATTTCATTGATCGCCACTCAGATCGCTTCGCTCGGAACCCGCGAATGGCAACGCAGGTTCGTGCGTGGGCGGGTCGTGCCGAACCGGTCCGGCGGGAGATTCGAGCGCGAGCCAAAGAGATCCGCGGACTTGTAGAACAAGGAGAGCTCTAGTGCCACGCGCCTCAGTGTTGAACTGGCAACGTGTGGTTGCCATCTATGTGCTGGTGCAGTTCGCCGAGATCTTCGGCGTCGCCATGATCTACGCCTATCTCCCGCTCGCACTCGAAGGGGCTGGAGTCCCACTCCGTGACATCGCAACGATGTCAGGCGCAGCGACCGCGGGCATCTTCATCGTTGGTGCACCGCAGGTGCCGATCTGGCTCGCCATTGCTGAGCTGCGATCGCGTCGGCTGGTGATCGTACGCAGTGGGCTGATCGCCCTCGTCGCCCTCATCGCCTTTGCTCTCGCCGAAGAGGCGTGGCAGCTGATCGGTGCAACGCTCGCTCTCGGCTTCTGGCTTGGAAACACCGGAGTCATGCTGGCGACGATTCGCGAGGTCTCGCCAGAGCACGCACGCACAAGGTCGATTGCCCTCTTTAGTGCCGCTGCACCGATGGGCTTTGCGCTCGGGCCGCTCGTGGCGGGAGCAATGATTGACGGACTCGGCCTTTCGCTTGCCGCACCGATCATGGTCGCGGCGCTCCTCAACGCCGCGCTGATCGTGGCGAACATCGTGGCGATTCCGGATGTGCGGCCGCTCCATCCACCAACAGGAGGCGTCCTCGAGGTGGCACGCCGTGGTCTTCGTGAGGTCTTCGCTGATCGCAGGATCCGTGCGGGGTATCTCGTGCTTGGCCTCGCGATCGCCGGCGAGCGCATGCTGCGCCCCGTCTTCCCGCTGCGCATCGCCGAGGTGGTGATCGGCCCCTCGATTACGGGGATCGCCGAACCGCTCGCCGCCCCTGGCGTGGCAGGAGCCGTCGGCTTACTGACCGGGCTCTCGGCACTAGGGGGCGCCCTCCTTGCGCCGCTCCTGGCCACATGGCTCGTGCCCCGCATCGGCGCCCCGCGCGTCATGGCGGTTGGCTTCGCCGCCGCCGCCCTTGCAGCGGGGGCAATGATCGCCGTCTCAACGGCGCTCGGCCTTGCCCTCTCGAACACGCTCCTTGCCGCGGCATCGGCGCTCCTTCAGGCGATGGTCTTTACCTGGTTGGCCAACTCCGTCACCGAGCGCCGTCGCACCGCCGCGCTCAGCCTCTCCCTCTTCCCGCTGTATGCGGGTGCCGTTGTTGGCCCACTCATCTCCTCTGGCGCAACCCTCATCGGCACGCCACGCTCGGACGATCTCCTTGCACTCACCCCAGTCTTTCTCGGATCGGTGCTGCTCCTCACACTGGGAATCGCCGCCGTGCGTCGCCTTCCCGCGGGAGATAGCAACGCACGCTAGTCTGCATACATGAAGCAGGTAGAGAGCGTTCTTGGCCCCATCAGCTCGGCAGACCTAGGTCTGACGTTGACTCACGAACATCTCCTGAACGACGTCCTCTCGTGGTGGCACCCACCGCTCGACGATTCACCGCGATCGCGCGAGCTTGTCGACGAGAAGGTATCCATCAGCAATATCTGGGAGCTAAAGCACGATCCATTCATCAATAAAGACAACTGCTCCATGCAAGACATTGAGCTTGCGATCAAAGAGGTGCAGCGCTTCGTAGATCAGGGCGGCAAGACGATCATTGAGACGAGCGCCGACGGGAACGGTCGCAACCCCGAAGGGCTCGCCACCATCAGCAAGCGCACCGGCCTCAACATCATCATGGGGACCGGGTACTACTTAGACTCGTCGCAGCCAGAAGAGAATGATGCGAAGAGCGAGCATGACATTGCAAACGAGCTCATTCGCGACATCACCGAAGGGGCGCGCGGCACCAAGGTCAAGTCGGGAATCATCGGCGAGATCGGTGTCGGCAGTGAGTTCACCGCGCGTGAGCGAAAGTCCCTCGCCGGTGCCTGCATCGCTCAGCGTGAAACGCACCTCCCAATGCAGGTGCACATGCCCGCCTGGTTCCGCTACGGCGACGAGGTGCTTGACTTCTGCGCAGCGCACGGCGTGCCGATGGAGAGCATCGTGCTCTGCCACTCCAACCCGAGCGGCGACGATCACGAATACCAGACGCGTCTACTACGACGCGGCGCCTATCTGCAGTACGACATGATCGGCATGCAGGTCTTCTATGCGGATCAGCAGGCGTCATGCACCAGCGATGAAGATGATGCCCGCAACATTGCTCGCCTCGTGCGCGATGGGTTCGGCGAGAAGGTCCTGATGTCACAAGATATCTTCCTCAAGTCGCTACTGCGCTCGTACGGCGGCCCAGGATACGGGCACATGGTGGAGTTCTTCCTGCCACGACTTGCACGACACGGCGTGCCGCTCGAGCAGGGAGTCGCGATGATGACGGCGAACCCGCGTACGCTCTTCGAATCGGCGAGCTAGCCGTCGTGGTGAAGATTCAAACAGTCACCGGCCAAATCGAGAGCGCCGACATGGGCCTCACCCTGACGCACGAGCACCTACTCGGCGACGTGACCTCATGGTGGCACCCACCCCTTGACGATTCACCGCGATCACGTGAACTCGTCGACGAGAAGGTCTCCATCAGCAACATCTGGGAGCTGAAGCACGACCCATTCATCAATAAGGACAACCTCATTGTTCAAGACGTTGAGCTTGCCATCAAAGAGGTCCAGCGGTTTGCAGATCAGGGCGGCAAGACGATCATCGAGACGAGTGGCTATAACGATGGTCGTAATCCTGAAGGGCTTGCCACGATCAGCAAACGAACTGGGCTCAACATCATCATGGGAACGGGCTACTACCTTGACGGATCACAGTCCGAAGCGAACGACGCGAAGAGCGAGCGCGACATCGCCGACGATCTCATTCGCGACATTACAGAGGGCGCGCCTGGCACTAAGGTGAAGTCGGGAATCATTGGTGAGATTGGCGTGGGGAGTGAGTTCACGGCACGAGAGCGCAAGTCACTTGCTGGCTCGTGCATTGCACAGCGCGAGACGCACCTACCGATGCAGATCCATATGCCCGCCTGGTTCCGCCTCGGCGACGAGGTGCTCGACCTTTGCGCAGCGCACGGTGTGCCGATGGAGAGCATCGTGCTCTGCCATTCCAACCCAAGCGGCGATGATCACGAATATCAGACGCGGCTGCTCAAGCGCGGTGCTTATCTGCAGTACGACATGATTGGCATGCAGGTTTTCTACGCGGATCAGCAGGCGTCATGCACCAGTGACGAAGACGATGCCCGCAACATTGCGCGCCTCGTGCGCGACGGGTATGGCGAGAAGGTGCTGATGTCGCAAGACATCGGCTTGAAGACGCTGCTGCGCTCGTACGGCGGCCCTGGCTACGGCCATTTGGTCGAGTTCTTCCTGCCGCGGCTCGCCCGGCACGGGGTGCCGCTGGAGCAGGGGATCAGCATGATGACGGCGAACCCACGTCGGCTCTTCGAAGAGGCGAGCTAGCCGCGTGGTCAAGGTCCAGACCGTCACCGGCGAGATCGAGAGCGCCGAGATGGGGCTCACCCTCACGCACGAGCACCTCTTCAACATCGTCACGCCGTGGTGGCACCCACCCTACGACGATTCGGCTCGCTCAAAGGAGCTCGTTGACGAGAAGGTCTCCATCACGAACGTGTGGGAGCTGCGCCACGACCCGTTCCTCAACAAAGACAACTGCGCGCTCGACGACATCGAATCCGCCATCGTCGAGGTGAAGCGCTTCGCCGCGCAGGGCGGCCGCACGATCCTTGAGGCCTGTGCCGACAAGGGGAACGGTCGAGATCCTGAAGGGCTCGCACGCATCAGCCGTGAGTCGGGCCTGAACGTGGTGATGGGGAGCGGCATCTTCTTGGACCCCGTGCACGGGCCAGAGCACCTTGACGGGAGCGTGCGCGAGATCGCCGACCGCATCGTGCGCGACCTCACCGTCGGCGCACAGGGAACGAACATTCGCGCCGGCTTCATCGGCGAGATCTTCGTTGGTCAACCGTTCACCAATCGCGAGCGCAACTCGCTCGCCGGTGCCTGCCTCGCGCAGCGCGAGACGGGTGTGCCGATTCAGATCCACATGCCCGGCTGGTATCGCCTTGGTGATGAGGTCCTTGACTTTGTTGCCGCGCAAGGGGTGCCGATGCAGAGCGTGGTGCTCTGCCACTCCAATCCGAGTGGCGACGATTACGAGTACCAGACGCGCCTCCTGAAGCGCGGCATCTACCTGCAGTACGACATGATCGGCATGCAGGTCTTCTATGCCGACCAGCAGGCCCCCTGCACCAGCGACGAGGATGACGCCCGCAACATCGCGCGCCTCGTAGGGGCAGGCTTCGGCGATCGCGTGCTCATGTCGCAAGACATCTTCATGAAGATCCTGCTGCGCGCCAACGGCGGCCCAGGCTACGGACATATCGTGGAGTTCTTCTTGCCGAGGTTGGCACGCCACGGGGTGCCGCTCCAGCAGGGAATCGCGATGATGACGGATAATCCACGTCGGCTATTTGAAGAGGCGCGTTAGCGCCAGAAGGGGGAGCTCATGGGAAAGCGCGTTCTGCTCGTTGGAGAGTCTTGGGTATCTGAGGCAACGCACTACAAGGGGTTCGACTCCTTCACCAGCGTCACCTTCCACTCCGGTGCCGATTGGTACAACGGCGCCCTCCGCTCTAAGGGCCACGAGGTTGAGCAGATGTACGCGCACGACGTGCCAGCAAAGTTCCCGCATACCGCTGCAGAGCTGAGCAAGTACGACGTGATCGTTCTCAGCGATATTGGCACCAATTCATTCTTGCTCCCAATTGAAACGTGGCTGCAGGGGAAGTCGACACCGAACCGCTTGAAGCTCCTCGCGGAGTGGGTGGAGAACGGCGGCGCACTGATCATGGCTGGCGGCTACCTCAGCTTCCAAGGATTTGAAGCGAAGGCCCGATTTGCCGGAACCGCTGTTGAAGCGGTGCTACCTGTGACCTGCCTCACCTACGACGATCGCGCGGAGACACCAGAGGGTGCGCAGCCAGTGATTGTCGATGCGAGCCACCCAGTGCTTGCCGGTGTTCCTGCCGGCATGCCAGCGCTGCTCGGCTACAACAAGGTGGTGTTGAAGCCTGGTGCAACACTTGTTGCAACGGTTGGCGGCGATCCGCTCATCGCCACCGCGCAGGTTGGCAAGGGTCGTTCACTCGTCTGGACCTCGGACATTGGCCCACACTGGTGCCCAGAACCATTCGTACAGTGGAACGGTTTCGCGCCACTGATGTCGAACATGATTGATTGGGTCACGGCGAAATGAATTTTGCCGAGCGCATTGCCGCGTATGAGGCGGCAACCAAGTCGTTTGAAGAGCAGGTTGCGGCACTTGATCGTCTCAAGCTCGACGCGAAACACCCAGAGGGCTGGTCGCCACGCCAGGTGATTCATCACCTGGCCGACAGCGAGGCGCAGTCGTACGCACGTCTGCGACGCCTCGTTGCCGAGCCGGCCGGCTCCATCATTCAGGGATACGACGAAGGTGCATGGGCGGTGAGTCCAGCGCTGGGCTATGAGACCGACCCCATTGAGACACCCCTCGCAGTGTTCTCGGCGGTGCGAGCAGGCTCACTCGCCGTGCTGCAGCACCTTGAAAACAAAGATCTTGCGCGCTATGGAGAGCACACTGAACGCGGCAGGTTCACGATCGCTGACTGGCTTGCGGGGTACACAAAGCACCCTCTCGACCACGGCGAGCAGCTCGCCAAGGCACTCCGCGGGGAGCTGTAGCAAGGAACCGTTCCCGCCCTCCAAGCGTTACGGTAGGGAAGGGTCAGTCTGGGCCCATAACCGTAGGAGGCAACAATGACCCGGGTACTCACCGCCGTTCTTATGCTCGGACTACTCATCGCCCCAAGCGTGCGCCCCGTAGCCGCCGCCGATGAGGTCACCCCAGTTCCAGCCTCTTCGAGCGTGGAGTGCCCACCCGTTGAGTACGTCGACGGCGTCCCGGTCATCCCCGAGGGGGCTCCCGCCGACTGCGCCTACATTCAGACCGTTGGCCCAGAAGACCCATGCGCACCTGACGCCACGGGCGCTGTGCCAGAGATGTGCCAGTCGGGCCCAGCACCCGTAGATCCGCCGATCGGTGGCGACTCCTGCTGGATCACCTCCGACGGAAGCACCAACTGCCCACGAACCGGTGGCGAGATTCCCCTCGATTACGGTCGTCACTTCGCCGTCATCGCGGTATCGCTCAGTGGCGTTCGCTACGAGGTCGCCGCAGGCGCAATGTCCTTCGGTTACGACGGCAGCTTTAGCGCAACGGTTGGATGCAACCAACTTGGTGGCAGCGTGACCGCCTTTAGCGACGGCACCTATGCTGTCGCCGATCTTCTCTCAACCAAGATGTACTGCGAAGAGCTCTCCGCTACCGAGACAACGTTCACCGAGATCTTGCTCGGTGGCGCACTCACGTTTAGCCGAACCGACGCTGGCCTCGTAGCCCAGAACAGCGTCGGCACGCTTGAGCTCATCGAGGCGATGTACGACGCGGTGCCAACAAACGGTGAAGATCGCGCAGGCATCGGTGGCGATGTGCGCTCGAGCGAACTGAGCGCCCTGATCATCGCGATCGCTCTGCTCGGGATTCCAGCACTCGTCGGCGCAGCCGGCTTGAGCATGGGGCTCTCGCGCCGAGACTAACTGCATGACACACCCGCCGGCGTGCCAATTGGCGCGCTAGGCGGGGAGGTGTCGCTCCGCGTGGCCGATGTACTTGGCGTCGGGGCGAATCAGCTTGTCAACGCCAGCCTGCTCGATCGCATGCGCTGACCAGCCGGCGATGCGCGCCAGCGCGAACGTCGCTGGGAAGAGATCCGGAACAAGGCCAACTCCCTGCAGCACGGCGGCGGCATAAAACTCCACGTTCGTCTTCATTGCGCGGCCCGGCTTCATCTCCTCAAACACCTTCAGGATCTGCTCTTCGGCACCGATGGCGAGTTCGAGCCAGGCTGGCCGCGTTGGCATCGCCTCGGCAACCTTGCGCAGCGCAGCGGCACGCGGGTCATATGCGCGGTAGACGCGGTGACCGAAGCCCATGATCAACTCCTTGCGCGAGAGCTTGCCGCGCGCCCAGTCTTCGGCGCGATCAATAGATCCAATCTCGCCGAGCTGACCGATCACCTCGGCGGGAGCACCACCGTGGAGTGGCCCCTTCATCGCGCCGACGGCGCCGCAGATTGCCGAAGCAATGTCTGATCTCGTTGCAATGATCACGCGTGCCGTGAAGGTGCTCGCGTTCAGACCGTGCTCTGCACCCACCATTAAGTAGGCATCAAGCGCGCGGGCAGTTGCTGGATCGGGCTCCTTGTCGTGAAGCTGCTGCAGGAATGCGGCCGCGATACCGAGGCCAGGCTGCGGATCTACGGGCTCAAGTCCCTGTCGCAGTCGCGCGAATGCAGCGAGTGCCGACGGCGCAAAGGCGGCAATGCGCTTCGCCTCGTCGGCGGTTGGTGGCCAGCCGAGTCGCTCACCCGCACCCCAGACTGAAATGGCGGTGCGCAGCGCATCCATTGGATGAGCGTGAGCGGGGAGGAGTCGAAGTGCCGCAAGAACAGCCGGCGGAACCTTCTCGGGGGCGAGCTGTGCGTTCGGGTGCCACTCGCCAGTCAGCAGGAGGTCAAGCACGTTCGCATAGTTTCCTTTGGTGACTACCTCTTCAATCGGGTAGCCGCGATAGAGAAGTCGTCCGGCTGCACCATCAACGTAGCCGACGGCGGTTTCGGCGCCGACTACTCCGGCGAGACCGGGGCTGAACGGCTTCTCGTCGCTCATCGACGTGGGCGCCGATCGACGAATTCAAGAGCGAGTCGCAAGAGCACGGAGCCGAGCAGTGCAACGAAGACCGATCCCGTGAAGCCACCTGGATCGCCGTAGCCTGCCCCCTTTGCGAGGGTGCCGCCCACGATGCCGCCGAGAATGCCAATCAGAATGTTGGGGAGGCAACCCCGCGCCGCGCGACCGCCAACCAAGAGCGAGGAGAGTCCGCCGGCCAGGAGGCCGACGATCATCCAACCGATCGGATCAAGGTCAAAAAAGCTCATCGGCGCGATCGTACGCCCGCGGGCCAAAACGCGCCGCCTGCGTCGCGCGGGTAGACTCGCCGCATGTCTGAAGGAGCACTCTCCGCACGAATCAGTGACGCGCCAGGCGACCCGATCTTCGGGATCGTCGAGCTCTTCCGCGCCGACGCTCGGCCGCACAAGATCAATCTCGCCGCGGGTGTCTATATGGATGAGCAGGGGGTCACCCCGATCCTGCCGAGCGTTCGCGCAGCAGAGGAGCGCCTCCTCGCCTCAACCACCTCAAAGCTCTACATGCCGATTGGTGGCGACCCCGCCTATTTGGCCGCTGCCAAATCACTTCTCTTCCGTACCGTTGGCGGGGCGTGGGGCGAGATCGAACCCGCCGCTGCCGACCGCGTACAGATGATCCATACGCCGGGCGGCACGGGCGCGGTGCGCCTCGCTGTTGACTTGGTTTCGCGACTACGACCCGGCGCAGAGATTTGGGTAGGTGAGCCGACCTGGCCCAACCACACGCAGATCATTGAGTCGTCGCGCATCACGGCGCGACGACATGATTGGATCACCGACGACGCGCGATCGCTAAACACCAGCGCACTCTTTGATGCGATCGCCGCGGCGAAGGGTGGCGACGCGATGATCCTGCACGGCGCCTGCCACAACCCGACAGGCATTGATCCAACGCCCGAGCAGTGGAGCGAGATTGCGCAACAGATTGCCTACCGCGGCATTTTGCCGATCCTGGACTTTGCGTATCAGGGCTTCGGCGACGGGCTGATTGAAGATGCCGCATCGCTGCGCGCCTTCTTGGCGACCGGATGCGAGGTGCTCGTTGCCAGCAGTTCCTCAAAGAACTTCGCCCTCTATAACGAGCGCGTCGGCAGCCTCGCAATCATCGGTGCCGATGCCGCAGCAGCATCATCGATTGCATCACACGCACGCATGGCGGTGCGCACGATGTGGTCCAACCCTCCAGCGCATGGCGGCGCGATCGTTTCCACCATCCTCGGCGACGCATCGCTCCGCGCACAGTGGGAGGGCGAAGTGAGTGCGATGCGAACGCGCATTACAGAGAGCCGCACCACGTTTGCCGCTGCGCTGACCGCCGCTGGCGCAGGCGACTTCTCGTACCTGCTTGACCATCACGGCATGTTCTCGCTCCTCGGCCTTACCGATGACCAGCTGAAGCGCCTCCGCGACGAACATGCCGTCTACCTGGTTGCACGTGGGCGCATCAACATGGCCGGCCTCTCTGCCGCGAAGATCCCGATCGTGGCCAAGGCGGTCGCGAGCGTGCTCGCCTAACGCGCACGATCAGCCTCTCCGCAGCTGAGTCTCTCGCCTAGACTCTCCCCATGACTGAGTCGGCACCGCGCGACACGCAGCTCCTCGCCCCGCGTCTTGTTGGGCGGGTGTGGGGTGGCGATCGCCTTCGCGCACTCGCCTCCGACACGGCGCCGAGTGGTCCAATCGGCGAGGCCTGGTTCGGTGATGCTGACGAGCTGCCGGGTGGCGTGCTGGTGAAGTTGCTCGACGTGCAAGATCGACTCTCTGTGCAAGTGCACCCCGACGACGATCTCGCCAAAGTGATGCACGGCGCCGAGGCGATCGGCAAACATGAGGCGTGGGTTGTACTCGAGGCCGCACCCGGAGCCGAGCTGCTCCTCGGACGCGCTCCATCAGTTTCGGGCGCCGATATTGCCAACACGTTGGCCTCTGGCGCCGACATCACTCCACTGTTAGCTCGGCACGCTGTGCAACGTGGCGATGTGTTCGACGTGCCGACCGGCTGCCTCCATGCGCTGATGCCTGGCCTCTTCATCTGGGAGGTGCAACAGCGATCCGACCGAACCTATCGCGTCGCCGACTGGGGGCGCAACGATCCGTCGCGACCACTCCACCAAGCCGAAGCGATCCGCGCGACCGATGTGGAACATCAGGCGACCCGTACCATCGCAATTGATTGGGAGAAGCCTGGCGAGCAGCTCCTGGTCGCATCACCCCACTTCTCGGCTCGCGCGGTAATCGGCCCTTGGGTGGGCGACATCGGAGTGGGCCCACATGGCGCAACCGCTACGGCGATCGGTTCGGCAGCGGTCGGGGGCGTACGACTCGGCAGTTTGGCCACCGCTCACCTTGCAACTGGGTTGCAATCTGTTGACCTTTCAGCAGGGGGCGCACTTCTTCTTGCCGAAGGGCGCTAGAAGAAAGATTCTGATTCCTTAACCAAGGCCCGCCTACGCACAAAAACGGCGGGGAAAAGGTTGCGCAGCAGCGCGCGCTCCTTCATGATGACGTTCCTCGACTGCATCGGACGCAGCCGCACTGTCGCAGCTACTTCGGTAGATGAGACGTGATCACGTAGTCCGAAACAGAGGCGAGCCCAGCCGGAACGGTTGGGAATAGCAGATAGGAGGACCTCATGAAGGTCTTTAACAAGAAGGGCCTAAGCGCCCTTGCAGCAGTTGCGATTCTCGCAGCTGCATGCGGTGGCTCGACGGCGAGCACCGCGGGCAAGACGTTGACGATCGGGATTAGCTTCCCACTCAACGGCTCTGCTCTTGCGTCAGCGGGCCCAGCTCGCGACGGCGCACTCCTTGCGATCAAGGAGGCTTCGATTGAGGGCTACACCCTTAAGGCGAAGGTTCTTGACCACGCCAAGGAAGGCGCACACAACCCAGACCAGGCCGCTGCAGACATGCTGACCTTCGTCGGTGACGAGACGGTTGTTGCTGTTGTTGGTCCGTTCAACTCGGCTTCGGCCAAGGCACAGATTCCAGTCTCGTCAGAGGCCGGACTTCTTCAGTGCTCACCGTCGAACACGAACCCAGCACTCACCAAGGGTGATGACGGCGCAGCCCTTCGCGGCGGCC
>JBIIGQ010000034.1:0-6240 GCA_044236365.1 Candidatus Limnocylindrus sp. | reverse complement strand
CTGCGACCGTTCGGGCCGTTGCCGACCAGATCGCCGCTACTGCTGAGCTCGCCCTTGGGAAGACCGCCCGTCGCCCACTCGCGCTGATCCGCGGCGCACACCCTGAGGTTGCTGAGGATGGGAGCGCCCGATCGAGCCTAATGCCTCCTGATTGGGACCTCTTCCGCTAAGCGGCCAGCCCAGATCTGTGGGGGGCGTAGAATCGCTGCATGACGAACGCAGAGACCCCCAAGGGATTCGGGCTAGCAATTGACTTCGGCGCGGCCGCGCCAGCTGCCGATCCTGCCGTCGCCACCACCAAGGCATCTATCGCCCCAACGGAGACGAGGCTGCTGATCCTCGGCTCCGGTCCTGCTGGACTTACTGCGGCGATCTATGCCGCTCGCGCCGCCCTAGAGCCGGTGGTGATTGGGGGCTACGCCCCTGGCGGCCAGCTGATGCTCACCAGCGAAGTTGAAAACTTCCCAGGGTTTCCTGAAGGGATCGACGGCCCAGTGCTGATGGCAAACATGCGCGCGCAGGCGGAGCGCTTCGGCTCAATCATGGTGGACCAGGATGTTGACCGAGTTGACCTGAGCGCTCAGCCCTATCGCGTGTGGAGCGCCGGCCGCGAGTTCCGCGCCGAAGCCATCATCATCGCGACTGGTGCATCGGCGCTCTGGCTCGGACTCGAATCCGAAACCCGACTTCGTGGACGCGGCGTCAGCGCCTGTGCAACCTGCGATGGATTCTTCTTCAAGGGTCAAGAGGTCGTCGTCGTTGGTGGCGGCGACACCGCACTTGAAGAGGCGCTCTTCCTCACGCGCTTTGCAACCAAGGTGCACCTTGTTCATCGACGTGACACCTTCCGCGCCAGTAAGATCATGATCTCCCGCGTGCAAGCGCATCCATCAATTGAGCTCCACATGAACCGCGAGGTGATTGAGGTGCTCGGCGAGAAGAGCACAGAGGCCGTGATGCTGCGTGACACCACCCCTGGCGCGACCAGTGCCCCAGAGCGACTCGCCGCTGGTGGCCTCTTCGTCGCAATCGGCTACAAGCCAAACACGGCGATGCTCGGCGGCGCACTCCCTGTAGATGCTGCTGGCTATCTGCAGCTTGAGAGCGAAACGACAGCGTCTCAAATTGACGGAGTCTTTATTGCCGGCGATGTGCATGATCACCGCTACCGCCAGGCGGTGACCGCCGCAGGAGATGGCTGCCGTGCCGCACTGGACGCTGAGCGCTGGTTGGCGGAGCGCGACGCCACAAAGTCGTAATGTCGCGTCACGATGAGGAGATCGCCCTCATTGACACTGCTCGCGCCGAACTGCTCTCACTCGTCACCCACGAACTACGCACACCCCTCGCCGTACTAAGCGCCTACGTCGAGCTGCTCTCAGACGCGGCCTCTGGCGCATCCCCCGCAAAGCCAGCCGACCTTGCCGCCTGGCGCGAAGCGGCAATGCAGCAGGTTGGTCGCCTCAACCTGCAGATTGATTCCATCCTCACCGCCGCCCGACCCGGCTCAAGCCTTCCACTGCAGACTGCTCCGATGAGCCTCGGCGCGATCACTGGCGCAGTGATTCGGGACATGGCTCCACTCCTACGTAACCACTCTCTTCGCTGGGAGCAGCCGGAGCCCGAGATCGTCGTGCTTGCCGACGAGAGTCGCTTCCGCCAAGTGCTCGGCCACCTCCTAGAGAATGAGGCGAAGTACGCCCCCGTTGGTGAGCCGGTCTCGATCGGCTGCTGGGTTCGCGATGGTCGCGCTGAGCTCTATCTAACCGACGATGGGGTGGGGATCCCTCGCGAAGATTGGGAGGAGATCTTTGAAGCCTTCGTGCGTCGCACGCAGCGCCCTTCCGCGAGTGGCTCAGGGATCGGCCTATACGCAGCGCGTCGTCTCATGGGGGCGATGGGTGGCGAGATTCGGATTGAGCCGAATGGATTCGGCGGAAGCCGCTTCCTACTCACGCTGCCACTCGCCCCTGAAGCACACGGCATACTTCCCAGATGAGCACCGCAACACCAGCCACGCCCCTGGCGATCTTGGTGGTCGACGACGACCCGGCGCTCGTTGGCGCAATCTCCGCCCTGCTGACCGCTGGCGACTACCAGGTTCATGCCGCCTATAACGGGGTGGAGGCCGTTGAGCAGTTTGATGCCACGAAGCCGGCGCTGGTCCTGCTCGATCTGGCGATGCCTGGCCGTGATGGCCTCAATGTCATTCATGAGATCCGTACCCGAAGCGCCACGCCAATCATCGTGCTGACTGGCGAAGCGGATGAGGCGGCAAAGGTTGATGCCCTAGACGCTGGCGCCGATGATTACGTCACCAAGCCGTTCGGTCGCCAGGAGCTCCTCGCTCGCGTCCGCGCTGCACTGCGACGCGGTGGTGAGCCGGCCGATGGCTCCGCTCGTGATCGCACCATCACTGGCGCGGCAGGCCTGCGAATTGATATCAGTCGACATGAGGTGCACGTCGGCTCGCAGCTCCTCGCTCTCACCAAAACAGAGTTCAATATCTTGGAGGCCCTCGCCTCCGTGAAGGGTCGCGTTGTGACACAGCAGCGACTCCTCGCCGCCGCCTGGCCGAACAAGGCGACCCCTGATCCGCTCCTTCTGAAGCCGCACGTCGCGCGTCTGCGCAGCAAGCTTGAAGAGGCTGGCGGTCCGCTCCCTGAATCGGTTCGCGGGGTTGGCTACCGACTAGGGGCGAGCTAGCTACTCCTCGCCCACGCCAATCAGGAGTGCGCTCGCCGTGGCGAGTGGCATTGCCAAGAGGACACCGGCGGTGCCTGCGAGGGCGCGCACCACTTCAACCGCAACGGTTTCCGTGCTGAGTCGGCTCGCGAGACCGCCTGGGGCGATCAGGGCGGCGACCACCAGTGGGAGGGATGCGGCGAAATAGGCGAGCGGTAGCGTGTTGATCACCGCTCCTATGTGCGAGCGCCCGATCGCCAGCGCACGGCTGCCCACATCCAGGCTGCCAGCACGCACATCTGCGCGGCGAATCTGTTCAACCGCCGCGACCTGTGTCGCGGCCACATCGTCGACGATCCCGAGCGTGCCGATCATTGCCGCGGCCAGACCAATGCCACGAAGATCAACGTTGCCGCCAAGAATCGGAATGAGGTTGACGAGGTCTGGATCGCCAGCAAATGGCGTAAAGGCGAGCAGGCGATCGAGAAGAATCGAGATGAGTGCGACGGCGGCAAGGCTCCCCCCGATCCCCAAGATCGTTGCAGTTGCACGCCGATTGAAACCTTCCGTGATTACGACGGAGGAGACGCCGACGACGAGGGCAATTCCCCCAGCAACGACGAGAGGTGAGGCTCCGGAGAGGAGCGCGGGAATCCCGAACCGCACCAGTACGACACCAGTAACGGTGAGCGCAAGGAGTGCGCGTGCGCCGACCCCTCCCGCAATCGCTACGACCGCAGCGGCAAAGAGTGCAAGGGCGATCAGTAGCGCCCCACTTCTAGAGCGATCCGCAACGGCAAAGACCGCTCCCCCACTAGCGTCGGTGACTTCCGTGAGGAGGACCTCATCACCCTTGTTGTACGGAATCGAGCCGGCAATGTCGCTCGCCTGATCCACTGAGGCGGTGAGGCGCTCTCCAAGGCGTGGACCCTCAAGGAGCTCAACGGTCGCACTGCCCGAGGATCCCCCTTCCCCAGGGAGGGGTTGAGAGACGATGACGGCACGCAGGAGTACGGGGGCATTCGTGTCGGTTGGGAGCGTCCATGGACTTGGCGCCACGAGGAGCACGAGGAGCAGCAGTGCCGAGCCAGCGAGGCGGGCAGCGCCGGCCAGCCACGCTCGGTTCGTGCGAGGATCTCGTCGTGTGCCGGTGCGCTTTTCTGGCATCAATACCCCCACTGATTTGCATCATCGTAGCCGCTCATCTGGCGTTTACCTGCGAACCCTAGAATCTCCTTATGCAGGAAGCAGCACAAGGGGCACCCGTCGCGATTCGTATCCTCCGCGAGCAGCAACGCCTTGAGCTGGACTGGCGCGATGGCCACCAGAGCGTTTATGAGGCGATTCCGCTGCGATGGCTCTGCCCCTGCGCCTACTGCCGCGGTGAGGCGGGTCTCCCGGGCTGGCTCGACGCCAATCCAACCCTAAGCCCAAGCCAAACGAAGCTCGAAGGTGGCGAAATGGTGGGCAGCTATGCCCTCTGCCTCTTCTGGGGCGACGGACATCGCACCGGTTACTACACCTGGTCGCTGCTGCGGCAGCGCTGCTCCTGCGCCGATTGCATGAGCGGCCCGCGGTGACGCTCGGAGTCAGCCGAGAACTCTCTCTCCTCGCCTTCAATGCGCGCGTTCTGACTGAGGCATCAAACACAAAGCGCCCACTCCTCGATCGCTTCCGCTTTCTTGGCATCGTTGCATCAAACATTGACGAGTTCTACGGCGTACGTGTAGCTGGCATTCAAGATCAGCTAGTTGCTGGCGTACGCACCCCTGGGCCCGACGGCCGAACTCCCGACGTACAACTCGCACTGATCCGCGAGGCGACCAGCCTCCTCACAGAATCAGCACAAGGGAGCTGGAGCGCGCTCACTAACGAGCTGCGAGACGTAGGTCTCCCACTTCGAAGATGGGCCGACCTCGATGCCGCTGAGCAGTCGGTCTTGACGGAGCGGTTCTCGCGAGAGATCTTCCCTGTGCTTACCCCCCTCGCCGTTGATGAGGGACACCCGTTTCCGCTCATCAGCTCACTCAGCCTTTCGTTGGCGATACGCCTCCGTGTACGCGCTGACCAGGAGATCTCGCTTGCGCGCGTGAAGGTGCCGACCATCCTCGGGCGCATCGTGCAATTCAGTAACGGTGACTGGATCCTGCTAGAAGAGCTGATCTTGGCCCACCTTGACCTCCTCTTTCCTGGCACCGAGATCCTTGACGCACACCTCTTTCGCGTGACGCGCGACGCTGACCTCGACACCGTAGAGGAGGAGGCAGACGACCTCCTTGAGGCGATCGAAGAGGGGCTCCGCCAGCGGCGGTTCGGCAGCGTGGTGCGCCTCGAGGTTGGCGCTGAGATGCCAGGCGATCTGCTTGAGATGCTCTTGGCTGGGCTTGAGATTGGTCAGAGCGAAGTGCAAGTGATCGGGGGAACCCTTGACCTCTCTGTTGCGCTGCAGGTGGCGAACCTCCCTCGCCCAGAACTGCGCGCTCCGCGCTGGCAACCGGTCACGCCAGCGCGCATCACTGCAAGTACGTCAGCCGATGCTCCGAACGGCGACATGTTCAAGGTGATCGCCGAAGGTGACCTGCTGGTGCATCACCCGTACGACAGTTTCGAAGCCAGTGTCGACCAGCTCTTTGCTCAGGCCGCCGATGATCCTGATGTGCTCTCGATCCGCTCCACGCTCTACCGAACTGGGGCGACCTCAAGCATCCCCGCGCATCTGATCCGCGCCGCCCAGGCAGGGAAAGAGGTGGTGGTGCTCGTCGAGCTGAAGGCGCGCTTCGACGAGGCGGCCAATATTGAGTGGGCACGACGACTTGAAGAGGCGGGGGCGCACGTGGTCTACGGCGTAATGGGCCTCAAGACGCACTGCAAGGCGACGCTGATTGCGCGACGTGAGGGCGCGGGGATTCGCCGCTATGTGCACCTCTCTACGGGGAACTACAACCCGAAGACGGCCCGCGGCTATACCGACATCGGCCTCTTCACCACAAACGACGTAATCGGCACCGATGTCGCGACCCTCTTCAACTTCCTGACGGGTGCCGCGCGCACCTCGTCATACCAGCGCATCCTCGTAGCCCCAGACCACCTACGCAGCGAGATCAAGCGGCGCATTGAGCGCCTCACAGAGCAGGCACGAACCGGCGCCGCAACGTCGATCACGATCAAGGTGAACGCCCTGATCGATCCCGAAATGATCGCAGCCCTTGATCGAGCCGCCGAGGCGGGAGTCTCCATGGACCTGATCGTTCGTGGCATGTGTGGCCTCCTGCCAAGCCCAGAGCGCCATGGCACTCGCCTGCGGATTCGCTCGGTGATCGGCGACTACCTTGAGCACAGTCGCATCTATCGCTTTGCGGGACCCGATGGCGTTGAACTTTTCGCCGGCAGTGCGGACCTGATGGAGCGCAACCTTGACCGACGCGTAGAGGTACTCTTCCCACTCGAAGGCGATGAGGTTCGCCGCAAGACTGACGAGATCCTCGCCGCGCTCCTCGCCGACACATCCAACGCCTGGGCGTTGCAGCCAGACGGAGCTTGGGAGCGCCTCGCAGA
>JBIIGQ010000033.1:0-6318 GCA_044236365.1 Candidatus Limnocylindrus sp. | reverse complement strand
TCCTGTCGCTGATCATCTTCCTGCCGCTTCTTGGCGCGCTCGGCATCGCAGCGCTCCCATCATCCCGACCGAGCCTGATTCGCTTTGCCGCACTTGGGGTTTCTCTCATCACGTTCGTGCTGAGCCTTGGCATGCTTGCTGGCATTCGTGGCCAGAGCGGTGAATTTGCCTTCAGCGAACAGCTCTCGTGGATTCCATCGTTCGGCATCACGTATCACCTTGGCGTTGATGGGCTCTCTGGCGCACTTGTTGTCTTGACGACGCTGCTCAGCTGGATCTGCATCCTTGCGAGCTTCGGTCCGATTCAGACTCGCGTGAAGGAGTACTTCATCAGCTTCCTCATTCTCGAGACGGGCATGCTCGGCGTCTTCTTGGCGCTCGATCTCTTCCTCTTCTACATCTTCTGGGAGATCGTGCTCGTGCCGATGTACCTGATCATCGGCATCTGGGGTGGGGCCGATCGCATCTACGCCACGATCAAGTTCGTTCTCTACACGCTCGTCGGCTCGCTCCTGATGCTCGTGGCGATCCTTGCCACCGCCTTCAGTCACCAGGTTGCCACCGGCTCGTGGACGGGCGCATTCGACCTCCTGGCGCTTCGAGGCACGATCACCGATCCAACGCTGCAGATCCTCGGGTTCGCCGCCTTCGCGCTCGCCTTCGCCATCAAGGTGCCAATGTTCCCGTTCCATACATGGCTCCCTGACGCGCACGTGCAGGCCCCGACCGCAGGCTCGGTCATCCTCGCCGGCGTGCTCTTGAAGCTCGGCGGCTACGGCTTCATTCGCTTTGCGATCCCGCTCTTCCCTGACGGCGCGCAGCTCTTTGCGCCGCTCATGATCGTCCTCTCGGTGATCGCCATCATCTACGGCGCACTTGTGGCGATTGTGCAGACTGACCTCAAGAAACTCATCGCGTATAGCTCCGTTAGCCACATGGGCTTCGTGACGCTCGGCATCTTCACCTTCAATCAGCAAGGGGTGGACGGCGCAATCTTGCAGATGCTCAATCACGGCCTCATCACGAGCGGACTCTTCTTGCTCGTTGGTATCGGCTACGAACGCACACACGATCGCGAGATTGCCAAGATGGGCGGCTGGGCTGTGCGCACCCCCGTGTACGCCGCACTCTTCGGCTTCTTCCTCTTCGCCTCAGCCGGCCTCCCTGGACTCTCAGGCTTCGCTGGCGAATTCCTGGTGCTGCTCGGAGCCTTCATTGCCAATCCAATCGTTGCAGGCGCATCAACGTTTGTGATGATCCTTGCTGCGGTCTACCTGCTCTACATGTACCAGCGCGTCTTCACCGGACCACTCTCACCGTTCCTGAAGGGTCTCGGCTCAAAGCTGACCGATGTCACACCAACTGAGATCTTGACGCTCGCGCCCCTCGCGGCACTGGTTGTGATCTTTGGTGTGATGCCAACGCTCCTCACCAGCTCGTTCGCGAAGAGCGTTGAAATCTTCCTGATGTCGGCAATTAGTGTGGTCGGACCATGAACAACGACCTGCTCACCCTGGCGCCACTGATCACCGTTGTTCTTGGCGCAATCGCCGTTCTTGCGAGCGACATGATTACGCCAAATCGCAATCACGCGCCGGTTTCCGTTGCGCTTGCCGCACTCGGCGCTACCGCAGCACTGCTCATTAATCAGGGCGGCAGCACTGCGAGTGCGCTTGGTGGCAGTTACGTGGCAGGGCCGTTCGTTGCGTTTGTCGGCCTGCTCGGAATCTCGATTGTTGCCATCACGCTCCTGATTGCGCCGGCATACCTTGCTGCGCGTAAGTATCCAACCGCTGAACTTGCAGCGACGCTCCTCTTCGCCCTCGCTGGTGCGATTCTGCTTGGCGCCGCAACTGACCTCATCACACTCTTTATCGGCCTTGAGCTGATGGTTATCCCTGGGTATGTCCTCGCTGGATACGCAAAGCGCGACCCGCTGAGCACCGAGGGTGCTGTGAAGTACTTCCTGCTCGGTAGCTTCTCGAGCGCCATCCTGCTCTTCGGCATCGTGGTGCTGTGGGGCGTTGCAGGTACCGCGTCACTCAGTGGCATCGCAACGGCGCTCGCATCTGGAGAGGCGAACGCAGGACTCGCTGTTGCACTCGCGCTGATCACTACAGGATCGGCCTTCAAGATTGCGGCGGTGCCGTTCCACTACTGGACTCCCGACGCCTACCAAGGCTCCCCAACGCCAATCACGGGGTATCTCTCAGTCGGTCCGAAGGTCGGCGCCTTTGTTCTGCTCATCAAGCTCTTTGTGATTGCGCTCGCACCACTCGCGACGCTCTGGATTCCGGTGATGGTGGTGCTGGCGGCGGCAACCATGACGCTCGGCAACTTAGTGGCTCTCACGCAGAGCAACGTGAAGCGCATGCTCGCCTACTCGTCGATCGCGCACACCGGATACCTGATGGTTGGCATTGTGGCGGCGGGCGCAGGAGAGGCGGCGGGAATCGCCGGCATTCTCTTCTACGCCGCGGCGTACGCGTTCATGAACCTCGGTGCATTTGCGTTCTTGACTGCGCTGCAGGGTCGGCCTGGCGCCACGACGCAGCTCTCTGATCTTGCTGGGCTCGGTCGCAAGCATCCGCGCATGGCGATCCTCGCAACGATCTTCCTGTTGAGCCTCACCGGCATTCCACCGACGGCGGGATTCTTCGCCAAGACCTACGTCATCTTGGCTGCGGTGCAGGCGGGCGGGCCAGCCACGATCCTCGCCGTGATCGCGGTGCTCAACGCCGCCATCGCCGCCTTCTACTACCTGCGCGTCATCGTCTATCTCTTCATGCGCGATCCGGCAGAGCCAGCGGTTCAAGTGGCTGAGGGGCCAATGCTGCGCGCCGGCCTGCTGATCGCCGCCATCGGCACCGTAGCGCTCGGCCTCGCCCCGACCCCGATCATCGAGGCGGTCATTCAGGCCCTCGCCAGATAAGCGCCGCCCCCGCAGCGGGGGTGTAACAAACTAACCCCCACCCCCTGTCGCATCAGCAGGAATTCATATAAACTTCTGCTTCTATGAGCGCACAGCACGCCTCCGCACTCCCCGCCGCCACGGGCGCCGCCGTCTCCCGCCTTGCGGGGGAGCGTGACGTCATCGAGGCGGCGCGCCGCGTGCACCGTGCCCTTGGCGATACCAACCGCCTCGAGGTCGTACGTCGCCTTGCTACCGGCCCTGCCACGGTCTCCGAGCTGATTGAGTTCACCGGCCTCTCACAGCCACTCGTCTCGTGGCACCTGCGCCGACTGCGCGCCGCCGGCCTCGTCACCACCGAGCGCTCTGGCCGTGAGTCAATCTGCACGCTCCGCACGGCCACCATCGCCGAAGGTCATGCGCTGATGCTCTCCGCCCTCGGCATCGCCGACCCCGCCGCCTGGGTTGCCCCAACAGAGGCGCTCCCACACGCCACCCCACTCGTTGACGCCGTTCGGGGCGAGGAGGCGTAGCCGTGGCAAAGCGCAAGATCACCAAGCGCGCCAGTGGCAAGCGCGCCACGCAGGGGAGCCTCCTCACGAACAACGAGCGGAGCCAGATCAAGCGCATCGGCGAGCCGATCGCGTTGCTCCTTGGGCGCATCGGCTTCTCGCCCGACGCACTCACCCTTGTTGGCTTCGGCATCGTGTTGGTGGCGACGGCGCAGGTCGCACTCGGCAACTGGGCGATCGCGGCGAGCATCCTTATCGCCGGCACGCTCTTTGATGGTCTTGACGGCACACTCGCTCGTGCAACAAATCGCGTCACCGCGTTTGGCGCCTTCTTTGACTCTTCGCTCGATCGCGCGGCAGAGGCCGCAATCTACGCCGGCATCGTGTACAGCGCCGCAGTGATCGGCAACACCTCAATTGCAACTGCAGCGGTGCTTGCCCTCGGCGTCGGTTCACTCGTGAGCTATGTGCGCGCGCGTGGCGAAGGGCTCGGCGTCTCCGCACACGGCGGCATTGCACAGCGCGCCGAGCGCGCAGTGATTCTGATCCTCGGCCTGCTTGTCGCCGGCCTCACTGGTGAGACGAACTACCTGCTCTATGCGCTCATCATCATCGTCGCACTCTCAGCCGTCACCGTGCTGCAGCGAATCTTGTTTATTCGCGCTGCGTTGGCAACCACCGGGCGTCGCGCATAGCGCGCCAATTTGATACTCGCCGCCTGGCGTGAAACGGGCGGTTAGTGAAGGCGGACCCACAGGTGTGGGCTCGCAAAGCGGAAAGGTCGCGTAAGCGACAGAGAAAGGGGTAACAGGGAAATGGTAGAGATGAACGGGCCTCGCGCCCAGTGGAACGCTCGACCGGCGCCGACAACGCCGATCAAGTCAACGAATCCGATCCGCGTCGCAATCGCGGGCGTCGGCAACTGCGCCAGCAGCTTGGTGCAGGGCCGCTACTTCTACGCCGACGTGGCGAACGATGCAAAGGTCCCAGGACTGATGCACGTCGACATTGGTGGCTATCACGTGCGCGATCTTGATTACGTTGCGGCGTTTGACGTCAACGCCACCAAGGTTGGCAAGGATCTCTCCGTTGCACTTGGCGCAGAGCCAAACAACACCTGGACCTTCCAGGAGATCCCAACCACCGGCGTGATCGTTCAGCGCGGGCCAACGCTCGACGGCATCGGCAAGTACCTCAAGGATGTGGTGATTGAGTCACCAGAGAAGCCTGTGGACGTTGCCGCCGTGCTCAAGGAGCGCAAGGTTGATGTGCTCGTTGCCTACCTTCCGGTCGGCAGCGAAGAGGGAATTCGCTACTACGCTGAGCAGGCGATCAAGGCGGGATGCGCGTTTGTCAACGCAATCCCAGTCTTCATCGGCCGAGAGCCAGAGTGGCAGAAGAAGTTCGCCGCAGCCGGACTCCCAATCGTTGGAGACGACATCAAGAGCCAGGTTGGCGCAACGATTGCGCACCGCGTTCTTGCTCGACTCTTCGCCGATCGTGGCGTGCAGCTCGACCGCACCTATCAGCTGAACTTCGGTGGCAACACCGACTTCCAGAACATGTTGGAGCGCGATCGACTTGAGAGCAAGAAGATCAGCAAGACCAACGCGGTCACCTCGATCCTTGACGAGCAGCTCGGCGAGGAGCAGGTGCACGTTGGTCCTTCGGACTTCGTGCCATGGCTTCTCGATCGCAAGTGGGCAAACATTCGCCTTGAAGGGACAACCTTCGGCGGCGTGCCACTTACGGCCGAACTGAAGCTCGAGGTGTGGGATTCGCCAAACAGCGCCGGCGTCATCACGGACGCTATCCGCTGCGCGAAGATCGGCCTTGATCGCAAGTTGGCGGGGACGCTCGTTGCGCCTTCGTCGTACTTCATGAAGAGCCCACCAATGCAGCTGCGCGACGACGTCGCCCACGCCGCAGTGGAGGCCTTCATTCGCGGCGAGGACAACCGCGTCCTCGACGGAACCCAGGTGACTAAGGAGGGGTACCCCACCTCCGAGTCACTGAACTCCGTTCGCGCCTAAGCGTTCCGCTGCGAGGCTGGCTTCGGCCAGTCCCGCCTTCGCACTGGAGAGAGCCGTCGCACCCGCAAGGGGGCGGCGGCTCTCCCCTACACTTCACAAATGAGCGAACCACAGCCGCCCCAGGGGGCAGCCACCCCCTCGCCGCTCCGTCGCCAGGCGCCAAAGCGCACCCCTGGCTACCTCGTCCGGCGCGCCTGGGAGCGCACCGTCTACGCCGGCTACCGCCTCCTCATGTGGGTCATTGGCATCCTCCCCCCACGCCCGGTTGAGGCGCTCTTCTCGACCCTCGCGCCACTCGCCTACCTCCTCTGGCCGGCCAAGCGACGCATCGCCGACGGCAACGCCGCGGTCGTCCTCGGGGTAGCCGACGCAGATGGCCGACCACTCCCAGGAAGCGAGAAACTCGTGCGCGCTCGCTCCCTTGCGAACTACCGCACCTATGGGCGCTTCGCAGCAGAACTACTGCGCCTGCCAAGCCGTTCACTCAAAGAGATCGCCGCTGATGTTGACCTGAGCGAGGCCGCGTTCATGGACAACTTCCGCTCACGCGGACAGGCCGCGATCTTCGTAGGTTTTCACGCGGGTAACAACGAGCTCGGCGCTGCGTCACTTGGCGAACGCAACTATGACGTAAACGTTGTCGCCGACGACAGCGCCTTCCCAGAAATGTACGAGCTCCTTCGCCGCCTTCGCGCAGCATGGGGAATCAAAGTGATCGACTGGAAGGCGATTCGCGAGGTGTTCAGTGCACTGAAGCGCGGTGGATTCATCGTGCTACTTAGCGACTGGGGCTATAAACCCGACGGCATTCCCTGCCAGCTCTTCGGCCGCTGGACAACACTTCCGAGTGGCCCAGCGGTAC
>JBIIGQ010000032.1:0-6349 GCA_044236365.1 Candidatus Limnocylindrus sp. | reverse complement strand
CGAGCGCTGGATCAATGTGCTGATAGGCCCGTGGGGTCTTCACCTGGGCCGCGCCGTGCACCCCACCCTTGTGGGCGAAGGCTGAGCGACCAACGTACGGCTGGTGATCGTCAGGGGCGAGGTTCGCGATCTCAGCTACCTCGTGGGAGAGGCGTGAAAGGTCGGCGAGGTTCGCCGCTCCAGCGACCGTGTGCTGCGTCTTCAGGGCGAAGTTAGCGAGGAGCGAGACCATGTTCGCGTTTCCCGCGCGCTCGCCGTAACCGTTGATCGTCGCCTGCACGTGGCGCACACCGGCGTCGACCGCCGCAAGGGCATTCGCTACGGCGAGCTCCGCATCGTTATGCGTGTGGATCCCCCACACGATCTCTTTCGCCGCCGCGTCGGCGGCAAGAGTCGCTCGCGCATCCTTCACGATCTCAGCCATGCGGCCGGTGAGGGTGCCGCCATTGGTGTCGCAGAGAACGAGCGTGGAGGCGCCGGCGTCACGTGCGGCGCGCAGTGTGTCAAGCGCATAGTCGCGATCCGCCTCAAAGCCGTCAAAGAAGTGCTCCGCGTCGTAGACCATCTCACGTCCGCGCTCGGCGATGTAGGCGACGCTCTCCGAGATCATCGCGAGGTTCTCGGCGCGCGACGCCTCTAGCACCGCCTCTACATGCAGGGTCCAGCTCTTGCCGAAGATCGTGACGATCGGCGTCTCGGCATCGAGGAGCGCATTCAGGTTGGCATCATCGCCAGGCTTGTTCGACTTATGGCGCGTGCTGCCGAACGCGGCGAGACGGGCGCGCTCCCAGCGAATCTTCTTCGCCGCCGCGAAGAATTCAATGTCTTTCGGGTTAGAGCCGGGCCACCCGCCCTCGATCGCCAACATGCCGAACTCATCGAGCGCGCGGGCGATGCGCAGCTTGTCTTGCAGCGAAAGGATCAGCCCCTCGCTCTGGGCGCCATCGCGCAGCGTGGTGTCGTAGAGGAGGACCGGCTCGCGATCGGCGGCGCTGGTGCTCACTTGAGGCTCAGGAGCTGCTCCACGATGGCGTCGGTCGCCTCGCGGGTGCCTGCAAGGGTGAAGCCGGCGGCGCGGGCACCAGCGGCGTCGAGCCCTGGAACAAGGTCGGCGGTGCGCACGCCCATGCGAATGGTGTTGGCCACCGCCTGCTCAACGGCGGCGGCCGCATCGGCGCGGCCGAGCGACTCGCGGAGCAGCATCGCCCCCGAGAGGATCGTGCCGATCGGGTTCGCCAGGTTCTTCCCTGCGATGTCGGGGGCGGATCCGTGGATCGGCTCATAGAGGCCGAAGGTGCCGTGCGCCGTGCGACGCGCACCGAGGGAGGCTGACGGGAGCATGCCGAGTGAACCGGCCAGCACGGCGGCCTCATCGGAGAGGATGTCGCCGAAGAGGTTCTCAGTCACAACAACATCAAAGGTCGCTGGCCAGGTTGCGAGCAGCATTGCGGTGGAGTCAACGAGACGGTGCTCCAACTTCACATCGGGATAGTCGGCGCCCACCTCGGTCACAACCTTGCGCCAGAGGCGGCTTGTAGAGAGCACGTTCGCCTTATCGACTGACGTCACGGACTTTCGTCGCGTGCGTGCCAACTCAAAGGCGATCACCGCGACGCGGTGGATCTCATCTTCGTGATACGGCAGCGTGTCAACAGCGCGTCGACCTGTTGGCGTCACCTCTTCGCCCGACGGCCTACCGAAGTAGAGTCCACCGGTAAGTTCGCGCACCATCAGCATGTCAACACCCTTCAGGCGCTCGGACTTCAGCGGTGAGGCGTCGGCGAGCTCTGGGTAGATCGTGACGGGGCGAAGGTTGGCGAAGAGTTCGTAGCGGGTGCGGAAGGCGAAGAGTGCCTGTTCTGGGCGAACGGTGCCGTTTGGGTTATCCCACTTCGGTCCGCCAACCGCGCCAAGGAGCAGCGCGTCGGCCGTATCGGCGATCTTCAGATCCTCTTCGCGAACGGCAACGCCATATGCGTCAATGGCGCAGCCACCGGCCAAGATCTCGCGCCAGGCAAGCTTGAAGCCAAACTTCGAACCCGCAGCGTCGAGCACGCGGCGCGCCGCCGCCACCACATCAGGGCCAACCCCGTCACCCGGAATGGTGACGATCAGATGATCGGCGGCACCGTCACGTAGCTCTGCGGCGAGTGGTGCGGCGAGCGTCTCGCTCACTGCATCGCCTCGCGTGATCCCTTCGTTGGCGCACTGGCCGCCCCCGACGCAAGTGCGGCGAGCTTGTTCGCAGCAGAGACATAGGCGACGAGCGACGCATCGATGATGTTCGTGGAGAGGCCTTGCCCCGTGACCATCGGTGCGTTCGGGAGCGGCTTCCCTTCGGCGTCGAGATCGTTGGAGCGACGGCACTTGGTCGTGACCTGCCCCTGGGCATCTTCGCCCTCGCTGACGGCACGAATCTCGTACTCGGCGAGGATCGGATTCCAGCCGAGGGTTGGGGCGACCGCCTTGTCGATTGCCTCATAGAGGGCGTCGACGGGGCCATTCCCAGTGGACTCGGCCGAAGCCTCGACCCCGTTCACGCGAATCTCCACGCGGCCCGACGAACCGCCGCCGCGTGAGCTGGCAACGCTCCAGTCGAGGAGCTCAATCGTTGCAGCGCTCCCGGTGGCGGCTCGCTTATCGACGAGGGCCAACAGGTCGGCGTCGGTGAGCTCCTTCTTCACGTCGGCGAGAGCGATCGCCTCACGGTAGAGGGCGTCGAGCGCCTCCCCACTGAGGTCGTGCCCAAGTTCCGCAAACTTCGCCTGCAAACCACGACGACCCGAAAGCTTGCCAATCGTCAGGCTGGAACCTACGAGGCCAACCGACTGCGGCGTCATGATTTCGTAGGTGAGCGGATTCTTCAGGACGCCGTCCTGATGGATCCCCGACTCATGCGCAAACGCGTTCGCGCCGACGATCGCCTTGTTCGGCTGCACGGCGAATCCGGTCAGATACGAAACGAGTCGGCTGGCCGAGGTCAGTTGCTCTGTTTGCACCTGAATGTCGTGCGACTCGAACTGTCCTGGTCGGGTGCGCAGCGCCATCACGACCTCTTCGAGTGAGGCGTTCCCGGCGCGCTCGCCGAGTCCGTTGATCGTCACCTCAACCTGTCGTGCACCGGCTTGCACTGCCGCCAACGTATTGGCGGTCGCAAGGCCAAGGTCGTTGTGGCAGTGAACGCTGATCGTGGCGTCGCGTCCAACGCGATCAACGACGAGCTTCGTCAGTGCGGCGTACTCCGACGGAATGGCGTAGCCAACGGTGTCGGGGATGTTCACGGTGGAGGCGCCAGCTTCAACCACTGCTTCGTAAACCTGCAGTAGGTAGTCGTGATCGGTGCGGCTCGCATCTTCTGCGGAGAACTCCACCTCCGCATCGCGACCCAGCTTCTCTCGCGCGTACTTGACCCACTTCACCGCCTCGGCGAGTGCCGCCTCACGGGTGGTGCGCAGCTTGTGGGTGAGGTGAATGTCAGAGGTTGCAATGAACAAATGCAGGTGCGGTCGATCCGACACCTTGATCGCATCAATGGCACGCTGTGGATCGCCATCCTTGCAGCGGGCAAGAGCGGCGATGCCGACCCCCTTCGTCGCAAGGGCAATCTGCCGTACGGCCTCAAAGTCGCCCTCTGATGCGGCGGGGAATCCCGCCTCGATGACGTCCACCTTCAGCTTGGCGAGTTGCCGGGCAACCTCCAACTTCTCAGCAACGGTGAGGCCGGCGCCTGGCGCCTGCTCACCGTCACGCAGGGTGGTGTCAAAGATACGAACGGCGCCGGTTGCGACGCCCGGGCCCGGTGCCCCGTTCACTGGGCGGCGCCCTTCTCCGCGGCGCCCTGTGCGCCATCCATGTCGACCTCGACTGGATTCAAGAAGGTCATCTGGTGGCGCAGCGCCTTGCCGACCTTCTCAATTGGGTGTCCTGAGTTTGCAGCGCGCAGTCGCTTGTACTCTGGGCGTCCGGCCTCGTCTTCTGCGATCCAGCGCTTGGCAAAGGTGCCGTCCTGAATCTCGGTGAGCACCTCCTTCATGCGCGCCTTCACCGACGCATCAATGATGCGCGGGCCCGACGTGTAGTCGCCCCACTCGGCGGTGTCAGAGACAGAGAAGCGCATGAAGTCGAGTCCGCCGCGATACATCAGATCAACGATGAGCTTCAGCTCATGCATCGTCTCAAAGTAGGCGAGCTCTGGGTCGTAGCCAGCCTCAACCAGCGTCTCCCACGCACTCTTCACGAGTTGCGCGGTGCCGCCGCAGAGCACGGCCTGTTCGCCGAAAAGATCGCTCTCGGTCTCATCCTTGAAGGTCGTCTCCATGATTCCCGCGCGCGTGCAACCGAGTCCATTGGCATACGCCATGACTCGCGCTCGTGCGGTACCGGTGGCCTCTTGCCCAACGGCGAAGAGTGCAGGGACGCCGCCGCCCGAAACGTAGACGGAGCGCACGAGGTGGCCTGGCCCCTTCGGCGCGATCATGCCAACGTCAGTTCCCTCGGCCGGCTTGATGCGACCGAAATGAATGTTGAAGCCGTGTGCAAACAGCAGCAGTGCACCCTTCTTCAAGTTGCCTGCGATCTCGTTGTCATAGATTGCCTTCTGCGCCGTGTCGGGCGCGGCGATCATCACCACGTCGGCACGCTTCGTTGCCTCAGCGGCGGTGAAGACCTCAAAGCCGTCAGCGGCGGCAACGGCACGGCTCTTCGAGCCTTCCTTGAGACCGATGATCACGGTGAGCCCGGACTCCTTCAGGTTGCGAGCGTGGGCGTGCCCCTGGCTGCCGTACCCGATCACGGCAATGACCTGGCCCTTGAGGGCCTCGAGTGGTGCCTCGGCGCTGTAGTACATCTTTACGCTCATCGCTTCACCTGCTCCTCAATTGACCCGCTGCCGCGGGACATTACTACTGAGCCGGTTCGCACCAGCTCCTTGATTCCGAACTCCCGAAGAAGCTCGACCAACGTGTCGATCTCGGTCGGATCCCCGACCGCCTCGACGATAACCGCCTCATCCCCAAGGTCAACGACCTTGGCCCGATGCATCTCTGCCACGCTCACAATCTCGGGGCGCGTCCGCTTGGTTGCGCGCACCTTAATGAGGGCGAATTCGTGCTCAACGATCGACTCGTCGGTCACGTCTTGCACCTTCAGCACATCGATCAACTTGTAGAGCTGCTTCGCCGCCTGCTCCACATGCACCTCGTCGCCCACGATCGTGAGCGTCATACGCGAGGTGTCGCTCCGCTCCGTTACCGAAACGGCGAGTGACTCGATGTTGAAGTTTCGGGCGCGCATCAGGCTCGCCACACGATTGAGCACGCCCGGCTTGTTGTTGACGATCGCCACAATCAGATGGCGGCGCTCGTCTCCCGAACCTGGAAGCGATCGGGCGGTCGACGTGGGGGTCACTTCGCACCGCCGCTGGTTGGATCCATCGGATCAACGCGTGGCCCAGTTGCACCCTCGGTGACATCCTCGCCGTCATCGCCCCACTTATCGATCAAGTCGGAGAGACCCTTGCCGGCTGGCATCATCGGGTAGACGTTCTGCCGCTCAGCGATCTCAAACCAGATTAGCGCTGGGCCATCGGCGGCGAGTGCCGCAGTAACTGCCGCATCAACCTCTTCGGGCTTTGAAACCTTCCACGCTGGAAGACCGTAGGCCTCACAGAGCTTCAAGTAGTCTGGTCCCGCCAGCTGCTCGGAGTGGTAGTTCCCGGCATAGACAATCTCTTGCCACTGCCGAATCATTCCCAACTTCTTGTTGTCCATCAGCGCGATCTTCACGGGAATGCGCTCTTGCACGATCGTCGCCAACTCCTGCAGCGTCATCTGGAACCCGCCGTCGCCGGCGATCGCCCACGAGACCTTGTCTGGTGTCGCAATGGCGGCGCCCATCGCTGCAGGGAGGGCGAAGCCCATCGTGCCGAGTCCGCCGGATGAGAGGTGCGAGTTGGCACGGCGGAATCCGCCGTAGCGTGCGACCCACATCTGATTCTGACCCACGTCGGCGGTGAGGTTCGCATCAAACTCTGAACCCGCCGCAATGCGCTCAACAACGAAGTCGGCCGAGAGCACCCCTTCGCGGAAGCCGCCAGAACCGTGCCACGACGAGCCTTCGCTCTCGGTGCGCCAGGTCGCCAGTTCTGCGAAGTAATCCGCGCGGATCGCTGGATCAACCTTGGTAATGAGCGGGAGGAGCGCATCGAGCACGTGCTTCGCATCACCCACGATCGGCAGATCCGCAACCACGTTCTTGCCAATCTCGGCTGGGTCAATGTCGATGTGCGCGATCTTCGCCTTCGGCGCATAGGTGCGCACGTTCCCCGTCACGCGATCATCAAAGCGCATGC
>JBIIGQ010000001.1:0-60596 GCA_044236365.1 Candidatus Limnocylindrus sp. | reverse complement strand
CGATGCCAGCCTCAATGCCGGTTCCCATGTGTGAGCCGATATGAACGTTGACGAACGATGCGCCGTACTCGGGCGCCACGCGAAGTTCGTGACGGAGCAGCTCCACCGTCTTCTCACGGAAGACCGGATTCGGCCCAGCGAGGTTCGCCAAATAGGCGGCGTGCACGGCGAGTGGGCCGAAGCCGTGCTCCTTCATACGGGCGCGGAAGGCGGGGAGCTCCTTGGGGAGTTCGGCACGGCGTGCCCAGCCTGTTGGATTGCCGGTAAAGATCTGGAGCCCCATCGCCCCAACCGCTGCGGCGCGATCGGCCGCCTTGACGAGCCCAGGCCCTGCGGCGAGGTGGGCGCCAAGCATGCGGTCGAGCCGCCCAGCCGCCGCGGCCGGTGCGCTGCTCCTCAGTTTTGGACGCTTGGCTGCCATGGGGAGAGAGTGCCACGCCGCGCCAGAGATCGCTCGCGAACCTACGCATCGTGCACCAGCGCCTCGCGAGCCACAGCGACCACGCCGATGCTCGTGCACCCAGCGGCGCGCAGCGTTGCCGCCGCCGCCTCAAAGGTGGCGCCGCTCGTCCAGATGTCGTCGACCAAAATCACACGGCGAGGCAACGCGGCACCCGTCCTTAGCGCGAAGACACGATCCATCACCCGTCGCCGCTCAGCGCGACCGAGCGTATGCAGCGCCGGCACTGCCCTGGTGCGCTCAAGGAGCGGTGCAATCGTGCATGACAGCACCCGCGCCGCTGCGGTGGCCATGAGCGCCGCATGATCGAAGCCTCGATCGCGCAGGCGCGCTGGGTCGGTGGGAATCGGCACAAGGGTTGCATCACCACCGAGATCTTGTTGCACGGCACGGATCGCACGCTGTAAGCCGACTCCAAGCGGCGTAGCAAGAGCGGGAAGGTCGTGGAACTTCAGTGTGCGCACCGCCTCGCCGAGGCCGCCCTCATACGGGCCGATCCATGCCCCTGCGACACAACCAGGCGGCGGGGTGCCGCGCTCCACCCGACCGTTATCAGCAAGACCAAGCTCTTCACAACACTCGGTGCAGAGGAGTGCCCCTTCAACGCCACAGGCACCACAACGTTGCGGGGCGAGGAGCGCCAAGACTGGCGCGGCGGCGCGCTGCAACTCGGCAAGTGCATCGCGGGCACGCTCGGTGAACTGCATCCCCGCAGGATCGTGCGTCACGCGTACCCCCTGCGTATCGGGCGGTACGATAGGCGCATGACCTCCACCACCGCCTGGACCGTACGAACCCTGCCGCTCGCCGAACTGCCGGCAGCTGAGTGGGAGCGACTCCTCGCAACCAACCCAACGGCAAGCGCATTCAGCCATCGCGCGGTGCACGAAGCCTGGTGGATCGGCTACGGCACTGAGGCCACCGATGTTTCACTTGCGGTCTACGACGCGGCTGGCGCACTCTGCGCCTATCTCCCGCTCATGCTTCGCCCTGATGGCGTGCGCTACTTGGGAGCCACGTATCACATTGATTACGCGACGGTGTTGATCGATCTCACCAGTGCAGAGAGCGCCGGCGCTGTTGATGCGCTTGTCACGCATCTCTATGCCGATACGTCAGCGCTCGATCTCCGGCGTTTGCGTCGTGCCGACCAAGCACACGAGATGCTCATGAGCGCACTCGCAGCGAACAGTGCACGCACTGCCACAACAACCATTGAAGAACCTGCACCATCCATTGACCTCACCAACATCACCACCTTCGATGAACACCTCGAGCGCATCGACAAGAAAGATCGCCACGAGATTCGCCGCAAGGTTCGACGCGGCGAAGGTGCCGGCGTAACGATTAGTGCGAAGACGCGCGCCGTTGACGACCTTGCAGAGTTCATCAAGCTGCACCGTGCGCGATGGGGCCACCACGGACTCTTCACCGAAGATGCGAAGGGTGTGCGCGATGAGACCTTCATGCGCGAACTCTTCGCCCGCGCACCAGAAGGGCTGATCACGATTATCGTTGCGCGCAATCTTGAGTTCGGCGCATTTGCTGCAGGGCTTTTCTTGCGCGATGCAACGGGGATTCGATATTGGAATGCTGGTGGTGAACTTGCTGCGCGTTCGCTCTCCCCAGGAATTCTCCTTTTTGCCCACGGACTACAAATGGCTATCGCCGAACAAAAGCAAACATTCGACTTCTTGCGCGGCAACGAGAGCTATAAGTACGAGGTCGGCGCCACAGATGTCGACGTGTTGATGGTGACGGTGCCCGCAGCATGAGTGCAACAGATGACTAAGCCGAAGTTCGGTGAACGATGTGGCGGGCGTACACCAGCAGGGCCGCTCCCTGACGGCACCCGACTGCGCGTGGTGCAGCTGCTTGCGACGGGCACCAACGGTGGGGCGCAAGAGAGCGTGGTGAGCACGATGCTGCGACTCGACCCATCGCGACATGAGGCGCATGTCATCTCGCTCTCGCATGGCAGCACCATGGCCCGCCTGCAACGCATGGGCTACGCCACCGAGGTGATCGAAGAGCCGAGCGACGAGCGATCTGCGGAGCTGCTCGCCGACCGACTGATCGCCCTGAACGCCCAGGTGCTGCACGCTCACATGTACCGCGCCGAGGTGGTGGGCGTTGCCGCACTCGACATCGTGGAGCAGCGCACCGGGCATCGCCCCTACATGGTCTCTACCGTGCATTCGAGCCGCTTCCGCTCTCCTGCGGACCGTGAGCTGCTGGAGCGCATCACCCCGAAGATCAACCGCCTCATTGCGGTGAGCGACGCCATCGTCGAGAAGCTGGTCGCCGAGGGGCGCGACACTACGGCGATCAGCCGCATCTATAACGGCGTCGACCTGGAACGCTTCGATGAGGCGACTGGTGGCGAGGCAATTCGTGCGGAGTTCGGTATTCCTGCCAATGCACCACTCGCCGTGGTCGTTGGGCGACTTGAGCCTGAGAAAGGGCACCCTACGCTGATTGAGGCGTGGCCGGTAGTGCACCATCACTACACATCAGCGCACCTCCTTGTGGTCGGTGAAGGCTCAGAACGTGATCGCCTCGAGGGCCTCGCCGCCGCGCACCTGCGGGCAGAGGTCTGCTGCGACAGCGTGCACTTCCTTGGGCGCCGTGAAGATGTGCCGCAGATCCTTGCCGCCGCAGATGTGGTGGTCATGCCGAGCTATCGCGAGGCGCAAGGGCTGGCGATCGTCGAGGCACTCGCCGCTAATCGACCGGTGATCGCCAGCAACGTCGGCGGCATCCCCGAAATGATTCGCTCTGGAGAGAACGGCATCCTCGTCCCCTCGCAAGATCCATCCGCGCTTGCGTCGGCGATTGCGCTGCTCTTCCGCGATCGCGCACTTGCTTCACGACTTGCAAACGCCGGACATGAGTTGGTCCACGCGAAGTTCTGCGTCGACGATATGTTGCGCGACATTGAGGCGATCTATCTGCTTACCGTCGGTGGGCCAGCGAGTGATGTGCCAGATCGCGCTGGCGTGAACGGAGGGTCGCAATGAGTACCAAGCCAAAGGCGCAGGCGCCAATCATCACCTCACGGTATTGGACCGTGTTAAGCATCGTTTCGGGCGTCGTTGCCCTCTTTCCACTCGCGGTAGTTTTGGTGAACTTCGCCGCTAACCCATCGAGTAATCCATTCAGTGAACTGGGTTACGGTGCGGTACTCTGGCTTCTCATTATCTCTGTGCCAACAGGCGGCATCATCTTTGCGGTGGGAGCCGTGGTGGCCGTTGCGATTGAGTGGGTGTCTGGGCTGAAGCGAAAGAGTTCGCGCTAGCTGCGAACAGCACTCCAGTAGCGCTCGACCGCACCACCGCGACCACTCTGTAGCGCAACCGTTGCGCCCTGCGTGCGCACGGCGTCGGCCATCTTCTCGACGGAGCCGAAGAGGTGCGGCACCTGTGACTCGTACTGTGCAATCCCCTGCACCTTCTGCTCGAGCACATCGGTGATGTCGGCGATCTCTGGCGTAAGTCGGATTCCAGCGGGGAGCCCGGCGGTGTAGTTCGCTGGTAAGCCAGCCGAAGGATCGAACTGCTGCCAGTAGGCGTACGGGAAGTCTTCGTAGAAGGCGACCTTGTCGCTCCAGTCAATGCCAGGCATCGTCCACGCCTGCGCATCGCCAAGCAGCGCAGCACCAACGCGTCGGCAGAGCTGGTGGTCGACGTGTGAGCCGATGCCGAGCGGGAAGTAGACGCGCTGCGGCTCTAGTCGCGCAATTTCTTTGCGGAGGAGATCAATCGGCGCTGCGTCGTTCTCGCGAACACTTCCGAGCAGCTGTTCATCGCCCTCATAACCGCGGAAGACGGCGTCGGGAAGATCAAGGAAGACAACAGCTGCTTCAGCGAAGAGTGCGTAGCGCTCGTCCTCTTGGCGTCGCTGCGCCATCGCCTCACCTGCGGCAGCAGCAACGGCGACAGCGCCCGGATCAATCACACCCTGTCCATTGCTGGTGTCGCGCGAGCGTCCACCCGGCAGCGAGGTTGCGCTGATGTCGGCGCGGCGATACCACGAGGCTCGCTGCCAGAACTCTTTGGCGCTCTCGTCGGCTTCGCGCTGCGTCTGCTTCAGTCGTGCCGGCTCGGCCTGCCATGGGGCAAGTGCGTCGGCGGTTTCACCAGGTACTGCGTTGTCGGCGGCAATAGAGCCGCTGTCGAACGCTTGGGTTGCGGGCCAGATCGCCTTGCCACCAAAGCCGAGCGCCTGGCGCTGGTACGAGGTGAGGCGATCCAGATCACCGTGACCGGAGTAGACGCTGAGGATGATCACGTTCTGACCGAGCTCGCGCAGGTTGGCGATCAGGCCGCCACAGGAGAGTGCCGCGTCGTCGGGATGGGGCGAGACGAAGATGTGGCTCACGCGCCGCGGCCCGTCGTTACGGGGTTGCGCTGGTCGACGGTGAGGCGCTCGGCGAGGCGGACGGGGTTGGGGTGGCGGTGAGGAACTCGTTTACCGAAGCGGCGAAACCGTCGGGGCCAGAGATCAGCGCATAGGCGATCACGCCACCAATCACCAGGTAGGTGAAGGTCACGAAGCGACGGGCGCCGCGGTCGCGCGGGGCGACCTTCGGGGCGACTGGCTGGGAGCCGTTCTCTGTCATGCGCCGATTCTAGCGGGAGAGCTAGCGAAGGGTCGCGTACCCCGTGAGCTCAACATAGGAGCGCCCCGTGATCGGGCGCCCGCCCAGGGTCCCCGCCACCGCGTTCGCCCCCTCCCAGTAGATGACCCCAGTGCTCTCCACCGTATTCAGCTCCTGATCGGCCAACTCGGGGGTGACCGTCACATCGAGGTCAATCTGCCCGATCTGCACCCGCCACCCTGAGGGCCAGGTCGCCCCGGTGCGTGGGCTGGTCCAGCTCCCGAGCGCGGTCAGGTTGATCTGGTCGCCTTTGATGTGCTGCACCACGCCGTTGGCTCCAATCCAGGTGCCGTACACGAGTGGGAAGCTCCCATCCTTCGCGCGCACGAACGAGAGCATCAGGTCACTGCCGTCGCTGAGGTTCAACGCGAACCAATCCCACCCACCACTACCGATCGCAATGAAGTCACCCCACTGATGATCAAACCAGGAGCTCCCCGTAACGGCGAGCGTTTCGCCGCCAATCGCCAGCGTGCCAGTCGTTGGCATGCGCGTGCGTGAGTAGTAGTACGAACCACCGGCATCGGCGAAGCCGACCCAGCCATCGGTGTCGTGCAGCACGGGAGCGCGACCAGCGGCAAGCTGCAACATCAAACCGTTGCCGCCAATCTCCATGCCGCCATCGGGGAGCATGAGCATCACCCATGGATCGCGTCCGAGCGTTGAAGGATCTAGTGGATTTGCACCAGTAATCGCAAACGCGGCGCTCACCGCGCGCGACATCACCGGTGCAATGTTTACCTGCGGACCGATCTCGGCACGCTGGTCATAGGTGAACGAACCGGCGCGACCACCGCGCGGCTTCTCGGTGATGGCAATGTGTGATGCCCACGCAACGGGGAACTCTCCTCGCTGTGCACGGAAGACCACCGCTTCGTAGCCAAACTCACGCGCGCCATCGAGCGTTGCCAAGTGGCCGGTCACGTACCACCACTCAGTTAGTCGATCGTGTGGTGCATCGTCGCGTGGCAGCTCAATCGCAATCGGATCAACGGCGCTCGGCCGCGGCGTTGGCTTCTCATACGGCGCACCAGTTGGTGCTGGTGAGTTCGCCAAGATTGGACCGGAACATGCAGCGGCAAGAACCGCGCTCATCAATAAAAGAAGCGAGCGTCGCATCATCGTCGCTCCGCCTCTGCTTCGGTGGCGATGCGGCCCTCAAGGAGCCGCTCCATCCACTTCGGCGCCCACCAGTTCTTGTCGCCAAGGAGTCGCATCGTTGCCGGCACCAGTAGCGCGCGAACGATCGTTGCATCAAGCGCCACTGCAATGGCCACGCCAACGCCGAGCGCCTTGATCAGAACAATTTCAGCGAAGACAAACGAACCGGCAACCACCACAACAATGAGCGCAGCACTCGTGACGATGCGCCCACTGCGCTCTAGCCCGCCAGCAACGGCGGCGGCGTTGTCACCAGTGCGGTCGTAGATCTCGCGCATGCGCGTCAGCAAGAACACCTCGTAATCCATCGAGAGGCCGAAGAGCACGCAGAACAGAATCACTGGAATCGTTGTTTCAACAAACCCGAGTGGCGCAAAGCCGAGCAGCGCAGAGAGGTTCCCATCTTGGAAGATCCAGACCAGCGCGCCGAAGCTCGCCAGAATAGAGATGGTGTTCATGAAGACCGCCTTGATCGGCAGAACAATTGAGCGCAACAGCACGGCGAGAATGATTAGCGTGGCGAGAATCACTACGAGTGCGCTGCGCGGGAACTCTGAAGAGATCGTGTCAACGACATCAACGATCTCGGCCGCACCACCACCAGTGAGCGTTGTGAGCCCAGCCGGCGGCGTCAGCGCGGTTACCTCACCTGCACCAACGGCGCCCGGCGTTGCGGCGCGCAGCTCGGCAACAAGTGCGCGCGTGTCGGGGCGATTCGGCCCTTGCGCTGGCGTAATGGTGACGGCGGTGAGATCACCCTTTGTGGTGACCGAGAGCAGCTGCTGCACGTAGCGGTCGGGCGGCGCACCTGTTGGTGAGTCGTAGAGCAACTGGTACTGCGCGAGCGTGATGCGCTCATCAATAGAGACGATGGAGTCGACGCGTGCCACGCGCGGGTCAGCTTCGAGTGCACGCACCCAATCAAAGAGGAGCGCGATGTTTTCTGGCGCAGTTGCATCACCGGTGGTGCGCACCGCAACGGTCATCGGTGCAAACTCACCCTCGCCGAATGAGCTAGTGAGTGCGTCGAGTGCCTGGCGGCTCGGTACGCGCTCAGGCAGGATGCTGCCGTCTGGCGCATTGAACTTCACGCCGAGCCACGGTGATCCGAGCGCGACCAAGAGCACCAGGGTTGGTATGGCAACGGCGAGGGGGCGGCGCATGACGCCACGGGCGAGGCGTGCCCAGCGACCCTGCTCACTCGGCTCCTCGTAGGTCACCTTGCGCACGGCGAAGCGGTCCACCCGTGCTCCGAGCACGCCCAGCAGGGCGGGGAGGAGGGTGAGGCTGGCGATCACGGCGAGTGCCACGGTGATGGCGCCAGCGATACCAATAGAGCGAAGGATCGCAAATTCGAAGAGCACCAGGCCCACAAGGCCGAGCATCACCGTGACGCCACTAAAGAAGACGGCACGACCGGCGGTCGCCACCGTGCGCTGCACCGCCGTTGCCACACGATCGGCGCGTTTTGCACTGCCACGACCAAGCTCTTCGCGGAATCGCGACACCATCAGCAACGAGTAATCAACGCCAAGACCGAGGCCGAGCAGTGTGGTGAGGTTCAACACGAAGACGCTCATGCGCGTCACCTGCGCCACACCAAAGATCGCGGCGAGTGCAATCAGTACCGCCGCCCCACCAACGGCGAGTGGCAGCCCCGCCGCAATCGCAGAGCCGAACACCAAGAGCAACACAATCGCGGCGAGCGGCAAGCTGATCAACTCGCTGCGACGCAGGTCACTCTCCGAAACACTTTGAATGTCGGCGTAGAAGGCGGGGCCACCAGCGATCTGCACGGTGAGTCCGTCAACAGGAACGAGTGCCGCTGCAACGCCTCCAAGCGCCTCCGGTGAGTCATCAGGCTTCAGGTCTAAGAAGACAACGTCATAGACAATGCCGTTCTCAACGCTCACCTGTGTTGGCGCGATCAGATGCGAGCGAATCCCCACAACATGTGGCGCACCTGCAACGCCTGCAACCGCGCGCGCCGCTGCCGTTTCAAACTCGATGGATCCAGGAAGCATGGTGTCCGAAGAGATCGCCAGCACGAGCGCCGAAGGTGGTGCGCCAAGCTCTTGTTCAAGCAACGTACGTGCGCGTGCCGATTCCAGCGTTGGTAGGTCGAATCCACCCGCCTGCAGCGCACCTGGTGCTTGTGGTGCAAACGGCAGCGCAAGAAGCAAGATGCCCAGCCAGACACCGATCACCGCGCGTCGATGCGCATACATGAAGACACCGAGTCGTTCGAATGGTGGCATTCGTCGTGCAGCCACGATCAGTGTCCCGCTGCCAAGCGTTCGGCGAGAAACTCTGGCAGACCTGCCGCACGCACCCCCGACTGTGTTCGCGCAACGTCATAGGGGACTCGTCGCCACTGCACCGTGCCGAGCGCACCGATCGCCGAACCGTCGTCGCTGCGATCCCAGAGCACCCAACTTGCACGCACATCGCCATCGCGCGGCTGCCCAACGGAGCCAACGTTGATCAGTGACGGTGAGAGGAGCGGTTGCGCGCGCCCATCAATATCAATCACGCTTGACTGGCCGCCGCGGAGCGCCCAATAGGCGGGAACGTGCGTGTGGCCATGAAAGAGCACCGGCGTGGAGAGCGCGAACAAATTCTCACGCGCACTCTCTGCATCAATCACGTACTCCTCAAGTGGCTTGAGCAGGCTGGCATGCACCAGCGTCGCAGCACCCACCTCGCTGATCTTCGGCAGTGCATGTAGCCACGTGGCGTTCTCAGGAGTGAGGTGGGTAGCCGTCCACTTCACCGCAGCGGCAGCCTCTGGGTTAAACCACGAAACATCAAGCTCGCCGAGCACTGCGGCGTCGTGATTCCCCATCACGCCAGCGGCACCACGCTCGCGCAACAGCGCAACGACCTCGTTCGGTTCGGCGTTGTAGCCAACGATATCGCCGGTGTGCCAAATGGCTGCATCTGGGGCGACGGCATCGATGTCGGCGAGCACCGCCTGCAGCGCAGCAAGGTTGGCGTGAATGTCGCTAAGGACCGCAATCTTCATAAGGCCCTACCCGCGACGATCGCGGCGAGCGCCACGCAGCCGGGCGAGGAGCCCGAGTCGCCACGCGCCAAGCAACAGCAGCGCAGGAACGCCAACGATCAGTAGCAGCGTGTCGAGCGGCTTCAGCCACTCCTTCACCTGCTCCCAGTTCTGGCCGAGCGCAGCACCGCCGCCAATGAGCGCGCTGTTCCAGATAAGTGAACCAACGGCGCTATAGAGAAGGAAGCGGCCGAGTGGCATGCGGGCGATGCCAGCGGGGAACGAGATGGCGGTGCGAAGCAGGGGAATAAAGCGACTCCAGAAGACGATCTTGCCACCGTGTCGCGCGAAGAAGGCGTCGGCGCGGTCGAGGTCGGCAGGGTCGATGCGCACGATGCGGCCGAAGCGGTTCAGCAGCGGTCGACCGCCGTAGGCGCCAATGGCGTAGGCGCCCCAGGTGCCGACCAGGCCGCCCAGGGTGGCGGCGGCAATGGTGGGGAGCAGGAGCCAGCGCCCCCCGGTCAGTGGCTCGACCGCCGTGGGGTCGGCCACCAGGAAGCCCGCGAAGGGGAGGATGAACTCGCTCGGCACGGGGAAGCTCGAGGCGTCCACGGCCATGGCGATCGCCACGCCGAGGTAGCCGACCGCCTCGTACATGCTCGTGATTAGGGGGATCAGGACTTCGTCCAGCCAACTCAACATGCCCTGATCGTGCCAGAGTTCCGCCCGCTATGATTGGGGCATGGATATGTTCACGCTCCCGTTCGCCCACCCAGCCGAGTTCTTTATCTCGCTGGCGATCGGTGGCGGCTTCGTGTACATCTTCCAGAAGGCTGCCATGAGCTCTGAGCAGCGCGAAACCCCGTGGGTTCGCCGCTTCGTGACCGGGCCCAACAGCAAGGTGCTCTGGGGAGTCGCCTGGCTTGTGTGGGCGATTGGCTTCGGCCTGCTGCTTGGCACCTTCACCGACAAGACCGCCGAATCACCATATGGCGCGGTCGGTCTCGTCGCCCTCTTCTCGGGATTCTTCGTGATGATGGGCTTTATCTGGGCCACGATCGGCGAATAGCCACCATGTTGCACCGCCTACCTGCCGCCGTGATGGCGGCTCTTTTTATCTTCGGCGCCATCGCAGCACCAGCACCCGCACGCGCGGTGACAGCAGCTGCACCAGTAGCACCTGAACCATTCGACTCACTCACCGTTCGCTTCGCCTACAACACCACCGTCGGCACCGCCATGAGCGACGACGGCAAAACTCGCCAGATCGACCTAAAGCCCGGACAAGATGCAGAGACCGCACTCGCCGCGTGGGAGCAGGCACCCGGTGTCGTCGGTGTCATTCCCGACATTCGCGCGTTCCCGACGATTGATCCAATCGACCCGTATTTCGCATCGCAGTGGGACATGCACGTACCGACAACCGGCAAAGAGGGTGCGGCGAACGCTGCGGCTGCATGGGGCACGACTACGGGTGCCGGAGTTGTTGTTGCCGTTCTTGATACCGGTCAAGTCAATCACCCCGATCTGATCACCAACACACCAGAGGGCTGGGGCGTGGACATGATCGAAAACAGTGCTACCGCCGGCGATGATAATCCCGGCCGCGACACAGACCCAACGGATGAAGGCGATTGGACAAGCTACACGGATGAGAATGGCAAAACATACTTGACACGATCCTCATGGCATGGCACCCATGTCGCTGGAACTATTGGTGCGGCACAAAACGACATCGGCATTAGCGGCGTAGCTCCGAACGTCTCTATTCTTCACGTGCGCGTACTAGGGCATGGTGGCGGAACGTTTGACGACATCATTGACGGAATTCGTTGGGCGTCCGGGCTTACCACGAGTTGGGATGGTCGGCTCTGGAGTGCATTCGGTCTGCCAAACAACTCGCACCCAGCCGACATCATCAACCTATCTCTCGGCGGCTATGGCATTCCATGCTATGAGAGGCTGCAGACATCCATCACACAGGCGCGCGCTGCGGGAGCAGTAATTGTTGTTGCGGCGGGAAATCTAGGCGCGGACGTAGCGCTGGCGATCCCAGCAAATTGCAATGATACGGTGACGGTTGCGGCCATTGGTCGCGTGGGGGGTCGGGCAGGCTACTCAAATCATGGAGCCGGCGTTGATATCGCCGCACCGGGTGGCGATATGCCACGCGATTCTGGGGTTCTCTCCACGATTGCCACAGGGACAACAACACTCACCGGCTACGGCTATGCGAACTATCACGGCACGAGCATGGCGGCACCGCACGTTGCTGGCGTTGCAGCCCTTGTTGCAAGTCTTCACCCAACGTGGGGGCCAAACGAGATTGAAGCGGCAATCTACGCGGGGGCTCGGCCATTCCCAGCCGACTCGCTTCGGCCCTGTGTCACAACAAGCGAAACCCCAACGGGAAGCCAGCGTCAATGCGGCGCAGGGCTATTGGATGCGGTCGGTGCGCTCAACATGGCGCAACCGACCCTGACCATTACTGCGCCAGAGCGACTCGCCGTTGGCGAGAGCGCAACCGTTTCTGCCGCGAGTGATCTGGCTGGGGTCGTCACGCTCGCCGTGGCCAGCGCAAGTGCCGCGAATTGCACACTCAGTGGAGAAACATTGAGCGCGGCTCAAACAGGTACCTGCACCCTTAACGCCACAACGCCCACTACTGCCGATCACATCGCAGCAAGTGCAACGTTCCACGTAACGATCATCGGCACACCGCAATCAGTTAACTTCGGCACCGGCCCGCTGCTCACAGAAACTGATGTCCCGTTCGGCACCACTCCACCAACACTTACCGCCACGGCCAGCTCAGGTCTACCCGTGAGCTACGAGATCAGCACGCCGACCATTTGTGAGGCGTTGGCCCCCGATGGTCTTGTCAATGCGTGGCGCTTGCGCCTGCTGAACGTCGGCACCTGCACCGTGCGCGCCACCCAGGCGGGCAACGCTATCTACGAGCGCGCCTCCTCAATCGAGCGCAGCTTCACCATCGTGCAGGGGAGCCAAACGATCGAGCTTGAAGCTCTGGCCGATCGCACCTTTGACCCAACCGTTCCGCAGGCTCTGCCGAGCCACAGTAGTGCCAACCTGCCACTCAACTACTCAGGCCTTTCGAGCAGCGTGTGCGAGCCGCGCTTTAACGGCACCGGCTTTGAGCTCCACCTCCTTAAACCAGGTACCTGCACCATTCGCGCAGAGCAAGAGGGCACGAGCACCTATCGCGCGGCCGATTCGGTGATCCGAACATTTGAGGTGTTCAGGGGTACGCAAGCACTGATTAACTTCGGCACCGGCCCGCTGCTCACAGAAACTGATGTCCCGTTCGGCACCACTCCACCAACACTTACCGCCACGGCCAGCTCAGGTCTACCCGTGAGCTACGAGATCAGCACGCCGACCATTTGTGAGGCGTTGGCCCCCGATGGTCTTGTCAATGCGTGGCGCTTGCGCCTGCTGAACGTCGGCACCTGCACCGTGCGCGCCACCCAGGCGGGCAACGCTATCTACGAGCGCGCCTCCTCAATCGAGCGCAGCTTCACCATCGTGCAGGGGAGCCAAACGATCGAGCTTGAAGCTCTGGCCGATCGCACCTTTGACCCAACCGTTCCGCAGGCTCTGCCGAGCCACAGTAGTGCCAACCTGCCACTCAACTACTCAGGCCTTTCGAGCAGCGTGTGCGAGCCGCGCTTTAACGGCACCGGCTTTGAGCTCCACCTCCTTAAACCAGGTACCTGCACCATTCGCGCAGAGCAAGAGGGCACGAGCACCTATCGCGCGGCCGATTCGGTGATCCGAACATTTGAGGTGTTCAGGGGTACGCAAGCACCGCTCATCCTTGATGCAGGCTCCAGCGCCCACGTCGTCAACAGCACACGTAGTTACGCATATGGTGGCGGTAGCTCCTCTGCGCCGTTCATTGCAACAAGCGTTACACCAACGATCTGCACCGTCATCGGGAGGAACATTCGTTACCTTAAGGTTGGCACGTGCATCGTCCGAGGTGTTAAGGACGGCAACGCGTTGTACGAAATGGCGTACACAACGATCAGCGTTACCGTCTTCGTCCCAGCGCGGGTCACGGTCATCCCGCGCATTCGACAGGCCGGGAAGATTGTGTACGGCACGCGCGGCACCTGGGTGGGTAGCCCAACGCCGAACTACAAGTACCAGTGGTACAGCTGCACCACTGCACAGCGAACAAGGTGCAGCGTGATCAGCGGCGCAACATCGGTGAACCTCAAGGTCTCCAGCAAGATTGTTGGCAAGTACGCCTTCTTGCGCGTCACCATGTACCAATATGGGAGCGAGCGCGGTCGCCGCGACTCGAACCTCATTAGAATCTCCGCCAAGTAAATGGCGCGCACCACAACGATCACTAAGAACAACCCACGCGACCTGCGCCTCGTTACCGTTGGCCAAGGTGTTTCGCTGATTGGCGACTCGATCACACAGCTAGCACTGCCAATCATGGCGGTTGACCTGCTCGGCGCCGACTCACTCGGCACAGGCTTTCTTGGCGCAGCTTCGACGCTTGCGTATCTCTTCGTTGGCTTACAGGCTGGTGTCTGGGTAGATCGTTCGTCTCGCCGCGCCTACCTACTCGCAGCGGATCTGGCGCGCGTGGTGTTGCTCCTCACGATTCCAGTTGCGTACGTACTCAATGTGCTCACGCTACCGCTCCTCATTGTTATGCAGGTCGGACTCGGTGCGGCCACGGTCTTCTTTAACGTGGCGTGGCCGGCGTACATTCCGCGACTCGCCAGCGGCGTTACGTTGCTCAAGCTCAACGCACGTATGGCAATCATGGGCGAGGGTGCAGGCCTTGTCGGGCCAGGGTTGGCGGGCGCGCTGATCGGCATCTTTAGTGCCCCGTTTGTGATGGTGGTGGACGCAGTTACATTCGCAATTAGCTACGTGAGCCTGCGCGCCATTCGCACGCCGGAGCCGCCGTCACCCAAAAAGCGCAACTCACTCGTGCATGACCTCAAGGAAGGGATGCACGCACTCTGGGTTCGACCGAACCTGCGACTCATCACCCTTGAAGGGGTGAATGGCAACATTGCGTACGGCATCATGATCGGCCAGGCGATCATCTTTCAGCGCATCGACCTCGGCTTTGAGCCGGCACTCATCGGCGCAGTTGCCTCGGTTGGGTTCCTCGGTGGATTCCTTGGCAGCATCAGCGCGCCGTACTTGGTAAAGCGTGTGGGATTTGGCAAGCTCCTGATCATCGGCACCGGCCTCTTCGGTCTCAACGAGTTTTTGCTCCCCGCTGCAGCATTCGTGCCGCGTGACTTGTCCCCACTCTTCGCGATCGCCAACTTCTTCATCGGCGGGTTTTTCTTGCTCGTCTACATCGTGCCCGTCACCTCCTATCGCCAACAGGCGGTGCCCGACCGACTCCTTGGCCGGGTGATGTCGATCAATCGCACCCTCGCCTGGGGCTTCGGCACCACCTTTGGCTTCGTGCTGGGCGGTCTGCTCGGCAACGCCTTCGGTCGCCCAGCCGCCCTCATCGTGGGGGCCGTTCTACAGACGGTGATCCCGATCGTGATCTTTAGCTATGCCCGAATCTGGCGCTACCCTACGATTGAATCTGCGGCGAAGTTTGACAATCGCGCCGCTGCAGCAGCAGAGAGGTAACCACCATGTGCCATGAGATCTCCTGCGCAACGTGCAGCAAGCCAACCTGGGAGGGCTGCGGCGAGCACATTGAGTACGCCCTGAAGGGCGTGCCACTCAACGAGCGCTGCACCTGCCCGCGACCAGATCCGAACGACCCACAGAACCAGAAGGGTCTGCTCGACCGTATCCTCGGCCGCTAGCCCGCGCGGCTGAACGCCTTACGGTGTCGCCGTTAAGCGGAACGTTCCCTGCGCCAAGATGCGCGCGTGCTGCAGGATGCGCATCGTGTAGAGGCCAGGCTTCGCTCCCACGACGGTGCCAAGGTCCGAGGTGTTCGCCAAGATCGTCAGGAGCGGACTCGCCACTACTAGCAGCTCTTGATGAATGAACGTCTCATAGCCGTCGGCCCCTACAGAGACGTACATGACATTGACGGTTTCACCGCCCGTTGGCTCGTTGAGCCAGGCACTCCAGCCGATCGCCACGTTCGTAACGGCGAAGACACCAGCGGGCTGATCAACTCGAAGCGTTGAGGCATTTACGCTGAAGCCAAACGTGATCATGCCGATCGCGACAGTCGGACTCTCAGGCGCTACGGCGTGCGCATGCGAACCACCGCATGACCAGAGAAGGGTGACAGCCAGCATAGACAGAAGAACACGATGCACAGGAACCCCCGCAAAACCTCACCACGCCAAGACGGCAGTTCGGAGGTCCACTCGTGGGCCGATACCCGTGCGCTCAACCCCACACTATGCGAAGCAGCTTCAGGGAGTTAACCCTGAGCGGGTGAGTCGGTTATGCGCGCGACCAGGTCCTAACGACCCGGAGGCGCGAATCGATCCGCGCGCCTACAGCCCGTTCTTGCTGCGGAAGACGGCGACGATCGCGTTGGCATGGCCGTGGCCCATGCCGAACTTCGTCTTGAGATGTGCAACCTGCTCCATGTGCGCCTTCGCCGACACCTTCTTGAGCTCCTTCATCCAGTGCTCAATCGGCTTCCCGTACTTCGCCTCAATCGAGGGGAAGTACGAGGCGGGCCCCTTTACCTTCGCGTCGGCCATGAGTCGCTTGCCTCCGTATCTGGCCAATGTCCACGCGGCGAACCAAACGGCCCGCCGCGTGGACGTTAACGCTATTTGCCCGCTCGTGTTGCTCGAGTGGCGCGCTTCTTGGCACCCTTAAAGAGCTTCTGGGCTCGCTTCCTAATGCTCAGGAACTGGGCCCCAAAACCACCCAACCCCTTACCGCCACCAGCGCTTGCAAGCTGTAAGCGTCGGCGTCGAATCAGGAATAGTGCGCCAAACATCAGCAAGAGCGCCAATGCGCCCACCAGAGTCCGATTACCGATCGCTGCCGTGGCTGATTCGGCGGCCGACAGAGCAGTCGCACCATCACCCGTTAGTGCCGCTTCAGCCGCTGAGTCAAAACCACCCTTTGGGTTGAGCAAGAACCCACCAATTGCCGTAATCGGATCAACTCCGGCAAGGAGTAGTTCATGGCCATCACGGATTGAATCTGAAGCAATCAGAAGGTTGCCAATCTCCGTGCCGAGCAATTCAGCATCCGTTGATGAGGCAAATGCTTCATCGAGAGCGGTGCCCGCGACATACCCGGCGGCTGCCAGATTCTCTTCAATGAGTGCAGGGGCATTGCTGAGCGCAGCGATGTTGGCGCCAACAAACGCTGACTGCATAGAAGCCAAGTCACTCTTAAGGGTGGCAAACGACCATGAACTCACTGACTCCGAGAGTGCTTGAGGAATCGTCCAGCCCGCCTTTACAAACGAAGACCAGATTGGCCCGTACAGCTTTAGTGCCGCGGCACGATCAGTTAGTCGAGTCTGGTCGGCTTCGGTCAAGGGGGCAAAGCCCCAATCGTTGCTGTACTTGAGTCCAAGATCCTCACCGTCAAGTTCTTGTGTCGTCATCGCCAACACGTCAAGCACATCATGCGTGGTGAGCACCTGACCTGCCTTGCCACTGACAGGAGAAATCCCATTGATGATTGTCTGCAAGGCTAGCTGCTGCTGGTCTGCAGACCTGTAGAAGAGATAGTTAGCGATTGCTGCGCACGACTGCTCATAGCGTTTGTCAATGCGGTTGCCTAGGGCGTCACCCTCTTGGGCCGAGGCACTTGACGTGTAGTACTCCCATTCAAGCAGTTTTGGCTGCGCGTCTGGATCCGATGCCTTCGTGTAGTCATAAGCATACGTCTCACTGCATGGGGCAGACCCAATGTCGCCACCCGCTGCTTTCAGGGCCCGCTGGGCAACATATTCCGTGAAACCTTCCCAAGCCCAATTGTCTTTTAGATTGGCATCGTTGAACCAAACATGCGCTAGTTCATGCGCTGCGGTCAAATCGTCAAAGGTTTCCGACACACGAGCGATCTTGTTTTCATACATTCCGGCATAGCCACCAAGCTCGCCGTCGGTGCTCGCCTCGCGCACCATGATTGATCCATTTTTTACGAGCGGAACACCCGTGAATGACTCAAGTTCATCAACAATCTTAGAGAGACTTGACTTTGCATTGTTCATCCACGTGGTATCGCCTGGCCAACCACGAAGCTCAACAGTGGTGCCCATAGCTGAGGTGAATCGATCCGAAACATAAAGGAGCGGGTTTACTGCTTCGATGCATGGGAAAAGCTTGAAGGCGTCGTCTACCTGACCAGAGGTGAATGTAGACCCGCCGCCAGAATCTGTACGGGCGTAATCATCACCAAAGGCATTGATCTCTGCGTAGCCCGCTGGGAAGCGAACAGTGAGTGAGCCACCATCTTTCCCCGTGCCTGACGGGCAGAAGTATGTATAGGCCGCACCAATACGTGTCGCATCATTAGACCGCGGTGCACCGCCAAGCACCTTGTACGTCAGTGTGTAGTTTGCGGTGTCATTGTAGAAAAGCCTCGTCGTTCCGAGTCGTAGTGCCTGATACTTGATGCCACCAACGGTATACCGACGCAAAACTCGGGTGGATACTGTGCGACCGTTGACCTTGGCACTAGTAACCGTACTCGCCGCTTCAATATGAACTACGACTTCGTCATACCAGTTCGTAGTTTGTGGGCATGAATAGGTATACGACTCCCAGCCCCAGTAATCCGAATAGGTGTATCCCGTGCAGGTCGTATAAGTGGTTGTAGGCTTTGTTAAGTTGGTATATGTCCCTTCGACCGTGACGGAAATTGGCTCACCAGGCGTACCTACAACGTAGGTAGTTGTGGCGGTATCTTCATTTGTGCTCACCACGGCCTGTACTGGCGCCGTGGTGGATCCTGCGAGTACAACGAGAAGCAGGGTGGCGAGTGCCACATTTAGTTTACGCATGGCGGTGCTCCTTATACCTGCCGGAAGGAGACACATTTGTGCTACTGGCGGCGCGGGTGCATTATATGAGAATGGCTCGGGAATGCGCGTGTTGGTTGCTGAAGCGCACGGGGGCTGACCGATGAAGACCCTCTACATCGACATGGACAACGTGCTGGTGGACTTCCCCTCGGGGATGGCCGCCTGTGACCCAGCCCTACTCGAGCAGCACAAAGAGAGCCCCGACGAGATCCCAGGGCTCTTTGCCCTCATGCAGCCGATGCCGGGGGCGATCGAGGCGTATCACGAGCTGAGCGAGCTCTTTGATACGTACATCCTCTCGACGGCGCCTTGGGAGAACCCGAGCGCCTGGTCAGACAAGCTGGAGTGGGTGAAGCGGCACCCTGGCGCACCCGCGCATAAGCGGCTGATCCTCTCGCACAATAAGCACCTCAACGCTGGGCACTACCTAGTCGATGACCGGCCGAACAACGGAGCAGAAGCCTTTGGGAAGGTGCCAGGCCAGAAGTGGATCCACTTCGGGCATGAGCCGTTCCACTCGTGGGCCGAGGTTGTGGCGTACCTTAAGGAGAAAGCAGGACAACCCAACCAGGAAGCGTGAGGTAGGACAGCAGTGAAAAGAGCGGTATTCGTCACTCTCGCCGGACTCCTGCTTTCGTTTAGCTACGCTGCTGTCTCAGCATCTGCTGGTACACCCGACTATCTAAAGGTGAACTACCCAGCCATAGCTTCATTCAAGCCGTATACCGAACCACCGAGCCCAACGCCCGTTCCAACGGCACCGCCAGACAGCTGCTGGGATTGCTATGACGGCACGTACACCTGGGCAGAGGCACGTGTCTGGTACTGCTCGGAAGAGCGAGTGCGAGAGAACCCGTTGATTGTTGATGAGTGCTGGCCTGACAAGTGGGAGTGGGTCTGCTTCCCCGATGGACACTGCGAGATGTACCGACAAGACCTAGATCCCCTCGGGATCTTTGCAACGCCGGCACCGATGCCCACGCCAGAACCACTACCGACACCTGTGCCAACTGCGACACCAGACCCAACACCAGTGCCAGAGCCGGAGACCCCCGCGACAGTCACGCCGTAGGCTGCCAAACGGGGTAGGCTGCACCGAGCCGCTAAAGGCACACTAATGGCCCCACCCCGGGGGTGGACTAAGCCGATCGCCAGCAGAGGTATTGACGGATCCTAAGGAACACACCACGTAGCCTTGCACTCGTAGCGACAACTACACCTACTCGCAACGGGCACGGCAGAACAAAATGGATCTCATATGATAGCGCCACACCAAAACCTAGCAAAACAATCTTAGGGGGCGAAAATTGGGCAGTTCAAGCAGTTTGCGACTCTCTGGAGTACTCCTTCGAAATTTTCGCGCGTATGAAAAGGCCGCGTTTTTTCCACTTCGACCAGTAACCCTCGTATTCGGCGAGAACTCGGCAGGGAAATCCACGCCACTGCTGGCCTTAAATCTGCTTCGTAACTCAATGGACGAACGCAGTGGATACCTCAACACGTCTGGGGGCAGTCTTAACATTGGCGGGGCAAAAAGCTTGCCGCATAAGCGTAACCCACAGCAAGAAAGCGAAACCGCAATTTACATTAAAGGGTTGCACCTACAGAGTCCAAATCCGGGGAATCGACTGCATCACACAACCTATCCAGATATCTACTCCGAGTACATTGATGATAATGATTACGATCTTGGCCTAGGCGTCATCTTCCGTACTCCTTCCGCTGCTGAGTTGAAGCAACGCGGCAAGATTGATGAGCGTGCGCGCATCCGCGGGCTACGGGTCTATGTTGGCCAAAGCATTCAACATCTTGCTGAGTTTAGGATTCCCACAGAGGTTGATGACCTACTGAGCTTACGAATGAAAGATACGATTCCGCTCAGATGCTCTTTCATTGACGTAGAACATCCAATTTGGCTAGCTACAGCGCGAAAGTGGGGCGCTCTTCTCTGCACGCTAATTGCCTCTCAGAATTACGAAGGACGAAACACCCGGGCCACCGAAGGCATTGGGCTATATGATCACACCTACGCTGAGGAGCACTATCCAGCGTTGAACGGATATGACGAGTTAATGCGCGAGCAATTGAAGAATGCTGGAATTCCGCTGTTTAATGATGAAGAATTTCTTGACGCGGTGGTGCGACATCTGTCCAAAGGGAACCGGAGCGACCAGAAAGTGACACCGCTTGATGCAGTTATTGAGTTGGCGAGAAATGTCACTGTGCCGGATGAAGTCATTCTTGAATTAGCAAGATCCATTGCATATGCCCAAAAAGCCACTTCAATCGGGATCAATAGTTGGAGCCCAAGTAGACATTCCCTGGTACGCGCAGATCTACGGGGCCATCCCCTAATGGACGCATTTCCAGGCGGCGTTGTTCCCAACCTGAATCTCGCGATTATGATGACGGAGTCCGCCCAATCCTTCCGAACTGTTGTCCGAGACGTTCACATAGTCGCTGCAGAGCGAGAATCGATTGGCAGAATCTCACTGTTCTCACGGTCTGAACAGCCCGATAGTGTCGGCAGCCTGCTATCCGCTACTGCGAATGAAGAAAACAGTGAATGGAGTCAGCTTGAACAGGCCTTAAAAGTGGCTGGGATCGACTATGAGTTCCAATTGGAGCGGTGGTCTAATCCCAATGACCCGGAAAGTGGCGCATTTGCCGTTAAAATTCGCGAAGAAGGCATGCCCGGCAGCATGAACATTGTCGACCATGGTTTAGGCTTGCAAAAAGTACTACCAGTGCTATCCAGCAGCCTGATAGAAAAACATAAGGCGATTGCAATTCAGGAACCAGAAACGCACCTCCACCCGCAGATGCAAAAAAGTGTTGCAACTTTTCTTGCGATTGCCGCAAGGAATCGTGTCGGGCCAGTCTTCGTAGAAACCCACTCGGAGCATATCCTGCGCCGAATCTTGGCCCACATTGGGTCAGGGAAAATGCAACCACAGCTAAGCGAAGCAGAAGTGGCCATTTTATATGTGACACGTGTCAACGGATCGTCCACCGTGACGCAGCTTGAAATTGCCCCGAACGGCACAATGGCGACACCGTGGCCAAATGAATCGGCGAATGATGGGTATCGAGAGCTGCTGACCTAAGCATGATCGGCGCGGTGATCTTTGAGCGTGGCGTACTAAAATCTCTGGCAATTGAACATGAGCAAACACTCTGCGGCCTTCTTGGAAAAATCCGAGACCACTGCATTGCCAGTGCGCCGGATGACGAGCGAATCAACTTGATGAGTAATTCTGAACGTCTAGTGAGCCCAAAAAAAGATCTGATTGGGAAACTACTTAGCGAGATTCACTGGGTTGACGAGGCAACGATTGCTACCCATGGCGCCGCCTGGCGAATCACCAAAAACGAAGCGCAGATGTATGAAACGACGGCAAGTCCCATTTGGGATGCTGCCGTTGATGACGGGTTCGTAATCCATGATAACCCAGAGAAGTTGCTCTTCCCGGGGCCTGCAGCGAGTTTCCCATTAATCCAACCACTTCAAAGGGCGCTGCACGGTCAAACACATTTGAGCATTTTCGACCCATATCTCGCTAGAAAAATCTATGAAAACGAGTCTCCAGCAATTGCCACCCTAGGTTTATTTGCGGATCTATTACGAACCGCCGACGCGGAATCTCCAAGCATCACCATTAACTCATTTTGGGAGCCAGGGAGCCAGTCTTATCCTGTGTTCCATGCGATGCGCATGCGGAATATGCTTGAGAGCCTGGCAACAAGTTTACGCACAAACTTCAGAGTTTCAGTTCGAGAGCAAATGAAAATTGACGGCACCCGAAAGTGGCACGGCCGATACTTGGTCCTCTCCGGGAAGTGGGTAATTCAATCGGACACTGGCTGCGATTTTGTGATTCCAGACGCGCGAGGGTTATCGCGGATGCAGCCAAATGAGTTCTTTAGATGGGATGTCAGTCAATTTCGTCCTGAAAAACTACAGAATAGATTTGACACCTTTCCCGAGCTACACCCAAGCATTAATGTGCAGCCGCTATTGCGCAGCGCGTAAGCGTAGAAGCAATTCAGTAGAGGAGAGCGAACATGAGTAAAAGAGAACGCATGGCCGAGCGACAGAGGCTACTACTTGAAATTCTCGTAAAAGCTGGCGCTCCAATGCATAGAAATGAGGTCATGGAGAAACTAGAACAACTCCAAGCGCCACTTCCTGAAGAACTGGGTTACTACAAAACGCACCCTTCCTCTACAAAGTATCGGGTTAGCACCCACTTTTTTAACATTGCGCAGGTGCGCGCCGGGTGGATTGTGAAAGAGCGGGGTATGTGGTCCGCGACTACTGATGGCGCTGAGGCGTTGAGCAAGTACCCAGACGCCTCTAGTTTCCAGGCAGCGGCATCAGCAGCGTACAAGTCGTGGAAGGCCTCGCGGGACCAAGAAATTGATCCGACAGAAGCCGACCAGCTGGGTGAAGAAGAGTCCCAGTCACTAGTTGCACTGTCAATTGAAGAAGCGGAAGGCGAGGCTGTCGCACAAATTCGTAAGCATCTTGCGAATCAGTCATGGCAGTCATTCCAAAATTTGGTCGCCCATCTACTAGGAGCCATGGGTTGGCACGTTGTTTACAAGGCCGACGATGGCGCAGACCGAGGTCTTGACATCGTCGCATATGAAGATCCACTTGGTGCAAAGGGCACTCGGATCAAAGTCCAAGTAAAGCGTTACTCGGAAACTGCAGTCGCCGCTGATGTTGTTGAAAGAACTGCAAGCAAAATCAATGACGGTGAAACCGGAGTGATCGTCACGCTTTCTAGTTTTACTAAAGAGGCGCGGCTCTCAGCTCGCGATTCAAAAGACAGGATCACGCTCATCGACGGTAACCGCCTAATCGAACTCTGGATCAAATACTACGAGGACATCCCAGAAGAAGGGCGGGCCCTATTGCCCCTGCGATTAGTTCCGTATCTCAGCCTAGATTGAACAGTCCAGCTGCCCCATGTGCGGCCGCATTGTTCAGGCAACCTCGCCAGAGGAGATCGCCCGGGAGTTCGGGGCGGATCTCAGCGTGGGGGTGCGTGAGAGCCTGAGCGCCCCTGCCGTTGGCGATACGTCGCTGGTACGTGCGGGGTGGTATCCGCGCTGGAACATGGCCCCCTCGAGCCGAGTCCTTATGGTGGCGCCGGCTGCGGGGGAGTCACGGGTGGTGGAGTACGGGCGCTGGGGGCTGGTGCCCGCCTGGCAGAAGGCACGTACCGGGCACGTATCAGGACTGTTCAACGCCCGGGCCGAGACGGTCGCGCAGCTCCCATCCTTTAAGGAGGCATACCGACATGGGCGGGTGCTGGTGCCCATCGACGCCTTCTATGAGTGGGAGAACCCCGAGTACCTCGAAGAGCAGGGGCGACCCATGGGACGCAAGGCGCCCAAGCAGCCGTGGGCGTACCTGCCGAGCGCGGGAGCGCACCTCACCCTGGGCGGCATCACCACCGAGTACGGCGGCGAGCGCACCCTCTCCCTTATAACGACGCAGGCGAACAGCGTGGTGGGGCGCATTCACGACCGCATGCCGGTGATGCTGCGCGATGATGCGGCACTGTCGGCCTGGCTCGACGCGGGGACGCATCTTGATGATGTTGCTGGGCTCCTTGGCCCGGCGCCTGAAAACTTTTTAACGCCGCGACGCGTCTCGCGCCTCGTCTCTAACGCGCGCAACGAGGGGCCAGACTGTTTGGCTGAAGCGGGGGTTGAAGGCTTAGGGCTCGTGTAAGGTTCGGTCAACGCCGCCGATGTGCGGCACATTGATTGGAGCCCCGCCCATGCCCGCCAAGCGCTCACTGACCCTTGCCCTCGCCATGCTGCTCGTTGCGGCAATTCCTGTGCGCGGCGCAACGCCGCCAACCCTGCAGCAGATCGACCTTCGGCCAATGGCCGATGGTTCGAGCCCTGGCGAACTCATTTCGTTTGCGGGGAAGATCTTCTTCTCAGCGAACGATGGAACGAATGGACAAGAGCTCTGGCGCACCGACGGTGCACCTGACGCCACCCACGTCGGAACAGAACTCGCATGCGATATCGCTACCGGCGCAGGTGAAAGCTCGAGTCCGAGCAACCTTGTTGTTTATGGCGACCATCTCTACTTCCAAGCAACGAACGGCGATTCGGAGATGTATCGAACGAACGGCGAGATCAACGGGTGCGAAGAGGTGGACATCAACCCAACAGGGAGTGGTGGATTTGGCGAGGCCCGAGTTGTGGGCGACCAGCTTTGGTTCAGCGCCACCAATGGCACCGACGGCATTGAGCCGTATTTGTACAACGACGTCAGCGGGGGCATGGTGTACGACATCAACCCGACCGGTGATTCGTTCCCTAGTGGCTTTACTAAACTCGGCGCACAAGTCTTCTACGCAGCAAACAATGGCACGGATGGTTACGAGCTATGGCGCTCCAGCGAATCAGGCACAGCGTTGGCGGCCAACATCAACGAGACACCTGGCGAAGGGTCTAACCCACAAGAGTTGTTTGCTTCTGCCGCGTACGACATCCTTCTCTTTCGGGCCTACTCGCCTACCGCTGGCTGGGAGTTTTTTGGGACCGACGGAATAGGCACAGAATCTTTTGACATTAATGTTGGGGTCGAAAGCAGCGATCCATCTCAGTTCACAGAGATCAACGGAACGATATATTTCACCGCATTCACCGAAGAGACCGGCATGGAACTCTGGAGCCTTAACGAAACGGATGGGCTCGAGATCGTGTCGGACATCACCCCAGGCATCAATTCGTCGAGTCCCCAGCAGCTCACCGCAATCGGTGACTGGCTTTACTTCACCGCAAATGCCGGAGCGGTCGGATACGAACTCTGGCGCACGAACGGCACAACGACGGAAATGGTGATCGATCTTCTGCCGGGGTCAGATGGTGCGTATCCGTTTGGCTTCGTGGAGCACAACGGCGTGACCTTCTTTAGCGCAAACAATGGATCGAGCTGGACGTTATTCCAGACAACCGGCACCGCCGCGAGCACAGTGGAAGCGGTAACAATAACGGGCACGAGCCCATACGCCGGCTGTGAGTGCTCCACGCCGATTGTCTTCCTGGGTGACCGCGCCTTTACGTACATGGGCAATGCCGAATACGGCTACGAGGTTGCCTTCTTCGACCCACTGCTTCCGAGCACGAATCGCAATGGCTCTGGGCTAACACTGATGCTGATCATGGGGGCGGCCCTCACCGCCGCCGCTTCAGTCTCGCTGCGACTGCGCACAAATCGATAGGCAGTAGGAGAAACACGTTGCCCGCCAAGCGCTCACTGACCCTCGCCCTCGCCCTGCTGCTCGTTGCGGCGATTCCGGTCCGCGGCGCTAGCTTCCCAGCAATCACGGTGGTGGACACGATTCGGCCGGGGGTCAATGGCTCGTACGCGCTCTGGAATAGCGGCCGCCTTGGCGACTACTTGTACTTTGGCGCCGACGACGGCGTGAATGGTTATGAACTTTGGCGCACGAACGGCACCAGCACGACCATCGTCGCCGACATCAATCTGGAATTTGGCACAGCCTCGAGCCCGTACGGCTTTACCGCCTTTGGCGACTGGCTCTACTTCGCAGCCGCCGACGGCACCCATGGCTCCGAACTCTGGCGCACCAACGGCACCACGACCACGCTGGTCGAAGATATCAACGTAACGGGGGGCGCTGGCAGTTCCGACCCAACCGACTTCACGGTCCTTGGCGACTATTTGTACTTCCGCGCCAACGATGGCACCCATGGCTCCGAACTCTGGCGCACCAACGGCACCACCACCGTGCTGGTATCTGACATCAACATCGGCAATAGCGGCGCCGATAGCTCCGACCCGGACCACTTCGCCGCCCTCAATGGGTACCTCTACTTCACTGCCAACGACGGCACCCATGGAGCCGAACTCTGGCGCACCAACGGCACCACCACCGTGCTGGTATCCGACATCAACGACGGCGTCGCTCACTCCTACCCGGACGGCCTCACCGCCTTTGGCAACGCCGTCTACTTCCGCGCCAACGACGGCACCCATGGCGAGGAACTCTGGCGCACGAACGGCACCACGACCGAACTGGTGATGGACATCAACACCGGCAACAGTGGCGCCGATGGCTCCTACCCGTTCTATTTCACCGCCTTCGGCGGCTACCTCTTCTTCGGAGCCAACAACGGCACGAATGGGCAGGAACTCTGGCGTACGAACGGCACCACGACCGAACTGGTGATGGACATCAACACCGGCAACAGTGGCGCCGATGGCTCATACCCGGACTACTTCACCGTCTTCAATGGCGCCCTCTACTTCCAGGCCATTGACAGCACGCATGGCTACGAACTCTGGCGCACCAACGGCACCACGACCGAACTGGTCCAGGACATCAACACCGGCAACAGTGGCGCCGATAGCTCCTCCCCGTCCAACCTCACCGCCCTCGGGGACTTCCTCTACTTCAACGCCGCCGACGGCACTACCGCCGCTAAAGTTTGGCGGATTAATGGCATAGGTGCGGCTGAATCGGCGGTGATCCCCGGCACCAATGCGGGCGTCGGCTGCATGTGCGATCCACTTTCTGCGGTTGATGGCCGACTCTTCGTGACCATGTGGTCCGACGAGACCGGCAGCGAGTTCGCCTACCTCGACGAGCCAACCTTCGTGCTGCCAGAGACAAATCGCAACGGTTCAGCCTGGAGCATGGCGCTTGTGGTCCTTGCGGCGGTAACGGCGGTAGCGGGTGTGGGGCTGCGCATGCGGGGAGTGCGGCGCAGCTAACTCTCCCGTATTCGTACTGGGTGCATACTGAAGGTGATGACCCGCCACACTCGCATCCTGGTTTCCTTCGTGATTGGCACGATGTTGGCTGGCACAGCGCCTACTGCCCAGGCAACGGATCTGTGGCCAGGCGCGTTTAAGACCTACGAACAGATCGGCAGCGAGATCATTGCGGTAGAGACCGCGCATCCCGAGATCGTTGATGTCTTCTCGATTGGGCAGAGCTACGAGGGCCGCGAGCTCTACGCCGCCAAGATCAGCGACAACGTTGCCCTTGAAGAGGGCGAACCCGAGGTGCTCATCGATGCACTGCATCACTCCAACGAACACGTCACGGTGGCGCAGGCGCTCGACCTGCTGCACACACTGGTAGACGGCTACGGCGTTGACACGGCAATCACTGCGCTGGTCGATGAGCGCGTGACCTGGATTGTGTTCGCCGTGAACCCCGACGGTTTGGCATTTGAGTTCACCGAGAACGGGCCGTGGAACTGGCGCAAGAACCGACAGCCAACACCCGGCTCGTCGTCTATCGGCACCGATCTCAATCGAAACTACAGCGCGTATTGGCGCTGCTGCAGCGTGAGTGTGCGCAACCCAGTATCGGGCACGTATTCTGGCCCCGCGAGGTTCTCGGCGCCAGAGACCGCCGCCATGCGCGATTTTGTTGCCTCACGCGTCATCAGCGGCGTACAGCGCATCACCATCTACTTAAGCCTGCACGCCACCGGTCGTTTTATCGCCTGGCCAGGCTTCCCACTATCGGCAGGCGTACGCGCCATCACTCTTGACGACCGCCTCACTATGAACGCGCTGGTGATTGGCATGTCACAGATCAATGGTTACGGGTACTTTCAATACTACCCAACTGGCGGAGCCTCCACCGATTGGATGTACACCACCTACAAGATTCCGAGCCTGCTCATGGAGATCAGCGAATACACTGGTGAGGTCTCGCGCTTCTATCCAACAGCAGAGGAGATGGCGAGTGAAGTCGCAGGAAACCGCCCAGCGATCTTGTGGCTGATTCAACAGGCGCAGTGCCCCGCTGATCCGGCTGGGCTCGGCGTGCGCACGTGCGGTCCGCGCTTTGATGACTTTGAGCGCGCAGCCGGTTGGGTGGTGAATCCCTACGGAACCGACACGGCAAGGAGCGGTCGCTTCGAGCGCGGTAACCCAGCACGAGTGCGCATTGGCACGCGCAGTATGCAGCTCGACGACACTGTCTCCGGCCTCCACGCCATGGTCACCGGCGCGCTCGCAGGGCGGTACGCCAACAGCAATGACCTTGATGGCATCACCACCGCGCGCTCGCCGCAGATCACACTTAGCGCCGACCCTGGCGATCTGGTCTTTAGCGCCTCGTTCTCGTATGGCGCTACGGCAACCTCAGCCGACTGGTTCCGCGTCTGGGTAGAGGCTGAAGACGGCACCCGCACGCTGGTGCATCAGCGCCTCGCCGCTTCTCGTTACCGCTACGCCGCATATACCGAGGTGCGCGTTTCACTCGCTCCCTGGGCGAGCCAGACTGTTCGCGTAGTGATTGGCGCGGGCGACGTTGGCCGCCCAAGCCTTGTTGAGGTGGCGGTTGATGACGTGAGAATCGAACGCCGCTAAACTTCACCCATGATTGAGACTGCCTACTTCGCCACCGGATGCTTCTGGGGTGCTGATCGCCGCTTCTGGCAGATGCCGGGCGTTACCGAAACTGCTGTTGGCTACATGGGCGGCCACGCCGCGTCACCCACCTACGAGCAGGTCTGCACTGGCAGTACCGGTCACGCCGAGATGGTGAAGGTCGTCTTCGACAATCAGCAGATCTCCTACCGTCGCCTCCTCGAGGAGTTCCTGACCATGCACGACCCCACGTCGCTGAACCGCCAGGGTGGCGATATTGGCTCGCAGTACCGCAGCGCGGTGTACTACACGAACGACAACCAGCGTGAGGCAATCGAATCCGGATTCAAGCTCTATGCCGCCGCACTCGCCGCCGAGGGTCACGGCCCAATCGTGAGCGAAGTGCTCTCGGCTGACGGCATCACCTTCTGGGAGGCCGAGGAGTATCACCAGCGCTACCTCGAGAAGAATCCGAAGGGATACGACTGCCACAGCCAAACAGGGGTGCCGTTCCCTTCGGACGCTTGGTCGGAGATCAAGATCAGCGGCGCGTATCCGATTGAGATCAATGAGGATGAACTACGCGCACGCCTTGACCAACTCTCGTTTGAGGTGCTGCGCCGCGCCGACACCGAAGCACCATTCGTGGGCGAATACACCGACACCGAAACCGTTGGTGTCTACAAGTGCAAGGCGTGCGGCAACGAGCTCTTCCGCAGTGAGAACAAGTTCCACTCCGGTTGCGGTTGGCCGTCGTTCTACGCGCCCACCTCTGCAGATGCGGTTGAGCTGATTGAAGATCGCTCACTCGCGCCACGTATTCGCACCGAGGTGCGCTGCGCCAAGTGCGGCTCACACATGGGACACGTCTTTGAGGGCGAAGGGTACGACGTGCCCACCGATCAGCGCTGGTGCATCAACTCCGTCTCGCTGGTGCTTGAGCCGAAGTAACCATGGGGGCCGCCAAACCAGTTCGTGAAACGATCAAGTACGGCGACGGCACAACAAAGGCCCAAGGACAGCGCCTCAACGGCGAGCTGCACGGCGCATGGAAGTTCTTCCGCCTTGACGGTTCACTGATGCGATCGGGGCGGTTTGACCGCGGTCGCCAAGTTGGCGTGTGGAACACCTACACGCGCAGCGGCGACCTGGTGAAGAGCACCGATTTCGGGCGATAGCCCCAAAACCACTAGGCTAGACACATGGCACTAACGATTGGCATTGTGGGGCTCCCGAACGTTGGTAAGTCGACGCTGTTCAACGCCCTTACCAAGAACAACGTACTGGCCGCGAACTACCCGTTCGCCACCATCGAGCCGAACGTTGGGGTGGTGAACCTACCCGATCCACGCTTGACCAAGCTCGCCGAGATCTTCGGTTCCGAGAAGATCCTGCCCGCGCCGGTCTCATTTGTGGACATCGCCGGCATCGTGCGTGGCGCATCAACGGGGGAGGGGCTCGGCAACAAGTTCCTCTCGCACATCCGCGAGGCCGACGCCATCGCCCAGGTGGTGCGCGCCTTCGCCGACGAAGACATCATTCACGTTGACGGCAAGGTCGACGCCAAGAGCGACATTGGCACCATCAACACCGAGCTGATCTTCGCCGACCTCGAAACCCTCGAGAAGTCACGCTCCCGCTACGAGAAGGAGGTGAAGGGGAAGAAGCTCGACGCCGAGGTGCTCGACGTGGTCGACGCCGCCATCGCCGCCCTCAACCGTGGCGAACCTCTCTCGGCGACCAAGGTCGACCTGACTCTCCTGAAGGAGCTTGGCCTCCTCACCGCCAAGCCGATCATCTACGTCTTCAACGTCGACGAGGCAATTCTTGTGAGCGCCGCGCGTCGCGCCGAACTCGCCGCGCTCGTAGCGCCGGCTGAAGCGGTCTTCCTCGACGCCAAGGTGGAATCCGAGCTTGTCGACCTCGCCCCCGCCGAGGCTGCAGAGCTACTCGCCTCAATGGGCCAGACCGAGTCGGGCCTCGACCAGTTGGCGCGCATCGGCTTCAAGAACCTCGGCCTACAGACTTACCTGACCGCTGGTCCAAAGGAGGCGCGCGCCTGGACGATTCGCCAGGGCTGGACTGCGCCGCAAGCAGCGGGCGTGATTCACACCGACTTCCAGCGCGGCTTCATCAAGGCCGAAATCGTCTCGTTTGACGATCTTGTTGCCAACGGAAACATGAACGCTGCCAAGGCTGCCGGCAAGGTGCGCATGGAGGGCAAGGAGTACGTCATGCGCGATGGCGATGTTGTGGAGTTCCGATTTAACGTTTGATTGAAAACCAAAGGAGAACCAACACCATGAAGTTCAACGTGCGAAACGTTCTTCCAACCAACACCGCAGCATTCAACGGTTTCCCCGTCGTTCGCTGGTTGACGGTGCCGTTCCTCGTCGTAGCGATCGTTCGAAGTTGCGTCCACCTCTTCTCTGCCGACGGCGGCGCACAGAGCATCGCCGGCATCGACATCGCCGTTGAAGGGGGAAACAACATCATTGCCCTCTTCCACCAGTGGGGTGCAATCCAGCTGATCCTCGCCGTGGTGCTTGCTGTGTTGTTCGCCCGCTATCCAGGCCTCACGCCACTCGTTCTGCTTGCCCTCGTTGCCGACCCGGTCTTGCGCGACGTTGCGGGCCAGATCATGCCCGTGACATCAACAACAACACCACCTGGGGCTGCGCTCAACGCGCCAGTCTTCGTTGCCGTGCTGGCGCTCTTCGTGGCCTCACTCGCTGAGCGAAAGAGCCTGCGGAAGTCATGAGCACCACCGTACTCTTCGTTGAAGGCCTCACGCGCAGCGCCAACTTCTACGCGGCGTTGCTTGGTGGCGAACTGTCAGATCAGTCGGCAACGTTCGTTCGTGTGAGCACCGATGCCAATGAGGTGCTGTTGCACCAGATTTCCGGTGCCACTCCCGATGAGTCATACCCAACACGCGAAGATGCAGCGATGAAGCCCGTCTACGTTGTCGCCTCGATTGATGTGGCACGCAGCGCCGTTGCGTCGCTTGGTGGTCGTGTGTACGACGCAAGCACCGTTGCCACCTACGGCAACGTGAACCACTGCGATGCAGTTGATCCCGAAGGGAACGTCATTCAGCTCGCTGAACGACTGCGCTGGTAAGCGCTTAGCGGCAGCTGACGCCGGCGACGGCCACAAATGTGAGCGTCGCAGCGAAGATGCGGATTCGGCGGGACTTCATCGCCGCAGCCTACCAGAGGGGGATACACTGCCGCACATGCCTGCGACCCCAATTCGCTACCTAACCGAAGCCGATGTGCTCGCGCTGCTCCCCTCTATAGAGGTGCAGATTGGACTCGTCGAAGGGGCCTTGCGCGCCGTGGCGACCGGCACCGCGCACCAGCCACCGAAGGTGCCACTCAGCCTGGGTGCCGGTGCCCCATTTGCCCATGCGATGCCCGCCGCCATCGATCTGGGTTCGGGCCGGGTCGCAGGGGCGAAGTGGATTAGCGGCGGAGGCGCCGCAGGGATCGGCGGAGTGGTGCTCGTGGAGCGCCCGAAGGCGGGGGGGCTCCGCGGCATCGTTGCCGCCGGCGAGCTAACCGCCGCACGAACCGCCGCCGTCTCGGGGGCTGGCCTGCGCATTGCCCCACCAAGCACGGCCGCCTCAGCAGAGGGTGTCCCATATAAGGGGGCAATCATTGGCGGTGGGTTGCAGGCGGCTACGCACCGTGCCGTGCTCGCCGCGCTCCACCCAGCCGCCACCGTTGCCTTCTATTCGCGCCGCGCGGCCAGCGAGCTGCCGCTCCGAGCGGGCGATCGCGTCGCCGAGTCGGTGAACGATGCTATTCGTGGCGCTGACATCATCGTCACGGCAGTCGCGTTCGACACCCCACCACGCCCGATCGACGTGAAGCTCATTGAGCCGGGCGCAACCCTACTCGTGATCGATTACGCCGCAACGATCAGCGCCGGCGTGATTGCTGCACTCAGCGCGCGCGGCCCGGTTCGCGTGATCACCGATAGCGCCGCGCAGTACGACGACACGCGGCGCACACCGAAGCTCGGCGGCTGGCCCGCAGCCGACGCGCAGATCGGCGACACCCGTATTGAGAGTGCCGGCCGAGTGACCACGCTCGTCAACCACCTCGGCATCTCCGCCTGCGATTTGGCGTATGCCGAACTGCTTCTGGATCTTGCCGAGAAGCAGAACGTCGGAACGCTGCTCGCGCGATGAGTCGACCTGTGCCGCACCTGCGCGCTGATGCCCCGCCCGCCGCATCGGGCGCCGCCATTGAGGTGCTCGACTATCACACGGCAGGAGAACCCTTCCGCATCATCGTGCGCGGCTACCCAGAACTCGCCGGCACGAACATTCTGGAGCGACGTCGCTCTGCGCTGCAGCAGCACGATCATCTGCGCAAGATGTTGATGTGGGAGCCACGCGGTCACGCCGACATGTATGGCGGCATTCTCGTGCCACCTGATCACGACGAGGCGCAGGTCGGCGTGCTCTTCATGCACAACGAGGGGTACTCCACCATGTGCGGCCACGGCACTATTGCACTCGCCACGGCACTCGTGGAGAGCGGCGCGATCGCAGCGACTGGTGTAGCAACGCCAATTGGCATTGATGCACCGTGCGGCCTAGTTCGTGCCGTTGCACATGTGCACGAGAACGAGCTCGCCGCTGCGCACGCATCTGGGCGCACACCACGCGTGCACGAGGTGACCTTTGAGAACGTTCCATCGTTCGCCGCAGCGCTCGACGTTGTCATCAATGTTCCTGGCTACGGATCGCTCACCGTTGACGTTGGCTACGGCGGCGCATTCTATGCGCTGATCAGCGCTTCACAGCTCGGCATTGAGATGCGCGCCGAAAACGCAGCCGCGCTCGCCGCTGCGGGTCGTGCAATTACCGAAGCGGGCCGTGCTGCGCTTCGCAGTGGTGGCGCGCTCGCCACGGCACTCGGTGTTGCGCACCCCAAAGAGGAAGACCTCTCGTTCTTGTACGGCACGATCATCTCGGGACCCCCCGAAGATGCAGCGCATCACTCACGCAACCTCTGCCTCTTCGCCGAGGGTGAGGTTGATCGCTCACCAACTGGCTCCGGTGTTTCGGCACGACTCGCTGTACTTCATGCACGAGGCGACGTGCAGACCGGCCAAGAGATTGCGATTGAATCCATTCTCGGACGCGAATCAGTGTTTCTTGGCCGTGTTGTTCGTACTGAAGAGTGGGCCGGCCGCAGCGCCGTAATCCCCGAGGTGCGGGGTAGCGCACACATGACGGGGAGTTCTCGCTTCGTCCTTGATGACAACGATCCGATCGGCCGCGGCTTCCTCGTCGCGCGATAGATCATGAGTTCACTGCGCACACTCCTGGTCGTCAATCCAGCCGCGGGTGCGGGTCGCGCGGGTCGCGTACTCTCACGTGTGCTCGAAGAGCTGAAGCCGTGGGGCGAGTTTGAGATTGCCGTCACGCGTGCGGGTGAAGTTCGCCCGGCTGAGCGCATCGTGCGCGAAGCGGTGGCGAACGGGGTAACGCGCATCGCTGTGCTCGGCGGCGACGGCACCGCGAGCCAGGCCCTTAACGGCCTACTGCAGGCTGATGGCAGCATTGCCGCCGTACAGCTTGCGCTCCTCCCTGCGGGAACAGGGCGTGATTTCGCACGCACGATTGGTGCGAGTCGCAAGCCAATCGAGGCGGCACGGCACCTTGCTCGCTCTGGCGCACCGCGCACGATTGACATCGGCGAGATCCAGTTCGCATCGGGGCAGCGACGCCTCTTTCTGAGCATTGCCTCGTTCGGGGTCACGGCCCGCATCGCCCATGCGCTTGAGGAGTATCCGCAGCTCAAGCGCCATGCAGGTGCACTCGCGTTTGGCCTTGCCACCGTTCGTGCCGGCGTGAGCTACGCCCCCGATCTTGTTGAGGCGCGAGTAGACGAGCACGCGCCAGAGAGTGGACCCGTTGCCGCCATGGCGATCGCCAATGGCGCCTGGTTCGGCGGCGGCATGCACGTGGCGCCAACCGCACGCATCGACGATGGGCGATTTGAAGTGGTGCGCTTCGGCGACATCGCCCGTAGCGACTTTGTGGTCAGCCTGCCACTCCTCTATAAGGGGACGCACTACGCGCACCCGAAGGTGACCGTCTCTCAGGGGGCCGACGTGTTCGCTGCTCCTGCGGGCGGCCCTGCCGCACGTGCCATCGAGATCGAGGCCGACGGCGAGATCGTGGGGCGCCTCCCCGCACGCTTCACCGTGCGCCCTGCGGCGGTCACGCTCCTCACCTAGCGGGGGCTACCCAGAGCCCTATGCAGCGTGCATACTCCCTATCCAGCCCCCAAGGGGCACCCGCCTGGGAGTAGGAGGCACGACATGGACGCAACGGAGATCCTGAAGAGCAACGCCGCCGCGACCGCCGCCGCCGATGCTGCCTGGGTGAATCCGCGCGATCCAGCCAAGGCGCTTGGCGCCGATGGCCAGCCACTCCGCAGCCGTCGCGCACCGAAGTGGGCTGATGTGCCGAACGAGCAGTGGGATGACTGGCGCTGGCAGCTCAGCAACCGCGTCAACTCGCTCGAAGAGATCGGTGAGATCCTCGAGCTCACCGACGACGAGCGCGAAGGCCTCTCCGCCGACGGGAAGTTCCGCGTCGACATCACCCCGTACTTCATCAGCCTGATCGACCCGAAGGATCCGAACGATCCAATCCGCCGCCAGGTGATTCCGGTTGGCTCCGAGCAGCAGGCCTTCACCGCCATGATGGAAGACTCGCTCGGCGAGGACCGTCACTCCCCAGTGCCAGGCCTCGTGCACCGCTACCCCGACCGCGTGCTGATGCTCGTCACCACGCAGTGCGCCTCGTACTGCCGTTACTGCACACGATCGCGCATCGTGGGCGACCCAACCCAGAACTTCAACAGCAAGGATCACGAAGCGCAGCTCGACTACCTGCGCCGCACCCCACAGGTGCGCGACGTACTCATCAGCGGTGGCGACGGGCTCACCCTTGCGCCAAAGCTCTTTGAGAAGATCCTGCGCGGCCTGCGCGACATTCCGCACATCGAGATCATTCGCATCGGTTCACGCGTGCCGGTCTTCATGCCACAGCGCATTGACGACGAGCTCTGCGAGATGCTCGCCAAGTACCACCCACTCTGGATGAACCTGCACTTCAACCACGCGCAGGAGATCACGCCAGAGGTTTCACGCGCCGTCGACAAGCTCACGCGCGCCGGCATTCCAGTTGGCAATCAGTCGGTGCTTCTTGCGGGCGTCAACGATTGCGTGCACATCATGCGCAAGCTGGTGCACAAGCTCGTCGAGAATCGCATCCGCCCGTACTACATCTATCAGTGCGACCTGGTCGAAGGGTCTGGCCACTTCCGTACACCAGTGGGTAAGGGCCTCGAGATCATCGAGGGTTTGCGCGGTCACACCAGCGGCTACGCGGTGCCGACCTACGTCATTGACTCACCAGGTGGTGGCGGCAAGATTCCAGTGATGCCGAACTACCTGATCTCGTACAGCGACCACAAGGTGGTGCTGCGCAACTACGAGGGCTACATCAGCACCTACGAAGAGCCCGAGCACTACACGCGTCACGACGCGGCGAAGTGCCCAGACTGCCGCGCGTCGCGACCCGAGCCAGGCCAAGAGGGCATCTTCGGTCTACTCGCCGGTCACGAGATGTGGATCGAGCCGAAGGGCCACGCCGAGATGCACAGCCGTGGCAACACCGAGGCGCATCGCCTGCAGGACCCATCGAAGTGGCAGCCACTCGGCATCGGCGGTGCCGTTGAGGGCACATCACGCGCACCGCTTGAGGTGCTCCCAGCAGGTACTGAGCCACGTCCGAAAGAGGGCGAGCCGAGCGCCGCGGCGCACGGAGAGCTGCTCTAACTCTTCGCGCTTCCGACGGTGCGATACTGGACCGTATGAGCAAGCCCGATAACGCCACACTTCCGCTCCCTTGGCCGCCGGTGATTGCCGAGGCGCGCTCGCCATTTACGGCAGTGCGTGTCGCCACACTCATGTTGGGTCGGGGCCGTGGCGCTCGTGAGCGACTCGCCGACATTGCCGACGCGCTGAACGCCGCACACCTTGATTGGCTCTTTGAGCGCCGCGTGGTGGCTGACGAGTTGCTGCAGCTGCAGGCCAACTGGTTCAGCGACTTCCGCACCACGACCGGATTCATTGTGGAGGATGGCGATCAGGGCCCCGTGGTTACCCTCGAAGATTCACCGCGCATGACAGGCTGGCTCGAGCGCCAGGTTGCCAAGGCACACGAGTCCTGCCGCGCCGAACTGACGGCTTTCGCCAAGAACGACCGCGCCGCCGGCGATCGCTAACCGCGCATGAAGCGCGAAGATCTCGTTCGTCAGACGCAAGACCTGATCGATCAGGGCGATCGTATTGCGCGCGCTCCTTCGCGCGCGGCGCTGAACACCTGGCTCGCCGCAAGCGACGCACTACTGGCGTCAGCATGGGGGCAGATGGATCGCTACCACCAGGCCTGGCTCGACGTGGGGCGCATTGCGCAGCCACTGCGCGGCCGACAGATTAGCGAGCAAGAGGAGGCCGACGAGGTGCGCGCCGTGGTGGCCGCCAAGGGTGCGGTGCTGCGCGCTTCGCTCGACGCGGTGGAGCGACTCGGCATGCCCTTCCTTGGCGAAACGAAGGGCCGCGCGCGCGACGAGAAGGCGGGCCTTCCCGACCACCTCTTCGAGGCGCCGCACGGCTTGGTCGGCGGCGCGGGAGCACTCCAGGCGGCAATCGATGCGGCGCGTAAGGCGGCGAGTGAGCACGAAGACCACGCGTTGAATCGCACGCGAACGCCGGTAAAGGGCGAGGGCGACGACCTCTGGTAGCGGGCTCCCTTGCGGGGCGCGATGGTACCCTTCACCACATGAGTCACCCACTGCACGGCGCCCGACCCCTCGACCACACCGCCGGGTTCCCGAGCGCCGTTGCGCCGCTCACCGCCCAGTGGGAGCAGCTCGCCGGCCGCGCCATCGTGGCCGCCGTTGAGCGCAATCCTGAACTTCGCGACCGCGTCGGCGACATCGGCCTGCGCCACCTGATGCGTGATGGCCAGGTGGTGCTCGAGAAGCTCGCCGAGAGCGTCGCGTCTGGCAGCATCACCCCACTGAAGAGCTTCACCGAACACGGCACGCCAACCTGGCGCCGCCGTCGCATTTCCATGGATGACGTCACCGATCTGTACGAGGGTCTGCGCATCGCCGTTGCCACGGTGCTCGCCGGTGAGGCCGCCACCTTCGCCGATCGCGCACTCCTCGAAGGGATCGCCGTACTGAAGTGGCACCGCCGACTCGGAGGCGACATGCGCAAGCGCAACCGCATCCTCGCCGCCATCTACAAGGGAGCCTAACCATGACCATCAAGTGGGTGCACACCGACCCGCTCGTCATGAACGGCGAGCCATTCTTGTACGGCACACGCCTCACCGTTCGACGACTGCTTGAACTGCGCGCAGCCGGATTTGACGGCGCACAGCTCCTGAAAGAGATGCCAGAGTTGCGCATCGTCGGCATTGCACGTGCGTACGAATTCGCTGCGGCGAACCGCGAGCACTACGCCGAATTCTTCGACGCGAACGGCGCACTCAAGGGTCCAGACCTCACACCTGCAGAGTTGGCCCTCGCGTGACTGAAGAGACACTCGCCCCAATCACGCCGTTTGACGCGCAGAAGCGTGCCACTGAACTCGCCATTCTCGATGCGCTTCGTTCGGTTGTTGACCCCGAGATCGGCATGAACGTGGTGGAGCTTGCCCTCATTCGCCAGGTGCTCGTGGGCGAGACCGAATCCGAAGTGAAGATGATCCTCACCACACCGTTCTGCCCATACGCGGGTTCGATGCTCGCGCAGGTAAAAGAGGCGGCCGAATCGGTGCTCGAGCATCCGGTAAAGGTCACACTGCTCGCTGAGCGCTGGGATCCGAAGGATGCGGGTCTCGCCTGGTGAGCGACGAACTGAAGCTGCCACCAAGCAAGGTCGCCACCGGCAAGGGTGACGCCGGTACCACCGGTCTCCTCTTTGGTGGCGACCGCATTTCGAAAGATGATGTGCGCACCGAGGCGTACGGCACCATTGACGAAGCCACCGCCGCACTCGGCATGGCGCGCGCCGAACTGATCGGACTCACCGGCGAGGGGATTGCCGGGCTCGACGAAACGATTCTCTCGATTCAGCGCGACCTCTTTGTGATCGGCGCTGAACTCGCCACGAATCCAGACGCATGGAACCGTCTCGAAGAGGGGCGCACCAAGGTCTCACCAAAGATGCTGGCGCGCATCAACGCGCTGCTCGCCGCCACCGAAGCGGTGATCGAGTTCCCGAAGGACTTCGTGATCCCAGGTTCGAGCAAGGCGTCGTCGGCAATTGAACTTGCGCGCACGATCATTCGTCGTGCAGAGCGCTGGTGCGTCACACTCGGCCGCGAAGGTCTGCTTCCGGGCGAACACCTGCTCGCATACTTGAATCGCCTCGCCGATCTGCTCTGGCTGCTCGCGCGCCAGGCGGAGAAGCTCGAGGCCTCGGCTACGCGATCCGTTTCGCAGACGCCCGTTCGAGACTAGCGAACTCCCTAGGAGAACTCCGCGTCGCCAAGGATGTAGCGCACGGCGCCGGAGTGGTGTTTGTATCCAACGCTTTCATAGAGTTTGTTCGCGCCCGTGAGTGACGCAGCATCAACACCCAACATTGACCCCTCGTAGCCATCGGCCTGTGCGCGAATCAGATGTCGCTCCAGCAGCAGCCGAGCGAGCCCACGATTGCGATGCTCGCGATGCACGCCGAGGTTGTTCACCCAGAGCACGTGGCCAACGGTGTTGGCGTCTTGCGGGAACGCGCCGGTGAGTTGATAGGCCACAAGTTCACCACTCGCGTCAGCGATCACCTCGCCGAGCGCCGGCCGCATCGACTCTGCCGCGAGATACTCCTGCCACTCGATGGGCGACATTGATGAGCTTCCCCAGTGATCGGCAAAGCAGCGGTTCTTCAGCACACGCAGCGCCTCAACGTTGACATCGGCAATCGCCAGTGACTGGTAGCCGGCAGGGATCGGCGCATCGCTCAGCTTGCTGCTGGTTGGGCGGTCGGCGAAGCGCAGCAGCATGTCGGAGTAGTAGCGAATCGGTCGCATGCCGGCGGCAACATAAAGTCGTTGTACGCGCTGGTCAAGCTCAACGCAGTGGGCTTGGATGGTTGCGCCAGGGAACGGAGCGAGCATCTCTTCCGCACGATCCCGCGACCACCCAAGAAGGGCGCGACCGAGTCCAATGCCATGGAAGAGTGGGTGCACATCCCCATCAAGGTAGGCGCGTGGTTTCTCTGAATCCGTGTCGCCGATCGCCCAGGCCCACCCGGCGATCGCTCCAGTCGGCGCCCGAACGACGATGGTATTGATGGCCGGGTCCATGCCAAAGCTCGTGAGGTCTTCGCGTAGATCGCCCTCGCTGTGCAGCAGCGGGTACCCAACCGCGTGGTAGTTCGCGTTGGTCAGGGCGACCAGTTCGGCAACATCACGCTCAACGTCGCAGGGGTGCGCCGTAAATCCCGCAGGGAGGGCGTTCGAGAGGCGGATCAGTCGTTCAAGGGTTTGGCTCATGGGGATAGGGTAATCTGAACTCCGACAAAACCTGTCAGATATCCCCCTAGGAGGCGCATTGACCGAACACCAGGAACTCAGCACCCGCGGCCTGCACGGCAGCGGCGCCGTCGCGTTCAGCACGCGCGGTGAGTACGGGGTGCGCTTCATGGTCGCCCTTGCCCGCATGGATCACGGTGAGCCGGTTTCGCTGACAGACATCGCCGAGCAGGAAGATCTGCCACGCGCCTACCTCGAGCAGATCATTGGCGGCCTGCGCGACGCGGGCATCATCGACAGCCAGCGCGGCGCCCACGGCGGCTACCGCCTCGCCCGACCAGCGAACGAGGTGCGCATGGGTGCAATCCTCAAGGCGCTTGAAGGCCCCATCGTGCCGATGGCCTGCCTCGCCGAAGAGGGGAGCTCCTGCAACCGCGCCGGCAACTGCACTGTCACCCAGCTCTGGAGCCGCGTGCGCGACTCGGTCAACGAGGCGCTCGATTCATTTACCCTCGCTGATCTTGCCAAGCCGGGTTCACCAATCGCCCTGAGTAATCCAACCAAGCACTGAGTGAGAGGAGACGCACATGAGTGAGAACGCCTATCTGGTCATCAAGGATCTCGTCGTCGCACCGTCGAGCGACCCAAGCAAGCACATCCTTCAGGGGATCTCGCTCACGATCAAGCCGGGCGAAGTGCACGCAATCATGGGGCCGAACGGCTCCGGCAAGACGACCCTCAGCTACGCGCTGATGGGACACCCGAGCTATCAGATCGTTTCGGGCAGCGTGACGTGGAAGGGCGAAAATCTTCTCGACTACAGCGCCGACCAGCGCGCGCGACTCGGCCTCTTCCTCGCCTTCCAGTATCCAACCTCGATTCCGGGCCTCTCCGTTGCAAGCTTCTTGCGCACCGCAATGAACGCACGTCGCTCTGGCCTAGTGCGCGATCCTGAGTTCGATCCGTCGGACCCAGTGAAGGGCGGCATGACGATGGGCGAGTTCCGCAAACTCGTCAAGGAGAAGCTCACGCAGCTCAAGGTGGACGAGGCGTTCATGACGCGCTACGTGAATGACGGGTTCTCGGGCGGCGAGAAGAAGCGCCTTGAGATGCTGCAGATGGCGTTGCTGAAGCCAGAGATGGCGATCCTTGACGAGACCGACTCTGGCCTCGACATTGACGCGCTGCGCATCGTTGCTGAAGGCGTGAACACGATGCTCTCACCAGAGCTTGGCGTGCTGGTGATCACGCACTATCAGCGGCTCCTTGACTACTTGAAGCCACAGTTCGTGCACGTGCTCGCGCGCGGTCGCATCGTGGCATCAGGCGGTCCAGATCTTGCGCACCGCTTGGAGCGCGAGGGGTACGCACCAATTCTTGCTGAGAACGGCATCAACCCAACTGCAGACGAGGCGGCAACGCCAACCGCTGCACCAGCGCCGTCGGCGTAGCGCGGAGAGATTGGTTCGAGAGATGGGCGCCTGGCATAACGCTGACGGCACACTCGATCCCGTAAAGGTTCGCGCCGAATATCCAATCTTCAAGACGCAACCGGGTGGTCGGCCGCTGCACTACCTCGATAGCGCCGCAACGGCACAGCGCCCACAGCGCGTAGTGGATGCGGTGTCGAAGTTCCTCTTCACCGCGAATGCGAACCCACATCGCGGCGCGTACACACTGGCGCAGATGGCCACCGATGGCTATGAGGCGGCGCGCGCACGCATCGCTACGTATCTGAACGTTCCTGCAGCCGAACTCGTCATGCTCGGCAGCGCCACCGAAGCGCTGAACTTGGTGGCGCGATCGTGGGGTAAGGCGAACCTTCGACGCGGCGATGTGGTGCTCGTCACCGAGGCGGAGCATCACGCCAACTTGATTCCGTGGCAGCAGATTACGCGCGAGATGGATGCCGATCTTGAGTTCATTCCGGTTGATGATGTGACGGGCGAGATTCTCTGGGATCGACTCGACACCCTCATGAAGCTGAAGCCGAAGATGGTCGCGATCGCGCACGTCTCCAACGTACTCGGCTCCATTGCGCCGCTGAAAGAGATCACTGCCGCCGCGCACGCCGTTGGCGCACTCGTTACCGTAGACGGCTGCCAGGCGGTCGCCAACATGCCCGTCTCTATTCCCGATACTGGTGCCGACTTCTACGCCTTCAGCGCGCACAAGATGGGCGGTCTTTTCGCTGGCGGCGGGCTCTGGGCCCGCGCAGATCTACTTGACGCGATGGCGCCGATTGAGACGGGCGGCGACATGATCCACAGCGTGCGCCTTCGCGATGCCGACTTCACGACCGGAACGCAGCGATTTGAGGCTGGTACCCCCGACGCTTCGGGCGCCGTGGCCCTCGCCGCCGCGTGCGATCTACTTGACGAGTTCGGCCGAGAGCAGATCCACGCCCACGAGGCGCTCATGATCGAGCGGGTGATTCGCGAGCTCCCCGAGGTGCTCCCTGACGCTCGGATCCTTGGCCCACGCGACCGCACCCAGCGCGCTGGCGTGGTGGCCTTCTCGAGCGAACTCATTCATGCCCACGACCTGGCCGAGATCCTCGACCGCCGCGGCGTGGCTATTCGCGCCGGCTTCCACTGCGCGCAGCCGCTCCACGAGCAGCTCGAACTCAGCTCATCGGCGCGCGTGAGCGTTGCCCCATACACCACACATGAAGACCTCGACGCACTCTTTGTCGGCCTACGCGAGGCCCGCACGGTCTTTGAGGGCTGATCAATGGGCGGCATGGACGACCTCTACCGCGAGCAGATCCTCGAGCATCATCGTCGTCCGCATAACCAGGGAACCCTCACCGCGCCGAGCGTCAGCCTTGAGGGGCGCAACCCAAACTGCGGCGACGTCATCAATCTGCAGTTGCAACTCGATGAGGCGGGGATCATCACCGACGTCGCCTTCATGGGCCGCGGGTGCGCCATCTCACAGGCTGGCACCTCGCTCATTACCGACGAGCTGCGCGGCAAGAGTGCCGCTGAGATCCTGGCGCTCACCAGCCCCTTCGTGATGGAGCTCCTTGGCGTTGAGGTTGGCCCCACGCGTATTCATTGCGCACTGCTCGGACTTGAGACCGCGCAGAAGGCTATTGCAAGCCTGAGCAGTAAGTAAGTCGGGAACGACCACGCTACGATGGCAGCCATGAGTGCAGCAGAGCTAATTGCATCGGTCGCAGGTGAGCCGTCGATCTGTCAACGCTCGCATGTTCCCCGCCTGCGACCGCTCGCCCGCTAAGCGCCCGCTCCGGTCGATCAGGCTCCATCGGCGCATCACGCGCCGCCACATCAATTCAGCCTGAGGTGCCACACATGTCACAGATGACCGACTCACGAGGATTCCGTTCCGGCGCAGCACTGAGCGTGGTGCTGCTACTTATCGCCACCTATCTCTACCAGCAACCAACTACACAGCAGATTGGTGTTGGGTTGATCGTGGCAATCTCCCTTGCCATGCTCTTGAGTGCCGCCACCGGCCTGCGCGTCAGCCTGCTCGGTCTCCCGTTCCGCATACTGCGCGAGCGCGGCGTCATCGCTGCACCAAAGCCAGCCGATCTTCAGCCCGTTCCGGGCTTACGGCTAGCGCAGGTGATGGGCGGCACGATGATTCTTGGTGGCGTGATCGTGCAAGCGCTCTTCGCAGCAGAGGTCGTATCGGTCGCGCTGGTAGTGATTGTGGCTGCTCTGCAGTCGTTCCTCGCGATCACCGGTATCTGCGTGGCGTGCAAGCTCTATGGCATCGTGGTCTGGCTTGAGAACCGTCGACTACCAGCTGGCACCCCGAAGATCGCAAAGCAGAAGATCCGCATGCGCTAGGTTCCGAGCGGCACGCCCACTCGGTGCGTCACGCGAGTCACACCGTGCGCTCAAGGGCAATTAGGGGCATCATCCTTCTCTCGCCGATCGGTGGGCTGAACCGGGCATCACCGCCCGACATAAAGGAGTTGCGTCGAACGTGAGCACAGCACGGATTCTCGTTGTCGGCAGCACCATGATGGACCTGATCTCGTACGCCAAGGTGATCCCTAATGCGGGTGAGACCCTGGTGGGCGATCGCTTCCAGATGGGCTTCGGCGGTAAGGGTGCGAACCAGGCGGTGCAGGCGGCACGCTTCGGTGCCCCCGTCGCCATGGTCAACGCCGTCGGTGACGACGCGTATGGTGCCTCGCATCTGGCGAACTTCGTGAAAGAGGGGATCGACACGCGCTGGATGCGCACCGTTCCAGGCTCCAGCGGCGTTGCGCCAATCTGGGTCGACGCGAACGGGATCAACCGCATTATCATCGTGCCCGGCGCTAACAACGAGACCGACCCTGCTGTCGCCGAGGCGGCGGTGCGCGACTTCAAACCAACCATCGTCGTTGGCCAGTTTGAGATTCCGCAGGCCACGACGCTCGCGGCCTTCCGCGCGGCACGTGCTGCAGGGATCACCACCCTGCTGAATCCGGCCCCAGCGGCGCCCATCGACCCTGAGCTCCTCGCCGTCTCTGACTGGCTCGCACCAAACGAAATGGAATTCACCACACTCTTTGGTGGTTCAGCAATTGGCGATGGTGCCGATGAGCGCATCCTTGCCGCTGCAGCGAAGAGCGGCGTCAATCTGTTGGTGACCCTTGGTGGTCACGGCGCCGCGATCGCCGAGCGCGGGCAGCCCCTGCAGCGCGTGAGTGCGCCGAAGGTGACGGTCGTCGACACGACCGGGGCGGGCGACTCGTTTCTCGGCGCCTTCTCGTTCGGTCTCGCCAGTGGCCTCACCCCTGTTCGGGCGGTAGAACTTGCCGTAGCCTGTGCCTCAGAGAGTGTGCAGAAGCCAGGAACCCAGAGCAGCTACCTATCGAAGGAAGAGGCGGCAAATCTCGCCGCACCGTATCTAGTGGGAGGGGCACACTGATGGCAGCAAGAGAGGACGACGGCCGCAAGCACCATATCGGCATCAAGCAGGGCGAAGTCGGCCGCTACGTGCTGCTCCCTGGCGACCCAGATCGCGTTGAGGTGATCGCTAGCCGTTTCGACAACCCGAAGTTCCTGATGCGCCGCCGCGAATACACCACCTGGACGGGCGAACTCGACGGCGTGCCTGTTGCCTGCACCTCCACCGGCATCGGCTGCCCCTCCACGGCGATCGCCGTTGAAGAGCTCGCTGACATTGGCGTCGACACCTTCATTCGCGTCGGCACGTCGGGCTCTATGCAGCATCACATCAAGCCGGGCTCGGTCGGCGTGATCAGCGGCGCCATTCGCGACGAGGGCACCAGCCGACACTATCTTCCGATGGAGTTCCCATCCGTTGCCGACCTCGATGTGACGCTCGCGTTGCGCGAGGCGGCGAAGGAGAGCGGCTTCCCTTGGTACGTCGGCATCGCCCAGTCGAAGGACTCTTTCTACGGTCAGCACAACCCAGAGCGCATGCCGATCGCCGATGATTTGCAGCGCCGCTGGAAAGCGTGGATGGCGGGCGGCGCGATCTGCTCCGAGATGGAGGCGGCAACGCTCTTCATCGTTGCAGCAACGCTGCGCGTGCGCGCCGGTGGCGCCATGTTGATTCTCGGCAACCCAGACCAGCGGCCAATGACAGAGGCAGAGCTCGCCGACTCATCAATTGATCGTGTAATTGACACGTCGATCGCAGGTCTGCGCAAGCTCATCGCAGCGGATCGCGCCGCCGGCCGCATCAAGTAGCGCTCGCGCGCATGCCACAGCGCAAACTCATCCTTGATGTCGACACGGGCATTGACGATGCCATGGCGCTCCTCTACACACTCGCATCGCCCGATGCTGAGCTGCTCGTTGCAACGTGCGCGCCCGGGAATGTCAACCTTGAAGCTGTGGTGCGCAACACGCGCGGCGTGCTTGACGTTGCTGGTGCATCACACATTGACGTGATTGCTGGCGCTCGCACACCACTCGTTAAGGCGCTCGTCACAACCCCAGAGACACACGGACCAACAGGCCTCGGCTACGCGGTTCTACCTGAGCCATCACGCGCGCTCAGCACGCCAGCCACCGATGGCACGAACGCAGCCGCCGCGCGCATCGTCGCCGAGGTGCGGCGCCACCCTGGAGCGGTGACGATCATCGGCTGTGCCCCTGCAACAAACATTGCCGCCGCCTTCCGGTTAGATGCTGAACTTCCGGCACTCGTGCACGACGTGGTGTTGATGACTGGTGCGATCTCGACGCCAGGGAACACTGGCGCGCGCAGTGAGTGGAACGCCTGGTGTGACCCTGAAGCGCTTGACGAGGTGATTCGCGCCTGCGCCGCCGCGGGCCGACCAGCGCTGATCTTGCCGCTTGATGCCACGGAGTCGGCACTCATTCGGCCACCGCACTGGGCGGCGCTCGTTGCTGTAGCAGGCCGTGCTGGCGCACAGCGTGGTGATGCCACGCTCAACCCAGTCTTGCGCCTGATTGATGAGGCGCTGCGCTTCTACGACGAGTTTCACCTGCAGTACGACAAGATCGAAGGGTCGCACATTCACGATGCCTTCACCGTGGCTGTGGCGCTCGATGCGGCGCTGGCGACCATCGTGAGTGCGCCGAGCGTCGTTGAGACGCGCGAGGGGATCACCCAAGGCGATCTACTTGTGGATGTGCGGGGGCGCACGAACACCCCGGCGAACAGTCGCGTCGCCATTGCGGGCGACGGCGAGGCGTTTCTTCAGCGCTTTGCTGAGCGGGTCGGACGCTTCTCGGCGCGCTGAGCTCCGAGCAGGATCGGGAGCACCATAACGAGCGATAGCGGGATCAAGATCAGGCGCGCCTCGGAGGCTCCGAAGGCATCGATCGCAACGCCACCCGCTGCAGAGCCCGCTGAAATTCCAAAGACGACACCTCCGCCGATGAGGGCAAACGCACCACTTCGCGCCGCCCCACCAGCACGCTCTGCGATCACTGCGTTCTGCTGAATAAACATCGGGGCGATGCCGAATCCGGCAATCGTGGTGGCGATCAAATACGGAAGATAGCCGCTAACAAGAGAGGTCGGAATCGTGGCGAGCGCGAAAATGATTGCCGCCACAGCGAAGCGCCGCTCCGCCGACCAGCGCCAATCAGCTTTAGAGCCGATCAGGATCGCGCCCACCAGACTCGCCCCAGAGTTGAGACCGAGCGCAAGAGCGATGCCAGCAGCGGCACCGACCGCCGCGCAGTATGCGAGGAGGAGCACTTGGCTGGCGCCGAGAATCGCACCGATCGCCGCTGCACTCAGCATGAGCAGCCCGTTAGCGCGAATCTCACCGCGCATCCCTGCCGCGTCGCGCTCATGTAGCGCTGGCTCCCATGATCGCTGAGAGATCACCATGATCGTCCCGATCACGAAGAAGAGCGCTGCTGCTGCAACGGGCCCCCAAACAAATCCTTGCACGATGAGAAGTGAGGCAAGTGGCGGCCCGATTAAAAAGTTCGCCTCATCATTCACCGACTCCAGCGCCATCGCGCGAATGCGAAGCGGCGCGGTGTGTACAACAGAGGTCCATCGAGCGCGAATGATGGAGCCCATCCCTGGAGTGGCTGCACCAAAGAGCGCCGACGCGGCAATAAGAAGCAGCGCATTTGGAGACAGGATCGCGACCGCTGAGATCAGCACGGCGCCGGCTACCATTACGACGGAGGTGCGCAGGAGCATAGGGCGATGTCCGCGCTCGTCTGCAGCGCGACCAATCAACGTTGCGCCAACAGCGTTCGCAATAGAGAAGGCACCCGCAGCTGCGCCACCAACCGCATACGATCCAAACGGACCACTTCCAATCGCAATCAAGCCAATCGGCACCATCGAGACTGGCGACCGCGCTATGAGTCCGCCAATGGTTGTGACTACAGCACCGGGTCGTGACAGCACATCGGCGAAGGGGAGCGTGCGTGACCGAACGCTACTGCGAGATTGACTCACAGTTAGTACATGATCGTGCGCGTGAGGTGGTGCGGATAGTGCGTCGCGTGGTACGTCTTCCAAAGTCGGTAATCAACCTCCGGAATCAGCAGCTGCTTATCGGCCGGCCGGCGTGCATTGACCTCGTCGGTGAGGAGCGCAGTCGCGTAGATGCTGTGCGCGCGAATCTCAATCTCTTCGAGTGAATCGCGCGGAATAAGTTCGCCACCCATGATGCGCTTCTCTAGCGATGCCTCGTACTCAAAGATGCCCATGGTGCGCAGTGCGACGGGCACGATGTAGTCGGCAAACGCCGTGCACATCTCGGGATCCTTCAGCACGGTGCGACCGAGCGGAGCGAGTCCGCGATGAAGCCCCCAGAGCCCGAGCTGTGAGAGCTTCTGAATCTGGATCTTGTGCCCCTTCCAATCACTCACATCGTCAAAGCGCGGGAACTCAGTGACGAGTCGCTCCAGCAGACCATCGCCACCCGAATAGAGGGCGGGCGCACACGAAGCAACCCATCGGTGCCACTTCCCGTCGTACCTCTCGGTGAGGGTGGCGCCGACCGTGTTGAGTGCCGCAACTCGCTCATCGAGCATCGGGATCTCAATGTTGCCGCGGAAGAGCTCCTCAAGGTCGCGCCGGGTCACAGTGGCTGCCCACTGCCCGGTGAGGATCGGCTGCCCCGCCAGGATCGCCTTATGCAGGCAGGCGAACATCGCCTCACTGTCCGAGTAACGGACCCCGTTGTACGTCACCTCGAACTTCTTAGAGGTGGCGAAGTCGGTAAAGGCAAAGTTCAGGATGGTGATGAGCATCGTCAGGTCGGTGTTCTTGTCGGGGTCGGTGCCAATGTCAAAGGGGCTCTTCGCCGCTGGGGCTGGGGAGCGGAAGTCGGGGAACTCCTCGGCGGCCATCCACTGGGCAACCCGGCGAACCTCCCCCTCGTTCGTTGTAACAAACCCAGAACCCTCAACCACTGGGGTCAGGGAGCTCAGAATCGGGTTCGACCACCACTTCCCACGCATGGATGCCTCCTCGTTATGGGCCCTTGGCCCGTGATCCCGTAGGGGGAGACCATACCCCGAAGCCTCCACGCGCCAGCCCTAGAGGCTGGTGCGCCTGACGCATCAGGGGCTTGACAAAAGGTTAAGGGAGCATAACCTCCCGTGAACGGCGGGTTGCCGTTTGGTTGTACTGCCAAGGGTGGCGTTGTCACCCAAGGCAAAACAGGTCGGCTTCCAGGCTGGAGACCGGCGAAAGGGAGGAACAGAGATGTCAGGAGCAGCAGCGGCGCGTGGCGCGCAGCGAATTCCGCTCTCATATGTTGCGGTCCTCGTGCCAGTAATGGCGGCCCTCAACATCGTGGGCGGATTCATTATTGGAATCGTGAAGGTGCCGATCTTCCTCGACATGATCGGGACCATGGTCGTAGCCGTCGCGCTCGGACCATGGTGGGGCGCCCTCACCGGAATCATCACGAATACCGCCGGTTCGTTGATTAACGGTCCTGTCGGTATTCCGTTTGCACTCTGTAACGTCGTCGGTGCCCTCGTTTGGGGCTACGGCATTCGCAGCTTCGGTCTCGGCAAGTCGCTCCCCGGCCTCATCGTCGTGGGTGCAGTTTGCGGAATCGCCGTGCAGGCGATGGCCGCTCCGATCATTACGTTCGTCTTCGGTGGTGCCACTGGGCACTCGTCGGATGCGCTCGTCGCAGCGATTAGCGCTGCCGGCTTGGGCACCCTTCAGGCTTCGTTCCTCGGCGGCCTTCCAGGCTCGTTCGCGGACAAGCTCATCGCAACGTTCGTTGGCTTGGCAATTCTTCAGGCGCTTCCGTCCGGCCTCACCGCTGGCGTTGGTCTCCCGAAGACTGACCAGAATGGCGTGCTCAAGTACGTCTTCATCGGTCTCGCCGTTGGTATCGCCTTCTTGCTGATCGCAATTCAGCAAGCCGGCGCTGCCGCTTAAGGAGGATCATCATGGCAAAGAATTCTGGCCCAGCAACTGTTGGGCCTCGAGAGGCCGCAGCGGTTGGCGTCTTGGCAATGGGCATTTTTGTGCTAGTTCTTCCGTTCGCGGTCGGCAGCATTAAAATTGACGCCCCAGACCAGGCCTTTCCAACACTTGCAGCAATGAATGTGTTGGCTGGCCTCTTTACGCTCGGCGCGGGCGTAGCAGTCATTCGCGCGAAAGACTGAGTTTTGCATCGTCGCGCAGCGTTGCGCGACAGCCGCCCGATCGCACCGCAGGGTGCGGTCGGGCGGTTCGCTTACCACTAAGCCAAGTACGATGATCCACATAGCGTAGGAGGATCCATTGCCTGGAGATATCGTCATCAAGATTGAGAACCTGAGCTTCACCTACTCGAGCGGCGATCGCCCGGCGCTCAGCAACATCAATCTTGAGATCAAGCGCGGCGAGTATCTTGGCATCATGGGGCTCAATGGCGCGGGCAAGACTACGCTCGGCCTTTCAATCAACGGCATCGTCCCCCAAAGCACCATGGGAATCTACGAGGGCCAGGTCACTGTTGAGGGCCTTGATACCTCCACTACCCCGGTGCGCGAAATGGCGCGCACCGTTGGCATTGTCTTTGATAATCCTGAATTTCAAATGAGCCAGGTCAGCGCCGCTGAAGAGGTTGCTCTCGGACTCGAGAATCTCGGTGTGCCAAACCCGGAGATGCCACCCCGCGTAAGCGCAGCCTTGACGACCGTCGGCCTTGCCGGTTTTGAGGAGCGCTCACCGATGGGACTCTCCGGTGGCCAGCAGCAACGACTCGCCATCGCATCAGTCCTTGCAATGCAGCCGAAAATCCTCTTTATGGATGAGCCAACGTCGAACCTTGATCCGATCGGCAAAGAGGAGGTCTTTGAACTTGCGCGAAAGCTGAATCGGGAAGAGGGCCTTACCGTCATCGTTGCAGAGCACGAATCCGAAGTGTTGGCTGCGTACGCAGATCGCATCGTGGTGTTGCACGAAGGGAAGATTGTCATGATCGGCACACCAACCGAGGTCTTCTCACGTGGCGACGAACTCGCCAAGATTGGCATCCGTGTGCCGCAGGCGACCGATCTCGCGCTCGCCCTCTCAAAGTCTGGCGCAAAGAATCTGCCAGTCACGACCGGCGAAGCCATTACGTGGCTAGAGGCCCGCGCATGAGCGGCCCAATGATCAAGGTCACCGACGCGCGCTACGTGTATGCCAACGGTGCTGTGCTTGCACTTGATGGCGTTAGCCTCGAGATCCCAGAAGGCCAGGCGGTTGGCATTGTCGGCCAGAACGGCTCTGGTAAGACCACGCTCACCAAACTCCTGAATGGGCTTCTGAAGCCGACCTCGGGGAGTATTGTGGTGGACGGGAAAGATACGGCGAGCAACACCGTTCAGCAGATGTCCTCGACAGTTGGCTATGTCTTCCAGAATCCGAACCATCAGCTCTTCGCAACGAATGTGCGCGCCGAGCTTGCCTTCGGCCCAACCAACCTCGGCCTCCCACCTGATGAGGTGGAGCGCCGAGTTGAAGAGGCGCTCGCCTTCTTCGATATCAAGCAGTACGGCGAGATGCATCCGTACCGTCTCAGCTTCCCATTGCGCAAGCTCGTGGGCATCGCCTCGGTGTTCACCATGGGGCCAAAGGTATTCGTGCTTGATGAGCCGACCACTGGTCAGGACCATCAGACCACGAAGGTGATTAACGACCTGATTCATCGCCTGACGAAGCAGGGCTCAACAGTCATCTGCGTGTCGCACGATATGCCACTCCTCGCCGATGTGAGCGAGCGCATGATCGTGATGTGGAACGCGAAGGTCATTGCTGATGGCACTGCGCGAGAAGTCTTTAGCAACACCGAAGTGATGACGCGAACGCACATTGTTCCGCCACAGATCACGCAGATCTCGCTCCAACTAAAGAGTCGCAAAGGGAAGCCAGCTGCACTAAGTGTTGATGAGCTCGCCGGTGAGCTCGGCAAGAAGGGAGCCGCCTGATGTATGGACCAAGCTTCTCAGTTAGCCATGTGCGTGGAACTTCGTGGATGCACCGGCTTGACCCAGTGGCAAAATTCGCGTGGTTAATCCCTGCGGGCATCTTCTGCTTTACGACCTACCAGCCTCTGCCACTCTTCGGGCTGCTACTTTTTGGCTTGGCGGTTGCGGTTAGCTCGAAGACCATCAAGCCACTGCTTAAAATCATGATTCTTTTTACGCCAATCACCGCGTCAATTATCGTGATCCAAGGGCTTTCTCCAGTGCTTTGCGGCGCATCGTGTACGCAAGAAGTTTTCTTTGGCCCAATGAAGATCTATGGAGAGGGGCTCTCGCATGCGATCTCACTGATGCTCCGCATCGCTTCGTTCCAAATTCTTGCGTTTGGGTTGATCCTCTCAACACACCCATCGGACCTCTTCGCCTCGCTTGCGCGAATGCGCGTGCCGTACCTCATTAACTTCATGATCTCCATGACACTCCAACTTGTGCCAGTACTCCAGCGTGAGGTACAACTTGTCCTCGCTGCGCAGCGCTCCCGTGGCATGAAGGGAACCGGCTTCGGCTCGATTGTCCCGTCATTCGTTCCAGTCGCTGCAGGTGCGGTCGAGCGCGTGCAGCAGCTGGCGATCAGCCTAGAGTCGCGCGCCTTCGGATCAAAGGGGGTCAAGACGTCGTATCGCCGAGTCCCAAGCGGCCCCTTTGATCTCTTCATTGGGCTACTAGGAATTGTCGTGATGCTTGGGCTCACGATCTACGGTTTGCAGAACTGGGGGCAGTCAGCCTCTACTCCGCTCGTGTTTGCCCCGATCGTTGCCATACTGATGTTTGGCTTTGGCATCGTGGTCTTCTTTGGTGTGTTCGTGGTTGCGATTCGCGCAATGGTTAGCTCGTAGACCCTGATGGCAATCTTTGAGCCAGACGGCACCGTTCACCATCTCGGACTAAAGAAGGGCGCCGTTGGTCGCTACGTTTTACTGCCGGGCGACCCTGGTCGCGTCGAGGTAATTGCCAAGCGCTTTGATAACCCACGCTTTGTCGCGCAGAAGCGGGAGTACACCACCTGGGTCGGTGAGCTCGATGGCGTGCCAGTCGCGTGCACCTCCACTGGAATTGGCTGTCCGTCAACGGCGATCGCCGCCGAAGAGTTGCACGCGATTGGTGCCGATACGTTTATTCGTGTCGGAACCTCGGGCGGCATGCAGCCAGGGATGCAGACGGGTGACCTCGCCGTGATCAGCGGCGCGATTCGCGACGAGGGTACGAGCAGCCACTATCTGCCGATGGAGTTCCCCGCGGTCGCCGATCTTGATGTGGTGCTGGCGATGCGCGATGCGGCGCGCGAGCGCAACGTGCGCCACCGCGTGGGTGTGGCGCAGTCGAAAGATTCCTTCTACGGCGAGGTTGAGCCAGGGCGCATGCCGGTGGCCGACGACCTCGCACGAAGATGGAAGGCGTGGATCGGCGGCGGCGCGATTAGCTCTGAGATGGAGTCCGCCACCCTCTTCATCGTTGCGGCAACGCTGCGCGCACGTGCGGGCGGCATCATGGTCTGCGTTGGGAGCCCCTCGATGACGCATGAGGAGTCACAGGCATCGATGAAGAACTTCTCCATTGATCCAGTGATCGACACGGCCGTCCACGGCCTGCGCCTACTGATCGCACGAGACCGCGCCGCCGGGGCATAACCGCGTGGCGGACTCAGCCCTCCTCTTCGACCCAACCGACCCAGCCACCGCACTCGACCCCTTCCCCGCCTACGCCCGCCTGCGGGATCACGGGCCGGTTTGGCACTCACCGCAGAGTGGCATTCACTTCATCACTCACCACGCCGACGTGCATGCCGCGTGGCGCGACAAGCGCCTCGGTTCCGACTTCTCGCAGCGCTACACGCCGGAAGAGTTCATCCGCGACAAGGCCGACCTACAGCCGTGGCGCGACGACCGCTACGCTGACTTCAAGGCCTTCGAGCGCTGGGACATGATTGCCCTCGAGCCACCCGACCACACCAAGCTGCGCCGCCTCGTCACCACCGCCTTCACGTCACGCTCCATTGAGGCGCAGCGCGGACCAGCGAGCCACCTCATTAGCGAGCGCATCGCCGCCGCACGTGATCGCGGCAGCCTCGACCTGGTGCAGGATCTGGCTGAGCCGCTCTCCCTCACGATTATCTGTGAGCTGATCGGTGTTCCTGAGCCCGACCGCATGCGCATTTTGGCCCTCTCCCACGACGTGGTCTCGATGTATGAGCCGTCACCGTCGGATGCGGTGAAGGATCACGCCAACCTCGCCGTGCGCGAGTTTGCCGCCTACACCGCCGACCTCATTCGAGCCCGCCGCCGTCAGCCGGCCGACGACCTGCTCACCGGCCTCATCGACGCCACCGTTGACGGCGAGCACCTGAGCGACGAGCAGGTGATCTCTACGGTGATGGTGCTCCTGATGGCTGGCCACGAGGCGTCGGTGAATGCCGCCTCTAATGGGGTGGCGGCCTTTGCTGCGCATCCAGATCAGTGGCAGCTGTTACGCACTGGAACAGTGCCGATGAAGAGCGCGATCGAAGAGATCCTACGCTGGGATCCGCCGCTGCAGTTCTTTCAGCGCTGGGTCCTTGACGAGGGATTCGAGGTGCGTGGCGTGCAGATCCCCCGCGGCTCAAAGGTAGGCCTGATGATCGGCTCCTCAAATCGTGATCCCGAGAAGTACGAGAACCCTGACGCCTTCCGCATTGAGCGTGGCGAGACGTCACACCTCTCGTTCGGCGGCGGGATTCACTTCTGCATCGGTGCGCCGCTGGCTCGCCTAGAGCTCGAGCTTCTCTTTGGCGCGCTGGCGGAGGCGCTCCCCGAGATCACCCTCCTTCCGGGCGCAGTGCGCCGCCCTGGCTTCCAGTTCCGCGGATACGTGAACCTGCCGATCACCGCCCCCAGCACCTCACGCTAACCCCGCTATCCTGAGCGCATGACCACCCCACGACGCCACGCCATCACACTGATCCCTGGCGACGGGGTCGGCCCCGAGGTTGCCCTCGCCACGAAGCGCGTCCTCGACGCCGCCGCCGCAACGGCGGGTGTGGCCTTCGACTGGGAGGAGGCTGAGGCTGGTGCTGAGGTCTTTAAGAAGGGTGACACCTCTGGCGTGCCAAAGGCCACCCGCGACAGCATTGAGCGCACCCGCGTTGCCCTGAAGGGGCCACTCGAGACACCGGTCGGCTTCGGCGAGAAGAGCGCCAACGTCACGCTGCGCAAACTCTTTGAGACCTACGCCAACGTTCGACCTGCACGCGAACTCCCTGGAGTGCCAACGCGCTACAAGGGCGAAGGGATCAACATGGTCATCGTTCGCGAAAACGTCGAAGACCTCTACGCCGGCATCGAGCACCTGCAGACACATGACGTGGCGCAGGCGGTGAAGCTGATCAGCCGCACCGGTTCCGAGAAGATCATTCGCTTCGCCTACGAGCTTGCGCTGCGCGAAGGTCGTCATAAGGTCACCACCGCAAGCAAGGCGAACATTCTCAAATTCACCGAAGGGCTCTTCAAGCAGATTGGTGAAGACCTTGGCAAAGAGTATCCGTCGCTGGAGGCGAACCACCTGATCATTGACAACGTCGCGCACCAGATGGTGAAAGATCCGGCGCAGTTCGATGTGGTTGTTGCTACCAACCTGCACGGCGACATCATTAGCGATCTCGCATCGGGCCTTGTTGGTGGCCTCGGATTTGCGTCGAGCGCGAACTACGGCGACGGCGTGGCGATCTTCGAGGCGGTACACGGCTCTGCGCCGAAGTATGCCGGCAAGAACGTGATCAATCCAACCGCGCTGATCCTTTCGTCAACGATGATGTTGCGCCACCTGGGCGAGACCGATCTTGCTGACGTTGTTGAGGACGCAGTGCTTGCAACCCTTGAGGCCGGCAAGGCACTGCCACAAGATGTAGTGCGCCAGCAGGGCGGCGACGTTGAAGCGGCAACGAGCACGAGCGGATTTGCCGATGCCGTTATTGAGAGCCTCGGCTCGCGCCCAACAACGGTGCCAGCCGCGGCGAGCCGCCCACGACCTGTGGAAGTGAAGCCGCATGCACGCTGGACGAGCGGCGAGGCACGCGAGCGCGAAGTCGGCGCAGCGCGCGTTGTGGGCCTTGACCTCTTCTTACAGTCACTCATGGCCCCCGCCGAACTCGGCGCCAAGCTCTCGGCGCTCGCGGGGCAGGAGCTCACCCTCAAGATGATCGAGAGTAAGGGGACGGTCGTGTGGCCGAACGCCGCGCCGGCATTCGATCCAACGGGCCTCTTTCGCGCACGATTCTTGGCACGCGCCGACGGTGCTGATCTGCCCGATGAGACACTCTTGGCTCTCGCCGCTCGCGTGGCGGGCGTTGCACCATGGGTACACCTGGAGAAGCTCCGTGTGTGGGGCAGTGAAGAGGGGTTCACCCGCGCCCAGGGCGAGTAGTCGGTGAATACTCGTAGTCCGGGTCAATCCAATAGAGGGGGACGCATGCAGTTCATTGCCTTAGCACTCTTCATCTTCGCCGCCGGCGTCGGCTCTTCGGTGCAGGCAATCTTGAATGCAGAACTTGGGCGTCGCACCGATCCTGTGAGCGCAGCCATCGTCTCGTTTATTGGTGGCCTTGCGGTGCTGCTCGTGATCGCCCTGTTGAGCGGCAAGCTACAGCTGGTTGAAGCAACCAAGGTGCCACCCCTCCTGCTCACCGGCGGTTTGTTCGGCGCCCTGATCGTGACTGGCTTTGCCACCACCGTGCCAGTCCTCGGCGTAACCGAGGCAACCCTCATCTACATCCTTGGCGCACTCGGCGCCGCCCTGGCGATTGACGGGTTCGGCCTTCTCGGCGCGCCGGCTATTCCGGTCACTGCCACGCGGGTCGCCGGCATCGTGCTCGCTGTGGTCGGATTCCTCCTCGCTCGACGATGAGCAACGAGCGCCAACGCATCGTTCGGCCGGATCAGATTGAGGGCGCCGAGGCACTCCCCCACGCACTTCCAGGTGCCGAAGAGGAGGCGCCAGACGCAGGCGATCTGATGCGCGGCGTGCTCGTTGACGAGCGCTACGAGCCAGGGATGATCAAGCTTGATCGCCAGCCCGTGCCAATTGCCGACGACGGACTCCCTGCATTTGTTCCGGAGTCTGATCCAACACCACTGCGCGGCGGCTACATCTACCTCAGCGTCGTCGCACTCATCTGCGGAACGATCGTGATCAGCGCGCTGAACCTTGGCGCGAAGTGGAGTGACGGCATCGTGAAAGTGCCGCTGCTGATTGGATCCATTCCACTGTTTGTGACGATGGGTGAAGCGGCGCTCCGTATTTCGCGCTCGGTTGTTGCCTGGTGGCCGATCAGCCGCGGACGCGCACTCTTCCGTGCAGGATGGGTGCTGATGATTGGGGCTTTGGCGTCGATCGTGTTCGCTGCGATCTGGGTGGCGCTGAACGCCTAACTCGCAAGCCCCGCGATCAGGTGATCAATTGACGTGCGCAAGTACTCTTCCACCCGCTGCCCCGCCATCACGGCGAGCATTGGATCGAGCTCCGTTGAGGTTCGCCACGAAGCGTTGCTGCTGGTCGCGCTCGCCTCGGTCAAGTCAACGAGGGCAACAACGATCGCATGGCCGCCAATATCAGGGCGCACCTTTAGTCGTAGATGCAGTCGAGTCACGCCGCCATCAAGCGCTTCGACGGTGCGACGAATCGAGATCGCAGCCTCAATAGGAATGCCAGCAACCTGCGTCGCGAGTCGGCCCTCCATGTGCTCTGCGTCAATGCGGTGCAGGCCGTCGCATCCAGGGATCAGCTTCGCGATGTGCTCAGGGCTGTCGCTTGCCGCAACGAGTTGCGCAACCGACTTCTCTAGTTGCGCCTGGCCAACGATCTCGCTCATCGGCGGCTCAGTAGAGCGTCACGACGTCGGGAGGGAGCTCGAGGTCAAAGGCGCTGGCGGGAATTGATGCATCAACTTCAAACGCGGTGCAAAGTGCGCTGCGCACAAGTTGTGCGCCGCGGAACTCTTCAACACCAAGCAAGACGCCGGTGAGTCGATCAAAGGTGACGCGGAAGCGGAAGTCGGCGCGATCTCCATCAAGGGCAACGGCACGGGGCGCTGCGGCCTCAATAGTGAGCGCAATGCGGCCCGCAACGTTTGTCTCGTGCACGGCACCGAGAACGGCACCGGCGAGGATGCTGCTGCAGAACGAACCTGGGCGAACGAAGCTCGTCGCCCAACCCTTACCGGGGAGCGGACCCATATCGGTCGGCACGCGCGAAGTCTGCGGAAGACCGCGGTCATCAAGTCCGGTGGGTGCCGCGCGGTGTGGTCGGCGCGTCGTGGTGTTGGTCACCGCGTTGTAGCCGCGCACGTCGGCGCCGTCGGTGATCCAGACCTCGTAGCCGCCCTGTGGATGCACGGTGGTGACGCGGGCGTGGGGTCGGTCCATCAGCAGCTCGACGGATCCGAGGCTCTCACCTGCGGCCGTCACCGAGCGCTCCTCAATGCGAAGGCGCAGGGTGCGGAAGCGGCGCTCGGCGCCTGCGGCGAAGTCAAAAAGGGCAGCCGCTGTGGGGAGCCCAGGGGTAAGGCTGGTCGCGATCGGGGGGAGGTCGGAGGCGATCGGTACGAGGGACTCGCTCATGGCTCCATCCTAGCCGAGGGGCGGGCGTAGACTGAGCGCATGAGCAGTAGCGCACCTCTCTCCCAGAGCAGCACCCCAGGCCGCCCCCTGAAGGAGGCCTGGATCGTTGAGGCGCTGCGCACCCCCTTCGGTCGCTACGGCGGCGCGCTCTCGGGCGTGCGCCCCGACGACCTTGCCGCCACGGTGCTCGAAGCGGTCGTTGCCCGGAGCGGCATCAACGCCGCCGATATTGACGACGTGATCTTGGGCTGCGCCAATCAGGCTGGTGAAGACAACCGCAACGTTGCACGCATGGCGCTCCTTGTTGCTGGCTACCCCGTTGAGGTGCCAGGGCAAACCGTGAACCGACTCTGCGGCTCGGGCCTACAAGCGCTCGCCGCCGCCGCCAACGCGATTGCCGTTGGCGATGCCGAAGTGGTCGTTGCTGGTGGCGTTGAGAGCATGAGCCGCGCACCACTCGTCACCCTGAAGCCAGAGAGCGGGCTCGAGCGCGGTAATCGCGAGCTCGTTGACACCACCATCGGTTGGCGCTTTGTGAATCCGCGGCTCCATGCAAAGTACCCAGCGATCTCGCTCGGTGAGACGGCGGAGCGCGTTGCCGACCAGTGGCACGTTTCGCGCGAAGCGCAAGACGAACTCGCCCTCGCGTCACAGCAGCGCGCCGCAGCTGCCGCAACAAGCGGCATCCACGGCGAAGAGATCGTGCCAGTCTCCATTCCACAGCGCTCCGGTGCGCCGATCGTTGTTGATCGCGACGAGCATCCGCGACCCGACACGAGCGCCGCCGCACTCGCCAAACTGAAGCCCGCCTTCGCCGCCGATGGCACGGTCACTGCTGGCAACGCCTCGGGCATTAACGACGGCGCCGCTGCACTCCTTGTTGTGGAGTCGGAGCGCGCGCGTGCTCTTGGCCTGAAGCCGTACGCACGCATTGTCGCCACGGCGGTTGCCGGTGTTGACCCGTCGGTGATGGGCGCGGGCCCGATCCCAGCGATTCGCAAGCTACTGGAGCGCACCGGCCTCACCGTTGCTGACATCGATCGCGTGGAGCTAAACGAGGCGTTCGCCAGCCAGGCGGTCGCCTGTATCACCGAGCTCGGGCTCGACCCGGCGAAGACAAATGTGCATGGCGGCGCCATTGCTCTTGGGCACCCCCTCGGTGCCTCTGGCGCCCGAATGGCCACCACTCTCGTTCGTGAACTACGCCGCAGCGGCGGCCGCTACGGGATCGCCGCCATGTGCGTAGGCGTGGGTCAGGGGATCGCCATGTTGGTAGAGCGCGTCGAGGCGTAGCCGCGCTAGAATCTCAGTCACAGCAGCGGCAGATGCCGGAGGAGGAGCGATGTTGAACCAGGAGCCACAGGTCGCCAACGAGGCGCCAGCCGGAGCACCCGTTCTCGCCCTCACCGATAACGCCGCCGCCAAGGTTCTCGAGCTCGCCAAGGGCGAGACGAATCCACTGATCGGCCTGCGCGTCTATATCGTTTCGGGCGGCTGCAGCGGCTATCGCTACGGCATGATGCTCGACGATGTCGAGAATCCGGGCGATAGCGTTTTCATGGCGAACGGCGTGCGCGTCTACGTTGATGAGAAAGCCGTCCCACTCATTCAGGGCTCAACCGTTGACTACGTTGACGCGATGATGGGTGCCGGCTTCACCGTCGAGAATCCGAACTCTGTTGGCGGCTGCGGCTGCGGCTCCAGCTTCCGCACGGCGGATTCGGCGGGACAGGCCTCGGCCTGCAGCCACTGACCTGGAGCAGAACGGCGACGCGCCGAAACTGATCCCGCTCTTCCCGCTGCAACTCGTTCTCTTCCCAGGCGTTGCCCTACCGCTGCACATCTTTGAG
>JBIIGQ010000031.1:0-6585 GCA_044236365.1 Candidatus Limnocylindrus sp. | reverse complement strand
CCACCTCTTTACGAACCGGGATGCCGGTGAGCGCCGACACAATCGCCGTTGCCATCGTCACGCCCGCCGAAGGACCATCCTTCGGAATTGCGCCCGCTGGCACGTGAATGTGCAGACCAGACTTCTCAAAGCGCTCTGGCGCAATGCCAAGCTCCGCTCCGTGCGCCTTGATCCACGTGAGTGCGGCGCGCGCCGACTCCTTCATCACATCGCCGAGCTGGCCGGTGAGGATCAACTCCTCACGCCCCTCCATGACGCCAACCTCGACGGTAACCACATCGCCACCGACAGGCGTCACCACGAGGCCTGTGGCTGAACCGACCTGATCGTCGTTATCCATCTCGCCGTACTCGTGCCGCTCTGGCCCGAGCCAGGTGGCAAGCCGCTTGGCATCAACCTCAGGCTTACGCCCCTTCTTCTCAGCAACGCCACGTGCCAACTTGCGCATCACGGTGGCGATCTCTCGCTCCGCATTACGCACGCCCGCCTCGCGCGTGTAGTGACGAATCAGGTGCACGAGCGTCTCATCAGGAACGATCGCCTGCGCCTCGGTTAGGCCGTGGTTCTCGCGCTGCTTCGGCAGGATGTAGCGCTTCGCGATCTGCACCTTCTCCGCCTCGGTGTATCCAGGAATCTGGATGATCTCCATACGGTCGCGCAGCGGCGCAGGAATCGTGTCGAGCTGATTCGCGGTGGCGACGAAGAGCACCTGCGAAAGATCAAACTCCACCTCGAGGTAGTTGTCCTGGAAGGTTGCGTTCTGCTCAGGATCAAGCACCTCAAGGAGCGCCGATGACGGATCGCCGCGGAAGTCCGCGCCGAGCTTGTCAATCTCATCGAGCATGAAGACAGGATTCTTCGTTCCCGCCTGCTTGATCCCCTGCACAATGCGGCCGGGGAGTGCGCCGATATAGGTTCGACGGTGCCCACGAATCTCCGCCTCGTCGTGCAAGCCACCAAGGCTCATGCGCACAAACTTGCGGCCCATCGCGCGAGCGATCGACTTGCCGAGTGACGTCTTGCCAACTCCTGGAGGGCCGGCGAAGCAGAGGATTGGGCTCTTCACCTGTGGGGCGAGCTTGCGCACCGCGAGGTACTCAATGATTCGCTCCTTCACCTTCTCCAAGCCGTAGTGATCATCGGCGAGCACCTTGGCCGCCTCCTTGATCTCAATGCGGTCTTCTGTGGCAACGTTCCACGGCATTGAGATCAACCAATCGACGTACGTTCGAATCACACCAACCTCTGGCGATGCCGAAGGGATGCGGCTCATTCGATCAAGCTCCTTGAGTGCGCGCGACTTGATCTCCTCCGGCATGCCAGAGGCTTCGACCTTTTCGCGCAGCTCATTCGTCTCTGCCTGCTGCGGATCCTCTTCACCGAGCTCGCGCTGAATCGCCTTGAGCTGTTCGCGCAAGAAGTATTCGCGCTGACTCTTATCCATTTCAGATCGCACGTCCGATTGAATCTTCCCCTTGATCTCGAGAATCTCAATCTGTCGCGACAGGAACGACGCGACGTACTTCAGTCGAGCAACCACATCGATCGTCTCAAGCAGCTCCTGGCGCTGCTCGGTAGTCATGTCTGGGGTGTAGGCCGTCATGTCGGCCAGCAGCCCTGGATCACTAATGTTCTTGGCCGCAACAGCCGCCTCAGGTGGCACCGGTGCGCCAGAGGTGACGTACGTTTCTACCTGCGCCTGCACGCTGCGCATCAGCGCCTCTACCTCAACGCCGGTGACCTCAGGCGTCTCGACGATGGTGCCCTTCAACATGAGCGCGGCACCAGTGGTGTCGAGCGACTTCACCTTGAGGCGACGCTGACCCTGCACAACGGCGCGCAGTGTGCCGTCGGGAAGGTTCACCACCTGGGCGATCTTGGCGAGCGTGCCCATCGCATGCAGCTGGTCAACAGAGGTGATCTCCTCTTGCTCTGGCTCACGCTGGGTGACCAGGGCGATCCAGCCACCGGCAGCAGCAGCAGCGCGAATGGCGGCGACACTCTTGTCGCGGCCAACCTTGAGCGGCGCAACCATCTCGGGGAAGATGACGATCTCGCGCAGGGGGACAAGAGGGAAGGAGCCGCGCCCGCGTGGCACGACCGTGTCGTCGTCGCTTGCGGCAACAGCCTCGTCAATGGCGAGCTGCTCCTCTTCGTTGAGCTCCTCATCCAAATCTGCCTGAATCTCTCGTTCGGTTCGCTCACTCATGCTCGTCCCCTTCCTGCCGCAGCCTGCGGCGTACGCTTCGATTCCCGTTCCTGACCCTCTTCGTACAGTCGTTCCAAAATTCGTTCCCCGAGCCGCTCCTCGAGTTCGAAGAGGAGCTTGATCCCGGCGAGGTTGACCCCAAAGTCTTGGGTGAGGTGACGTATCCAGAGGATTCGCCGCAGATCGTTCTCAGAGAAGAGGCGGATGTTCGATTCGGTCCGGGAGGGGCAGATGAGGCCCTCCTCCTCGTAGATCCGTAGGGTTCGTGGATGGGCCGAAACGATATTGGCGGCCACGCTGATCACGTAGACCGGCCGCGCTGGATCGACGCCGGCACCCCTGCTCTTCAACACCCAGACAGGCTACAACCCTATCAATGCCATTGTCAAGAGAGTTATCCACAGAGTAGGAGGTCTAGCGACGGTGACGCCCCCGTAAGGGGCGAGTAGCTTCTGGGGTTTCTGGAGCGCTGAAGGACCTACTCGAGGTCGCGGCGGTACGGAACGTCGAGGATCACCGTGTTGCGTCGGCCAAGCAACGTCTCGCGAAGGCGCTTCCCGTTGCCGTTATGTAGGACGCGATCCCACCAGTGTCGACCGGCGTACTCGGGAATCAACACTACGTTGATGCGGCGCTGCTCTGCTGGCAGGTGCGAATCTTCATCCTCAATCTCGTCGAGGTAGTGGCAGATCGGCTCCACGATGGCGCGGAATGGGGATTCTACGGTGACGAGGCGAACGCCAGGGAAGAGCCGTTCAAAACGCTCACGAATCGCCGCCTCTTCCGTGGTGTCAAACACGACGCGAATCGCGGTCAGCTCACCGGTTGTGCCCTCAAGGATTCGACCGAGTGTAATTGCACGAACTGTCGAGCGGTTGATCTCACCGAACGGGGCAATGATCCTTCGTGGTCGATGTGGCGCATCAAACACAAGGTTCGGCTTGATTGCCAGCTCACGCTCATGCAGGTTGTAGCGGCGGCGTACGAACAGCATGAAGAGAGCACCAATCGGCACAAGTACGTAGATAATCCAACCGCCAACGTTCCACTTTGCAACCGTGATGATGACAAGCACAACTCCGGTGACTACTGCGCCAACTCCATTTAGCAGCGCCTTCTTCTGCCAATCAGCCCCACGGTTTTTGCGCCAGTGCACCACCATGCCGGTCTGGCTAATCGTGAATCCAAGGAAGACGCCAATCGCGTAGGCAGGAATCAAAAGGGTGACGATCGCGCCTGTTGCAAGAAGGCAGATAACGGCGCCAACAGCAATCGTGATGATTCCGCCAGCATACGCAAGTCGATCACTCCGCTGCCCAATCTGCCGGGGCAGGAACCCATCGCGTGCCACGATTCGTGCGAGCTGTGGCCCGCCGTTGAATCCAGTGTTTGCGGCAAGGAGCAGGATGCCAGTCGTTGCAATTTGATAGACGACATAGAAGATTCCATCGCCGAATGAGGCCCGAGCGATTTGCGACATCAGTGTTTCGCCACCAACCTCCTGTGGAACCTTACCGAACGCAAACGCGAGCAGCGAGATGCCGAAGAAGATCGTGGCAAGGAGAATCGACATGATGCTCATGGTGTTAGCGGCGTTTTTTGCCTCAGGCTTCTTAAAGGCAGGAACCCCATCGGAAATCGCCTCTGTTCCAGTAAGCGCTACAGAACCATAAGCAAATGCCTTGAGCAGCAGGAAAGGCAAGATGAGTTGCATCTCGTTGTGCGGAATGACGGTGACTCCCTCGCTCCAGTTCACGGCTGGATCGCCGAGCGCGATGCGAATGAGGCCGACAGCGATCACCGCGAGCGCGCCAAAGACGAATAGGTACGTAGGGATGGCGAACAGCTTCCCTGATTCACGCAGCCCCCGGAGATTGGCGATAACAAGAAGAACGAGCGCGCCAATCGCCATCTCAACACGGAACGGTGAGAGCTCAGGAAGCGCCGAGGTGATGGCGGCAACGCCAGCCGCGGTGCTGACCGCCACTGTGAGGACATAGTCAATGACAAGACTTGATGCGGCAATGAGCGCGGGGCCAGTGCCGAGCGTGCTCTTGGCAACGGCGTATGCGCCACCACCCTTCGGGAACCCGAAGCAGACTTGGCGATAGCTGAGCGCCACGACAGCAAGAAGAAGGCCGACGGCCAGCGCGACGACGGGACCGAACGCCAGATAGGTGGCACCCGCCGATGCGAGCACGATCAAGATCTCCTCGCTCGCGTAGGCGCTCGACGAGAGTGCGTCAGAAGAGAAGATCGGCAGTGCCAGGGTCTTACTGAGGCGCTCCTCGCCCTCCTCAGCGTTTGAGATCGGTCGCCCAAAGATGAAGCGCTTTGCGGCGGTGGTGGCCTTCCCTAGGTCGTGGACCGGAGCACTCCCTGCTGCCGATGCAACGAGGTGGTCCGGGGAGGGCTCAACAAAGAGCTCCTCACCTGTGTCGTTGTCGCTCCAGTCAGGCTTCGCCTTCTGATCGTCAGAGGTCATCGCGGCTCATTGCACCTTTCCCAATGGTTTTTTCTTCAATTACGGGTGGCCTAATCCTATACCCGCGCTCTCTCCCGCTCCGATTCGTGCGGGGTCACCCGCACAAGGAGAGCCCCCGCCAGGCTCTCGGCGTTCACCGGAGCCACCGCAATCGCGCTCGCACCGATGAAGGAAGAGGCGGCGCCTAGCTCTGCATCCCACTCGTCACTCGCACGCTTCCACGCAAGCAGCGAGCCCGTTGGCGTCAGAAGCGGAGCAGTCAGTCGAATGAGTTCACCCAAGGGTGCAACAGCGCGCGCCGTGATCACGTCAAAACGTACGCCCCCGCCTTGTGCGAGGTCTTCAGCGCGCGCATGTGCAACGCGCAGTCGCGGCGCAAGTCCGCTCGCTGCGGTCACCGCTTCGAGGAATCGTGCCTTCTTTCCAATTGATTCAATAAGCGTCATTGAAAGATTGCTGTGGTGTGAAAGCAAGCGCGCCGCCAGCGGTATACCAGGAAACCCACCACCAGATCCGAGGTCGGCAATCTTTCCGCCGTTGGGAAGGAGCCGCTCAATGTGGGGCGCAGCTACGAGTGAATCAAGAAGATGCCGCGTCGCGCGTTCGCGCGGATCGCTGACGCGCGTGAGATTGATTGCCGGGTTCCATGCATCAAGCAGTCGTAGGTGTGCGGTAAAGATCGCGATCTCTGTTTCCGATAGTGCTGGGAGTGAGGCTGCGGAAAGTTGTCGCGCAAGCTCTTCAAGCGTGTCACGTTCCGTTGGCGGCAGCGCACTCGGATCAGTGGGAAGCGGTGCGCGTTCGGAAGGTGTCGTGTCGGGACTCAGTCGCTCGCTCCACTCTTCGGCGTTGCGCTTCGTGCCGGTCGGCCCATGGAGCGACGCACGACGTCGAGGACCTCTTCAATCGACTTCTCTGCATCACCCTTCTCTGCCGCATCTTTCATGCAGCCGCGAATGTGATCCTCAAGAATCAGGAGGCCAAGTGCGTCGACGGCGGCACGCAGCGCGGCGGTCTGCTGCAGGATGTCGACGCAGTACTCCTCGCGGTCGACCATGCGCGCGATGCCGCGCACCTGCCCCTCAAGTCGGCGCAACCGATTAAGCAGGACCTTGCGGTCTTTTGTGTAGCTGTGCCCAATATGTTCTGCCATACCCCCTGAGAGTATCTGATCACGCTCCGATGCTACGATTCAGCCGCAGAGCGACAAGCCCCTTCCAGGGCGTCAAGTGGGGAGGAGCAACCATGCCGGCGAGCCAGAATCCGCACGAAGACATTGAGTCCGTCCTCATTACCGAGGCGGCGATTGACGCGCGCGTGCGCGAGCTCGGCGCTGAGATCGGTGCCGCGTATGCGGGGAACGACTCGCTCATTCTGGTCAGCGTGTTGAAGGGCTCCATCGTCTTCGTTGCCGATCTCATGCGCGCCATTCCTGGGAACGTGCAGATCGACCTCATGGAGGTCTCGTCGTACGACGGCGGTAAGAGCACCGAGTCGAGCGGAACGGTACGCATCCTGAAGGACCTCTCGGGGACCATCGAAGGCCGCGACGTGCTGATCGTTGAAGACATCATCGACACCGGCATCACCTTGAACTACCTCACGAACTACCTCGCGGGGAAGAACCCGCGTTCCGTGAAGATCGTCACCCTGCTCAGCAAGCCTGCGCGACGCGTCGTCGAGATCCCCGTGGAGTGGATGGGCTTTGAGATCCCCGACAAGTTCGTCGTCGGCTACGGGCTCGACTTCGGCGAGCAGTACCGTAACCTCCCCTATGTCGGCGTGCTGAAGCCCTCGATGTACACATCGATCCCTGGGAAGGAGTAGGTGGTGAAGCCGATCGGGCGCATCCAATCAACATCGGGGAACCTCTTCCGACGCAGCAGCGGCC
>JBIIGQ010000030.1:0-6753 GCA_044236365.1 Candidatus Limnocylindrus sp. | reverse complement strand
TTCACACCTGAACGCTCGATTGAGGTGCAGCAGGCGCTCGGCCCCGACATCGCTGTTGCCTTTGATCAGCCGGTGATGCCAGAGGGGAGTACCGACCGTGAGGTGCGCCGCGCAATGGATCGCACGCATCGTTGGGCGGTTCGTTCGTTGCGAGCGCACAACCGTCCGGGCCAGGCGCTTTTCGGCATTGCGCAGGGCGGGATCAACCCCGAGTTGCGCGCCGAATCAGCCACCTACATTCGCTCACTTCCATTCGATGGCATCAACCTTGGTGGATTGGCGGGGGATGAAACCCCAGAGCAGCGCAACACTGCCATCGACGCCACCGTTACCGCGCTCGAGGGTGACCCGCGCGTTCGGTATCTGATGGGCCTCGGATCACCCGTCGACCTGCTGGAGGCCGTCCTGCGCGGCGTTGACCTCTTCGATTCCGTCTTGCCCGCCCGGGTCGCCCGCAATGGGCAAGCCTGGGTTACCGGGGGGCGCCTCAACTTGCGCAACGCGCGGCACCTCGATGAGCAGGAGCCCGTCGATGCGTTGTGCGACTGCAGCACCTGCCGGCGCTTTAGCCGTGCCTACCTGGCGCATCTCTTCCGCGCCGAGGAGCTGCTGGCCTACCGCCTGCTCACGATCCACAACCTGCGCCACATGAGCGCCTTCATGGGGGAGGTTCGGAGAGCCATCGCGTCGGGTACACTCGCCGCTGAACTGCCGCGCCTTCGGGCTGCGGCTGGGGGGCCGGGGACCCCCCGACTTGGAGCCGGCGACGAGCCGGGCGCCGTGCCAGAGCGCGGTGCGATGCAGCCGCGGTACGCCGCGGCAGGCAGACTGCGAGGAGCTCAGCAGAAAAGGGCTGTAGCGTCGGAAGATAAGGAGTAACCCATGGCAGAGAAGAGCGAATCCAAGAAGAGCGCAGCCGTTGAGCCAAAGGAGGAGGGGAAGCCCTCCACTGAGCGCAGTCGAGCCGTAGACGCGGCAATCCTCACCATCGAGAAGCAGTTTGGTCGCGGCGCGATCATGAAGCTTGGCTCCCGCGAGCGTCTCGCAATCGATTCCATCCCAACTGGAGCGATCTCACTCGACATCGCCCTCGGTGTTGGTGGCCTTCCAAAGGGCCGCATCAGCGAGATCTACGGGCCAGAATCGTCGGGTAAGACCACGATTGCCCAGCACATCATCGCCGAGGCCCAGCGCCGCGGTGGCGTCGCCGCCTTCATTGACGTTGAGCACGCACTTGACTCGGCGTACGCCGCACAGACAGGCGTGAACGTGAACGAGCTCCTGGTAAGCCAGCCAGATACCGGCGAACAGGCCCTCGAGATCGCAGAAACCCTGATTCGTTCCGGCGGCGTTGACATTGTCGTTGTTGACTCGGTTGCGGCACTTGTGCCACGCGCCGAGATCGAGGGCGAGATGGGCGACTCGTTTGTCGGCATTCAAGCTCGACTCATGAGCCAGGCGCTCCGTAAGTTGACCGGTGCAGTAGCCCGTTCAAACACGGTGCTCCTCTTCACGAACCAGCTGCGCGAGAAGATCGGCGTCATGTACGGCAGCCCAGAGACAACTCCGGGCGGTCGTGCGCTGAAGTTCTACGCTTCAGTGCGCCTCGATATTCGCCGCATTGAAACCATTAAGAACTCCACCGAGGCGGTGGGCTCTCGCGTGCGCGTGAAGGTTGTGAAGAACAAGGTGGCCGCACCATTCCGCATTGCAGAGTTCGACATCATGTACGGCGAAGGGATCAGCATGGCTGGCGGCCTTCTTGATGTTGGTGTTGCTGCCGATGTGATCTCCAAGACCGGCGCCTGGTTCAACTATGGTGATGTCCGACTCGGCCAGGGTCGAGAGCAGTCGAAGGAGTTTCTCAAGGCGAATCCCGAAGTCGCGGCGGAGATTGACGCGAAGCTGCGTGCGCTCTCCACAACGCTTGAGGTGCCAGTCGCCGTCGCTCCCGAAGCGGAGTAACGAATCGTCGTGGCGCGCCGCCGCGACCCTGAAGCGCAGAAAGCCCGCCGAGCAGCGGCAGAAGCCTCCGATGTGTTGGAGGCGGCTGCACGCTCGCTCAGCGGCGCACCGCGCTCGCGCAAGAGCCTTGAAGAGCGCTTGATCACCGCCGGATACCCGGAAGAGCATGTGCGTGCCGCTGTCGCGCGCCTGGTTGAGATCGGCCTGGTAGACGACGAGCGGTTCGCTCAGGCACTGCTCGATTCACGCGACCGCTCCCGGCAACGTGGCGACCGTGCGCTCCTGCAAGAGCTGAGGCGTCGCGGCATCGATGACGAGCTCGCACAGCGGCTGCTGGCGCAGCGCGCAGCAGGGGAGTCGCACAGCACGGAGCCGGTCTGGGGGGCGACCCTACGCGTTGTCGAAGAGCACACAGAGGGGGCCGAGGAGCGCGCTGCGCGGGCCGCCCTCTCAAAGCTGCGTCTACGCGGCGGAGACGCCCGTGCCGAGGTCCAGCGACTGGCCCAGGGGCTCGCCAGACGGGGCTTCCCGAGCGCCCTCTCCTGGCGCCTTGCCCGAGAGCGCGTTGAGACCGAAGCCCAGGCCCCAGTGACCGAGGGGGACCCAGAAGGGGAGTAGCGTCACGCTCAGCCCCACGGGCGTTTGACCGATTTGGCGCGTGGGCGTAGCCTCTCCTCCCCAGCCTTTGGCTGGATTTGTGACCTATTTACCGCGAGCCAGGCCGCGGGGCCAGCCTGGCAGGAGAGAGTCATGCCTGATTTGAACGGGATCGTCCCCGTGTTGTTTGCTCTATTCGGCGTCGTGCTTGGACTCGTACTGCGAAGCGTGATCGCCGCCGCATCTATTCGTGCCGCGAGCCGTAGGGCCGCGGCCATCCTCGAAGAGGCACGACAGCAGCAGAGCACCCTGGTCATCGGCGCTAAGGGCGAGATCTCACGACTACGAGCCGAAGCCGAACTGGCGCAACAGGCCGACCGCGAGGCGGCTGCCGCGGAGGCTGAACGCCTTCGCCTTCGTGAAGTCACCCTTGGTGAGCGTGAGAGCTTCTTTGCCGGTCGAGAGGTCGCCATCGCCGAGCGCGAGCGCACCCTTGTTGATGAGTCCGTTGCCCTTGATGTGGCGCGTGCCAACGTCAATACGCGCCTTGCAGAGGTTGCCGGACTAGATCCCGAAGCTGCTCGAGCCGAGGTGCTCTCGCGATTCACCGAAGAGGCTGAGCGCGAGTCGAAGCGTCTCCAGGCAACCCTGGAGCGACGTGCGCAAGAGGATGCGGCCGACCGAGCACGCGACATGATCCTCACGGCGATGCAGCGCGTCGCGGCGGACCATAGCGCCGAGCACTCCGTGACGCACGTGAAGCTCGCCAGCGACGAGATGAAGGGTCGCCTCATTGGTCGCGAGGGGCGCAACATTCGCGCTCTCGAGGCCGCCACTGGCGTCGAGCTGCTCATCGATGAAACCCCACTCCAGGTGACGCTCTCATCGTTTGACCCAGTGCGTCGCCAGGTAGCGCGTGTTGCTCTTGAGCGTCTCATGCAGGACGGTCGCATCCACCCGATTCGCATCGAAGAGATCGTGGCGAAGGCCCAGGGTGAGGTTGATGCCGACTCACTGAAGAATGGTGAGGCTGCCGCACTAAAGGTAGGCGTCACCGGTATTCCAACGGAACTCTTGCGCATCCTCGGCCGACTGCAGTGGCGCACCTCGTTCGGTCAGAACGTTTTGCTGCACTCAATTGAAACCGCACAGGTCGCAGGCGCTGTCGCCGGCGAGCTTGGCATGGACATTCGCGCCGCAAAGGTTGGCGGGCTGCTCCATGACATTGGTAAGGCGCTCGACCATGAGATCGAAGGCACCCACGCGGCGATCGGCGCCGATCTGGCACGTCGTCACGGCATGCCGGAGGGGATCGTCAACGCGATTGCTGCACACCATCAGGAGGTGGAGTGCACCGCTCGCGAGGCACCAATCGTGCAGGTTGCAGACGCGATCAGCGCCGCACGACCTGGTGCACGTGGCGACCAGGGCGAGGCTCACCTCCGTCGGCTTGAAGACTTGCAGCAGATCGCACTCGGATTTGAAGGCGTCGAGAAGGTCTACGCCGTGCAGGCCGGCCGCGAGGTGCGCATCCTCGTTCGACCTGATCAGGTTACCGACGAACAGGCACGCACGATTGCCCACGAGGTGGTCAAGCGCATCGAAGAGCAGCTTGCCTATCCAGGCCAGATCCGCGTGACGGTGATTCGCGAGACGCGGGCGGTTGATTACGCCCGATAGCATGCCGATCCTGCCGATCCTCGCGATCGGTGGTCCTACCGCGGTAGGGAAGAGCGCCGCTGCGCTCGCGCTCGCGGATGCCCTTGACGCTGCGGGGGTGAGTTCCATCTTGGTGTCGGCAGACTCGCGCCAAGTGTTCCGTGGCTTTGACATCGGCACAGACAAGATCAGCACCGAAATCCGAGCGGTTCGCCCGCATGCCTGCATCGATATTGCCGAGGCGAGCGACGCCTTCACCCTGTATGACTGGCTTGACGCTGCACGTGCCGCCATTGCCAGCCACGCCCAGGCGAGCGGGGGAGCGGGGATTGCTATCGTGGTTGGCGGAACCGGTCTCTACCAGCGCGGCCTGCTCAAGGGATTCCTCTCCGGGGGAGCACGTCCGAGCAACCCCCTCATTCGTGAGCAGCTTGAGTTGCAGTTCTCGAATGTAGGTCGCGAACCGCTCGACAAGGAGCTCCGCGAGCGGAATCCAGCTGCGGCAGATGCCGTTGCTACCGCGAGTGCACGACGCCTCATTCGAACGCTGGAAATCGTTCGCCTTGGAGGTGACCCGCTCGCCGAAGAGGAGAATCCGTGGGCCGCGCCAACGGCATACGTGCAGATTGACGACGTGGATTTTGAGCGACACCGTGCGGCAATTGCTGCACGTGTACGTGCGCAGTTCGACGGAGGGCTCGTCGAAGAGACTGCACAGCTGGCGGCACGACTTCCAGCTGAAACTCCAGCCCTCTCTGGCATCGGATACCGCGAAGCACAGGCGTACATCGATCAAACAATGGACCGCGAGCGCGCCATCGGCACCGCGGCAACACGAACATGGGCGTATGCCCGCCGACAGCGCACCTGGTACCGCGGTGAAGAGCTGGCTGAAACGATTGCAACCGATGGGCGATCTGCAGAAGAGGTCGCACAGAGTCTCCTTCCGCACGCGCTGCGAATCGCGGTACGCTAGAGGGACAGTGACGAAAAGAACTGCACCGATTGACCTGACGCCCGCGCCAGAGCGCGCTTTCCTGATCGCAGTGGACACTGGCAGTGATGTTGGCTGGCCGGCGGAGGATAGCCTTCAGGAGTTGGCAAGCTTGGCACGCACTGCAGGTGCTGAGGTCGTTGGCGCCGAATGGCAGCAGCGTCGTCACCCCGATCCGGATACCTATATCGGTGCAGGCAAGGCACAAGAGTTGCTCGCCGCAAAGGTTGAGACGGGCTTCACGGTGCTGATTGCGGATGACGAGCTCTCACCAACACAGCAGCGCGGTCTTGAAGAGGTGCTCGGCGTGAAGGTGATTGACCGCAGCCGACTCATCCTCGACATCTTCGCGCTGCACGCGCGCACACGCGAAGGGCGACTGCAGGTCGAGCTTGCACAGTTGGAGTACCAGTTACCTCGATTGACGAAGCTGTGGACGCACCTTTCGCGCACAGGCGGCGGTATCGGCACGCGCGGCCCTGGTGAGTCACAACTTGAAACAGACCGCCGGCTCATTCGCGATCGCATCTCCGTGATGAAGGCGCGCGTCGACCAGGTCCGTCGCAGCCGTGAGACGGGCGCGAAGAGCCGCACCACACGTGGTGAGCCCACCGTTGCCATTGTTGGCTACACGAATGCTGGCAAATCAACCTTGCTCAATAGCCTTGTGGGAAGCAACGCCGTCCTTGCCGAGGATCGTCTCTTCGCCACCCTTGATCCGACCAGCCGTCGCGTGCGGCTACCTGGTGGCCTGAACGCCATTGTCACGGACACCGTGGGATTCATTCACAAGTTGCCGCACCAACTCGTTGACGCCTTCCGCGCCACCCTGGAAGAGGTGTCGCGCGCAGATCTGCTCCTTGAGGTAGTCGATGCTTCAGATCACCACGCCTTGGAGCACCGCGCCACGGTGCAGGCCGTCCTCGATGAGCTCGGTGCCTCTGAAAAGCCGCGCGTCATTGCTGCCAACAAGATCGATGCAGCAGAGATGCATCCGCGCGAGATTGACCCGGCAGCACTGGGAGTTTCGGCGGCGACGGGGCTCGGTCTCGGCCCGCTACGCAGCGCTATTGAGGAGGTCCTGCAACGCCAAGGGACCCCTGTTGACCTCCGCCTCCCATATACGGCAGTGGGGGAGGTTGAGGCGATTCGCGCCCGGGGCGGCATCCAGGTGGCCTACGACGAGGATGCCCTCCATGTCACAGGCTTTGCCACTCCAGAGATGGCCAGCGAGTTAAAGCGTCTGAAGCGGAACGCCACAGCGAAGCTGCTCTAAGTCCGTATCCAAGTCCGGCACAGGCATCAGCGGGGAGTAACAACAGGGGGGCGCCCCCATGCTGGGGCTCCTGCTCTCTTGGTTCCGATAATGATAGTTATGTGACGAAGCAGGCTGGGCGCTGAGCACAGAACGTCGCTATTCTCCCCCCATGCGGATTGAGTTCATCGCCCAGGCCGGAGTCAAGATCCACACCGCGCACGGCTCAATCCTGTGTGACCCCTGGTTCAATCCTGCGTATTACGCCGGCTGGTTCCCGTAT
>JBIIGQ010000029.1:0-7112 GCA_044236365.1 Candidatus Limnocylindrus sp. | reverse complement strand
TCTTTGTGGAGCTCAACCTTCCGAAAGGGAAGAAGACGAAGACGGGCGCCTGGTCGACCGATGCAAGCGTCCTGGAGGAGATCCAGGGGGAGCATCCGATCGTTGGGATCGCCATGGAGTGGCGCACTGTCTCGAAGCTCCAGAGCACGTACGTTGAGGCGCTGCCGAAGCTCGTTGAGGGTGACGGCCGCGTGCACACCACCTTCCAGCAGGCGGTGGCGGCAACGGGGCGGCTCAGTTCCACCGATCCGAACCTGCAGAACATTCCGATTCGCACCGCTCTCGGCCGCAAGATCCGCAACACCTTCATTGCCGAGAAGGGGAACACCCTGGTAGCCGCGGACTATAGCCAGATCGAGCTGCGCATATTGGCGCACGTCACGCGCGACGAGCATCTGATCGCCGCCTTCGCTGCCGGCGAAGATATTCACCGTGCGACCGCCGCCCGCGTGCTCGGGAAGCCCGCCGCTGACGTGGACGCCGATGAACGCGCCATGGCGAAGATGGTCAACTTCGGCATCGCCTACGGCATGGGCGACTTCGGTTTGGCCACGCGTGCGGGCATCTCTCGCGATGCCGCAAAGTCGTTCATCGCTGGCTACTTCGAGCGTTATCCAGGGATTCGTCGCTATATCGACACGATCAAGGAGGAGGCACGCACGAACGGCTCTGTCACGACACAACTCGGGCGTCGTCGGCCGATTCCAGAGCTTCGAGCGGGGAATCCTGCGCTGCGTGCGGCAGGGGAGCGCGCTGCGATCAACCATCCAATTCAAGGCACCGCTGCCGATGTCATCAAGATCGCCATGATCCGCCTAGCGCCACGTCTTGCAGAGGCGGGCCTCAAAGCACGACTCGTGCTGCAGGTGCACGACGAACTGCTGCTGGAGGTGCCGAACGGTGAGGTGGACCGCTTGGTGCCACTGCTCGTAGAGACGATGGAGGGGGCGCTTGCACTTGATGTGCCACTTACCGTTGAGGTGAAGAGCGGCCCGCGATGGGACGAGATGAAGCCGTGGTCCGCTCGTGCCTGAGCTTCCTGAAGTAGAGACTGTCGTTCGTGATCTCGCGCGACTCGTTAGTGGCGCGACGATTACAGGTGCACACGTCTTCCGCGAGCGAAACCTCTCAACCCCTGATGCCCCCTCGTTCACTGAGGCGGTTCGTGGTCGACGTATTCTCGGCGCACGGCGCCGTGCAAAGTGGATCATTGTGGAACTCTCTGGTGGGATTCTGCTGCTCGTGCATTTGCGCATGACGGGGCAGCTGCTGGTGCTGCCGGCGGGGGGAGCGACAGACCCGTATGTACGCCTCTCGTTCACGCTGGGCGATGGTCGCGAGGTTCGCTTCCGAGATGTTCGTGCGTTTGGACGTGTAGCGCTCGTCGCCGAGCGAGTGGACGGTGAGGCCGCTTCGAGCCTTGATCCGCACTCTCCGCCGCTTCTCGCCGACCATGGCGTTGAGCCGCTTGCAGCCGCGTTTACTGCCGACGCACTGCGTTCACTGATTGCGCACCGAGCAACGCGGATCAAGAGCCTCCTCCTTGATCAACGCTGCATCGTTGGGATCGGCAACATCTACGCCGACGAGGCACTCTGGCGCGCACAGATCCATCCGCTCACCCCTGCGAACAGGCTGCGCCCAGAGCAGCTCGATGCGCTGCACCTCGCAATCGTCGGCGTGCTGAGCGAGGCCGTTGCGGCGCGCGGCTCCTCAATCAACGACTACACGGCGCCAGATGGCGACGGCGAGATGCAAGAGCGACTCGACGTCTATCAGCGCACCGGTGAGCCGTGCCACCGTTGTGGCGCCACAATTCAGCGCGTAGTTGTTGGTGGGCGGGGCACCCACGTCTGCCGAACCTGCCAGCGACCGCCACGCGGCGCAGCCCGATCCGTGGCGATCCGCGCCGCTCGCGGGCCACGTTGGAGCGAGCGAGTTACCGCAGAGACGGTCGGTGCAACACGAAGCGAGCGTGCTGCCGCACGTCGACGATCGGCGCGCCAGGGGGAGGCGGCATGAGCATCATTACGTTGAGCGATGTTCGTCGCGAGATCGGTGCCGCCGTCATCCTTGATGAGGTGACGCTCAGCGTCGCCGCTGGCGAGCGCATCGGCCTCGTCGGCCCGAACGGGGCAGGGAAGACGACCCTCCTCAAGATGGTCGCGGGACTTGAGTCTCCCGACCAGGGCCGCGTGCAGCATGCCAAGGGGCTGCGCATCAACCTGCTTGCACAAGAATCGGCGCAGGACCCCGAGCTACTGAACGCCGCAACACTCACAGACGCCGTCATCGGCGGTGCCGCCGAGGTCGTCTCTCTCGCCGCTGCGCTTCGCGAGATGGAGCTCGACGGGCGCGCCGGCTCAACCGAATACGCCGAGGCTCGGACAAAGTTTGACGCCGCAGATGGGTATGCCCTGGAGGATCGGGTTGGCGCGGCGCTCCGTGGGCTCGGTTTCCCAACGGCACGGCACAGTGAGGCTCCCGCACGCCTCTCCGGAGGGGAGCAGACCCGCGTCGCCCTGGCGCGGCTGGTGATCGCCGACCCCGACCTGCTGCTCCTCGACGAGCCGACGAACCATCTCGACATTCAGGCGATCGAGTGGCTCGAAGGTGCGCTGCGCGCACGCAACGGCGCGCTCATCGTGGCGAGCCACGATCGCGCCTTCCTTGACGCTGTCATTGATCGCGTCTGGGAGGTCCGCGCCCATCACGTGACGCGCTTCCGTGGCGACTACAGCGCCTATGCGAAACAGCGCGGTGCCGCGGACGAGGGTGACGAGCGCGACGCCGATCGCCGTGAGAAAGAGATTGCGCGAGAGCGTGAACTCATTCAGACGTATCGAAGCCACCGCAAGTACGCAAAGATGCACGAGCATGAGCGCCGTCTGGCCGCCATTGAGCCAGTTGTTCGTGAGCGGAAGGCAGCGACCCTCTCAATTGCAGCCGAGGGCGCGGGCCGAGGCCCAGCTGAACCGCTGCGGCTGAGCGAAGCATCAATCGGATATCGCGAGCCGGCGCAGGTTGAGATCACCCGTGCCCGCAGCCTCGCTCTTCGTCGCGGCGAACGCGTGGGCATCGTTGGTCCGAACGGTGCGGGAAAATCCACACTGCTCAAGACCATCGCAGGCCTCTTGCCGGTACTCGATGGAAACGTAGAGATTGCCGGTGGCGTAGTGCCCGGCTATTTGGCACAGGTTCGTGCTGCGGGGTTGCATGGAGCAACGGTGCTTGAGGCGTTGCGCACCGCTGTGCCTGTAGAGGTTTCCGAAGCGCGGGCGCACCTTGCAAAGTTCCTCTTCCGCGGTGATGCGGTGGGGAAGGAGGTTGCGGTGCTCTCCGGTGGTGAGCGCAGTCGGCTCGAGCTGGCGATTCTCGGCCTTATGCCTGCGAACCTGCTCCTGCTCGACGAGCCGACGAACCACCTTGATATTGATGCGTGCGAATCGCTCGAGCGATTCCTGCTCGATGGTGAGCGCACCCTCCTTGTCGTCAGTCACGATCGCCGACTCCTCGAGAAGATCTGCACCTCGCTCTGGGTTGTGGAGGACGGCGTCGTTGCCGCCTTTGACGGCGGCTACGCCGCATGGCGAGAGGCGGTCGCTTCTGGTTGGACCACGAAGAGCGCCGACGCCCTGGTGGCGGGGCGTCTTGGTGCGCCAGGCGCACTCGCTACGCAACAGACTGCTCCCACCAAGCCTCAGCCGAAGGCTGCGGCGCCCGCTGCAAAGAAGAGCGCAGCGCCAAAGCCGGAGCGTCTCAGTAAGGAGCAGGCGCGTCGACGTCGCGCTGCCATTGAGTCTGACCTGGAGCGGCACGGGCTGCGCAAGGGCCATCTTGAACTTGCGATGCTTGATCCAAACGTGATCGCTTCGTACACCGAGCTGGCGAAGGTGGCGAGTGAGTTGGCTGATGTGACGGCGGCACTCCAGCAGGCTGAAGAGGCGTGGCTCGCTCTCGAGGGTGAGGTGGCGAAGTGAGTGGTCGACTCTTCCGCGTTGCGCTCGGTGGTCTTATCGCCTCAGGGAAGAGCAGCCTCGCTGCAGCACTCGTAGCGAGCACCGAGTTGCAGGAGGCGATTGGTGGCGCCGTGGAGCACGTCGATGCAGATGCACTGCTGCGCTCGGCGCGTGTAACTGACGCGGCGCTTCGCGATGCGATCCTTGACGTCGTCCCTGATGCTCGCCGTGTAGATGGAAGCCTTGATGCCAAGGTTCTTGCGGCGCGGGCATTTGCGAATTCAGCAGTGATGACCCGCCTTGAAGAGTTGCAGTGGCCGGTCGTGCGTGCAGCAATCAGTGAGGTGAGCCGAGATGCGCAAGCACGGGGGGTACGCCTCCTGCTCGTTGAGGCGATCGCTCTCGGTCGCTCCGGCCTGGCTGAAGAGCTCGACGGCGCGCTCTTCCTCCACGTTGACGAGGCAGTCCGTCGCGACCGGTTCCTCTCCCGTGGTGGCAGTAAGGAGGATTTCGCGGCGCGCAACGCCGCACAGGTAGGGATTACCGCGGAGATGCAGGGGATCGGGGCGATCCCAATTGACGGGAGTGGGTCGCTGCCTGAGACCGTGCACGCCGCGAGCGAGGCGCTGCGCCGCCTATGCTTGCAGGGTGAATCCATCGACTGAGCCCACGGCTGAACTGACCCCAACTGCTGGGCGTCCCTTCGCCCTGCGCTCCGACTTTGTCCCGACCGGTGATCAGCCAACCGCCATCACGGAGCTGGTGCAGGGGCTGAACAGCGGCCTCCATCACCAGGTCCTCCTCGGGGCAACCGGCACAGGGAAGACCTTCACGATTGCCAACGTCATCCAGCAGGTTCAGCGACCAACACTCGTCCTCGCGCACAACAAGACGCTCGCCGCCCAGCTCTATGCCGAGTTGAAGGAGTTCTTCCCCGAGAACGCCGTCGAATACTTCGTCTCCTACTTCGACTACTACCAGCCGGAGGCCTACCTCCCGCGCTCGGATACCTACATTGAGAAAGACTCAAGTCGCAATGACGAGATTGATCAGTTGCGGCACGCCGCGACCAAGGCGCTCTTCGAACGTCGCGACACGATCATCGTCGCGTCGGTCTCGTGCATCTACGGCCTTGGTGCCCCGGTTGACTACGGCGCGACCGTACTCAAGGTGCGCAAGTCGGGGAAGTATCGCCGTGATGCCGTACTGCGCCACCTCGTTGACCTGCAGTACCAGCGCAACGATGCCACCCTTGGTCGCGCCAAGTTCCGTGTGCGCGGCGACACGCTCGAGGTGCAGCCCGCCGGCGAGGAGACAATTCTGCGCGTGGAGTTCTTCGGCGACGAGGTGGAGCGCATCGCGGAGGTAGATCCGCTCACCGGCGAGATCTTGGCAGAGCGCAACGAGATGACCATCTACCCAGCGACCCACTACGTGACACCGGCCGACAAGCTCGCCGAGGCCATTCGTGACATTGAGGTCGAGATGGAGAGTCGGTGCCGTGAGCTAGAGGCGAGCGGCAAGGTGCTGGAAGCGGCTCGGCTGCGTCAGCGCACCACCTTCGATTTGGAGATGATGCGCGAAGTGGGCTTCTGCTCTGGGATCGAGAACTACTCGCGTCACCTCTCGCGCCGCGAGCCCGGCTCCCGACCATGGACACTACTCGACTACTTCCCGGCCGATTGGCTTCTGGTGGTGGATGAGAGCCACATGAGCATTCCGCAGGTTGTGGGCATGTACAAGAACGACCGCTCGCGCAAAGAGATCCTGGTGGACTTCGGCTTCCGACTGCCGAGTGCGCTCGACAATCGACCACTGACCTTTGAGGAGTTTGAGTCAAGCGTGCGCCAGGCCATCTACGTCTCTGCAACGCCGGGAAGTTATGAGCGCGAGCGCGCAAACCAAGTTGTTGAGCAGATGATTCGGCCAACAGGGGTGGTAGACCCGCATATCACGGTGCTCCCAACGAAGGGGCAGATTGATGATCTCCTGGAGCGCATCCAAGGTCGCGTCAAGAAGAAGGAGCGCGTGATCGTCACTACGTTGACGAAGCGTATGGCGGAAGAGCTCTCGTCCTACCTCGAAGAGGCGGGTATTCGCGTTCGCTACCTCCACAGCGAGATCGACACGCTCGAGCGCATTGAGATCCTGCGCGACCTGCGCCTCGGCGTTTTTGACGTCATTGTCGGCATCAACCTGCTTCGCGAGGGGATCGACCTCCCTGAGGTGACGCTGGTGGCAATCCTGGACGCCGACAAGGAGGGCTTCCTGCGATCCGCCTGGGCACTGATCCAAACGGTGGGACGAGCGGCGCGCAACACGGGCGGCGAGGTGGTCTTCTACGCCGACAAGATGACCGAATCCATGAAGGTCGCAATCTCTGAGACCGATCGACGTCGTGCGATTCAAGAGCAGTGGAACATCGACCACGGCATCACCGCCACCACCATCTCCAAGCCGATTCGTGACTTAAACGATCGGCTCAAGAGCGTCGCCGAGAAGGCCGATACCTACGCTGGCGGAAAGCGTGGCGGTGCCCTGAGCGAGGTTGGACGCAGCGAGATCGAGAAGCTTGTGAAGCAGCTCGAGGCGCAGATGAAGATCGCCTCCAAGGCGCTCGAGTTTGAGCGCGCGGCGGCCATTCGCGATGAGATCCGCATGCTGCGAACAGCGGTGCTGGAAGAGGATGCGGCCACGGCGATTGAGCGCGCGGCAGAGCGTGCCGCCCGCGAGGCACACGGTGGAGGCCGACGCGGCGCTCCTGCAAAGACGGCCCCCCAGGGGATCGGCGCGGCGGCGCACACGCTCGTTGCCCCAGCGTTGGATACCGCCGCCGACTGGCTCCCAGGGCTCCGCGACGAGCATGAAGAGGAGACGGGTACGATCCCCGATGCAGGTCAGCCTCCAGCGGCAGAGGCGCCCGTACGTCGCCGGACCTGGGATCCGAGCGTGACGCCGAATGTGATCAAGCGCCGCGGCGAGCGGCCGAAGCGAAGGGGGTAGTCGTGGGACAGAACAAGATCTCCGTTCGCGGCGCCCGTGAGCACAACCTGAAGGGGATTGACCTCGACATCCCACGCGATCAGCTCGTCGTTGTCACCGGCATCTCTGGCTCAGGAAAGTCGAGCCTCGCCTTCGACACCATCTACGCCG
>JBIIGQ010000028.1:0-7598 GCA_044236365.1 Candidatus Limnocylindrus sp. | reverse complement strand
CGCCGTACTCCACCTCGGTGAGGCGCTCGTCGACCACGATGTCGGGGCGCGACTTCACGCTTGGGCCGCGCATCGAGCGCACCGCTTCGGCAGTCTCGAGGCAGCGCTGCATTGGCGATGAGGCGATCCCAGCGATCTGTACGGCGCTGAGTGCCTCGGCGAGTGCCGCCGCCTCTTTGCGACCCGCTGGGCTGAGGGGGATCCCCTTGATGCGGCCGCTCAACTTGATGCCGGTCTCGGCGGTACGCGCGTGGCGAACGAGAATCAGTCGTGCCATCGGCTAGTCGAAGTGTGGGAAGAGTGGTGGGTAGCTGAGATCAATGGAGCGATTCTTTCCGCCAACCTCGGTGAGCGGCACCTCAACGATCGCGCCACCTTTCAGCGCGACCATCACGCCGAGACGACCAGCCTCGAGCGCCTCAACGGCGGCAACGCCGTAGCGCGTGCCGAGCACGCGGTCGGCAGCCGACGGCGCCCCGCCGCGCTGCAGGTGACCTAATCGGGTGCAGCGCACCTCGAGCCCGCTGCGCTCCTCAAGGATCGTGGCGAGTGCATCGCCAACGGCAACCTTGTCGAGTCGTGGGTGACCAAACTCATCGAGCGGCACCGACGTGGCGGTTGCCCCTGCTGCGGGGAGCTTCACCCCCTCGGAGACGACGATGATGGAACTGCCATCGCCAATTGCGCGGCGCGCCCTCAACTTGGCGACAAGCTCGTCGAGCGCTGCGGCGGTGAACTCCACCTCGGGGATCAGAATCGCGTGTGCGCCGCCGGCGAGCCCGCCCCATGCCGCGACCCACCCTGCATCGCGCCCCATTACCTCGACAACAGCAACGCGGTGATGCGATGCGGTGGTGGTGGCGATCCGGTCGAGCGCCTCAGTGACGATGTTTGCGGCGGTGTCAAAGCCGAGGCAGCTCTCGGTCCCCCAGACGTCGTTATCCATCGTCTTCGGAATGGCGTTGACCGCTGCGCCGCGCTTGGCGAGACCTGCAGCAACGGAGAGGGTGTCATCGCCACCGATGGCGATTAGGGCGTTCAGACCGAGCGCACGCATGTTCGCCTCAGCGGCATCGAGGCCACCCTCGCGCTTCAGCAGGTTCGTTCGACTAGAGCCGAGCATTGTGCCGCCCTGCGCCTGAATGCCATGTACTGCGGCGCGATCAAGCGGTCGGGTCAGTGGTGCGCCAACTGTGGCGAGCCCCTTCCAGCCGTCGAGGATGCCAACGACTTCGTGGCCGCCTGCCGTCGCGCGGTGCACAACGGCACGAATTGCAGGGTTTAGCCCTGGGCAGTCACCGCCGCCGGTCAAGACGCCAATCTTCAAGCGTCCGCTCATCGGGTTGGCCCCGTCATCTGATCAGGGCGAACGATCTCGTCGAACTGTTCAGCGGTGATGTAGCCGAGCTCGAGGGCGGTCTCGCGCAGCGTTCCGCCGCTGGCGTGAGCGCGCTTGGCGATCTCTGCCGCCTTGTCGTAGCCAATCACTGGCGTGAGCGCCGTCACTAGCATCAGTGAATCGTTGAGCAGTTCGGTGATGCGCGCCGCGTCTGGCTCGGTGCCCGCGAGGCAGTGATCGGCGAACGAGCGCGCCGCGTCGCCCAGCAGACGGATCTGCGTCAGCAGGTCGAGCGCAATCAGCGGCTTGAAGACGTTGAGCTGGAAGTTCCCCTGGCTTGCGGCGAAGGCGATCGCCGCGTCGAGTCCGTAGACCTGCACGCAGACCATGGTGAGCGCCTCGGCCTGGGTTGGGTTCACCTTCCCCGGCATGATCGACGAGCCGGGCTCGTTCTCGGGGATGCGCAGTTCGCCGAGGCCAGCTCGTGGCCCAGAGGCGAGCCAGCGCACATCGTTGGCGAGCTTCATCAGCGTTGCGGCGGTGGTGCGGAGCGCGGCGGATGCCGCGAGTGTTGCCTCCTGTCCTGCGAGTGCGGCGAACTTGTTCGGTGCGCTGACGATTGGTTCGCCGGTGAGCTTCGCGATCGCCTTAGCGGCGCGCTCGGCAAATTCAGGATGGGCGTTCAAGCCGGTGCCCACGGCGGTGCCGCCGAGTGCGACCGCGCGGAGCTCACCCTGCGCCGCCTCGATGCGGGCGATGTCGCCTGCGAGTGCAGCAGCATGCGCGCCAAACTCTTGGCCGAGGGTGAGCGGCACCGCATCTTGCAGATGAGTGCGGCCAATCTTCACGATGCCGCTCCAGGCGGCGGCCTTTGCGCTGATGGTGGCATGCAGGTGTCGCAGCGACGGAAGGAGCGATTTGCTGACGGCGAGCGTCGCCGCAATATGGATGGCGCTGGGGAAGGCGTCGTTCGATGACTGCGAGAGGTTGACGTCATCGTTCGGATGAATTGGGCTCTTCCCGCCGCGCGTTCCGGTGGCACGCTCGTTGGCGATCGAGGCGATCACCTCATTCACGTTCATGTTGCTCTGTGTGCCAGAGCCGGTCTGCCAGGTCGAGAGAGGGAACTCGCCGTCGGCGCCGCCGCTCGTCACAACGCTCGCAGCCTCGACGATGAGCTTCGCCTTGTCGGCGGGGAGGAGTCCGAGTTCGGCATTGACGCTCGCCGCGGCGCTCTTGATGGTGGCGAGGGCATGAATCACCTCAAGGGGCATGCGGTCGTTGCCGATGGCGAAGAAGTGCAGGGAGCGGGCCGTCTGGGCGCCCCAGTGCTGATCGGCTGGAACCTCAATCTCGCCGAACGAGTCGCGCTCCGTGCGCGTCTTCTTTGCGTTACTCATTGCCGCCTCCGATACGGGCGCAGCGCGCCTCTCTTGTAAGTGTAGGATCGCACGCATGAGCATGGAGCAGGAGGGCCTGGCCCCCTTCACGGCGAGCGACGGGGTGACGCTCTTCCGCCGCGTCTATGAGCCCGCAGGGGAGCCGCTCGGCGAGATCCTCTTTGGGCACGGGATTGGGGAGAACTCCAGTCGCTACGTTCAGTCGGCACGCGCCTTTGCCGCCGCCGGCTGGCGCACGACCACGTGGGATCTACGGGGCCATGGGCGCTCCGAGGGGCCTCGTGGCTATGTGAAGGAGTTCCGCCGCTTCCACCTCGACCTTGCCGAACAGGTGAGCGAGCTGCAGCGCACCGGCCGGCGGGTTGTAGTTGTCTCGCACAGCATGGGGGGCCTCATCGCCTTCGGCGCCGTCGCTGCGGGGCTCACGAAGCCCGATTATCTCGTTCTCTCTGCGCCAGCACTTGAGGCACGCATCGCAACCTGGAAGCGAGTTGTTGCGCCAATCTTGTCGCGCGTTCTCCCAATGATGCGCATCCCAACTGGCGTCGGCAGCGACACCAGCCCTGGGCAGCGCCTCCAAAACCTCGATCCAACGGCGCCCGAGTATCTCTACGCGGTGACGACGCGACTTGGCGATGAAGGCTTCCGCGCGCAGAGGGCGGCGCGTGCCGTTGTTGCAGCTGGCGGGAACTTCCCAGTTCCGACGCTGGTGACGCAGGGTGAGGGTGACACGCTGGTGCGGCCAGAGTGGACGAAACCGTTGGCGCAACTCGGCAACGTTGAGTACCTAACGTTGAAGGGGTTCAACCATCATCCGTTTGCAACGCTTGGGTACCAGGCTGCCGTCGATGAAATCACGCAGCGGATCGGACGTCGCTAAGCGGGACTAGTACTCCTGCCCGAGCGCAGCGCGTGCCTTCGCCACGTCATCGACAACAAATGCGAAGGTTGCTCGCTCGCCCCATCGCCCCATAAAGAGGTGCCCGTAGACGTTCACGCCTGCAGCAGCGAGACGATCGAGTACCGAGAGCATTCCACCCGGCTGGTCGTCAACTTCGGCGAGTACGGACTCGCTCTCAATGAATGTGTAGGAGCCAGCCTCGAGTACCGCGCGTGTCTTCTCGTCGTCAGCGGTCTTCAAAATGACGTGGCCGACTTCGCCGATTCCACCGCCACCGATGGCCTTGAGATCAACCTCTTGGCGCTCAAGTTCACGGCAGAGCTCGGCGAGCGCCCCAGGCTTATGCGCGAGTTGGACCACGAACTGATGTGCCATGTGATGAGGGTAGCGCGCACCGCCGCACTTCGCTAGGGGCAACCAGCGCGACGGGGCACCCCACGAAGGGGGCCGCGGCGGTAGGCTCAGGGGGAGCCCCGCCCGGGGCAGAACAGTAGGAGGGTTGAGATGCGCGCGTGGAAGCAGATCATCAACGGCAAGTCGGTCGCGGCCAAGTCGGGGAAGACCATCACGGTGGAAGATCCGTCAACGCGCGAGGTACTGGGAACGGTTCCACAGAGCGGCCGCGCCGATGTTGATGCTGCAGTTGCTGCGGCAGCGGCGGCCTTTCCAGCATGGAGCGCCACCACCCCCGCCGAGCGCGCGCTCGCGCTGCTGAAGCTTGCCGACGCCCTTGAGTCCGCGAAGCGCAAGTTCGTGAAGGCTGAATCCGAAAACGCTGGTAAGCCGGTCAGCGCCGTTGGCATCGAAGTTGATGCGGTCGTCGACAACCTGCGCTACTTCGCTGGCGCTGGGCGCAACATGGAGGGGAAGGCTGTTGCCGAATACCTCCCAGGGCGCACGAGCATGATCCGTCGCGATCCGGTTGGCGTCGTTGCCTCCATCGCTCCATGGAACTATCCGCTGTTGATGGCCGGCTGGAAGATTGGTCCAGCGCTCGTCACAGGGAATACCGTTGTCTTGAAGCCATCGGCGCGCACGCCGATCACGGCGCTGATGCTCGGCGCTCTGGCGCAAGAGTTTCTGCCAGCCGGTGTACTGAACGTCATCACCGGTACGGGCGACGAAGCTGGTGCATACCTAGCGCAGCACCCAGGCGTGGCGATGGTCTCGGTGACGGGCGATACCGCCACGGGGAAGCGCATCGCAGCGGCTGGTGCATCAACAGTGAAGCGACTCCACCTCGAGCTTGGTGGCAAGGCGCCAGTCCTTGTCTTCGACGATGCAGATGTTGACCTTGTGGCGAGCACGATGCGCGCTGCGAGCTTCTGGAATGCGGGACAGGACTGCACCGCAGCCTGCCGCATCATCGCGGGGCCGAAGATCTATGAGCGTCTCGTTGATGCGCTGATCAAGCAGGTGAAGACGATCAAAGTTGGACCGACGAGCGATAAGGCGACCGAGATGGGTCCACTCATTAGTGCCGCACAGCGCACGCGTGTTGATGGCTTCGTGCAGCGAGCGAGCAAGAAGGCGGAGGTCGTACTCGGCGGCAAGAGCGTTGCTGGGAAGGGCCACTTCTATCGCCCAACGATTATTGCGGGGCCAGCGCAGAGTTCTGAGATTGTGCAAGACGAGGTCTTCGGGCCGGTCGTCTCGGTGCAACGCGCCAAGAGCGACGATCAGATTTTGGAGTGGGCGAACGACTGCCAGTTCGGCCTCGCCTCGTCGCTCTGGACGAGTGATATTGCCAGGGCCTTCAAGGTGAGCAAGGCGCTGCAGTTCGGCACCGTCTGGGTGAACGATCACTTCACCCTGGCGAGCGAGATGCCGCACGGCGGCTTCAAGCAGTCCGGCTACGGCAAGGACCAGTCGATGTATGCCCTTGAGGACTACACCGTGGCGAAGCACATCATGGTGCGGAGCGAGTAGGGCGATCCGTATCGGGCTGATGCCGTAGGCTGCACCAGATGCAGCACGACGCCCCAACGCCACCCCCGTTTGAAGAGGGGCTCCCGCAGGAGCTCTGGTTCAGCGTTGACGTGGAGTGCTCGGGCCAGACGCCACTCGATGGGAGCCTGATCAGCATCGGCGCCTGTCTCGTTGACGATCCGAAAAAGACCTTCTACGTAGAGCTACGCCCCGACCCGACGAAGCAGTGGGGCCACAAAGAGGAGCGCGTACACCGCCTTTCACGAGCGCATCTTGAGGCGAACGGAATTGATCGGCTCGAAGGGGTGCGCCAGTTTGCCCTCTGGGTTCGCGCCACCGCCGAGTCAACCGCACCAGAGTCGAGCCCACTCTTCGTTGGCTTCAACACGCCATTCGATTGGATGTGGCTCACGATGGCGTTCACCGAGGCCGGCGTGAAGAATCCGTTCGGCATGTCGGCGATGGATCTGAAGAGCGTCTACTACACCCTGCATGGTGGTGAGAACCTGACCTGGAAGAAGACGGTGAAGCGTTTCGTACGTCAGGTGTACCCGACCGATCTTGTTGCCGACCATCACGCCCTCGCCGATGCGATTGAACAGGCGGAACTCGCTCGCGAGTTGCGCAGCAAGGCACTGAAGAATCGCATCCCGCCCGCAATCCCCGAGCGACGATGAGAAAGGCCGCGCGGGGCGCGGCAGCCCAACCACTTGATCGGGAGCTCATCCGAAAGACCAATCGTGCGCTCCTTGCCTGGTACGCCGCTACCGCCCGCCCGCTGAGAATTCGTGAGCGCTCCGATCCGTACAGCGTGCTGGTGAGCGAGGTGATGGCGCAGCAGACACAGATCTCCCGCGTTGATCAGTTGGCGACCACCTTCCTTGCGCGCTTTCCGACACTCGAGTCGCTCGCAGCGGCGGAGACCGCTGATGTGCTGGTGGCCTGGAAGGGGCTCGGATACAACCGACGTGCGTTGGCACTGCAGCGCGCCGCCGCTGCCGCTGTTGCGGCGGGCGGCCTCCCCGCAAGTGTTGATGCGCTGATGGAACTCCCTGGTATCGGACCATACACAGCACGTGCCGTGGCCGCGATCGCATTCGGTGGTCGCGAGATCCCTGTTGACGTGAACATTGCGCGCATCGTTGCGCGACTAGTTGGCGCAGATGCACCGCTCGCACCGCGCGAGGTGCAGGCGCGCGCCAATGAGTTTGGTGCGGAACTTGCAGATGGCGAGGCTGGCGCGTGGGCACAGGCGGCGATGGATCTCGCCTCGTCGACCTGTCGCGCCGCAGCGCCAAAGTGTGACGAATGCCCACTGCGTGATTACTGTCCGTCCGCCGGTCGTACCTTTGCCAAGGTGTCGCGCAAGGGTGAACCGCGAACCCCCTTCACGAAGACTGCACGATGGCTGCGGGGGCGCCTGTTGGATGAGTTGCGCGAGGCTGGCCGTGCAGGGGTGCGGGTCGCTGGTGAGCGTGGCGAGCACAACGAAGCGGCGGTCGCGGCTACCATCAACAAGATGGTCTCCGAGGGACTCGCTGAGTCACTGGGAGGGGATCGCTACCGTCTGCCGCACCGCGGCGACTGAGGGGAGGGTCGTGGACGACCTCGAGCTGCTGAACCAGATCTTCGAAGAGACCCTTGCCGAGCAGGAGGGGCTCCCGTTCGTCGCTCGCTTCCGTGACGCCCTCCACGCCAAGCGCGCCGTCGACTTCAATCTGACTGCAGCCTCTACCGAGCAGTACGACGAGGTGGAGCGCATCGTGCGCGCCCTGACGCTGCGCTTCCGGCTCACCAGCCTTGTAGAGGAGCGCCGCCGCGCCGCACAACTTAGTGCGAGCGCCCATCCGGCCGCCGCCCCAGGCCCTGGCAGCTTTGACGCCGCGCTCGCCAACCTCGCCGCCGCGGGGCTTGCTCCGGCAGAGATTCGCGCCGCCGCAGCGCAGGTCAGCTACCTACCTGTGCTCACTGCGCACCCAACCGAGGCACGCCGTCGCACCCTGATCGCCGCACTCAGTCGCATGCGCAC
>JBIIGQ010000027.1:0-7631 GCA_044236365.1 Candidatus Limnocylindrus sp. | reverse complement strand
CACGAAACCTTTGAGGTTCCGATATCGATCGCGGCGATTGTCGTGTAGCGCTCTTCTGCCATTTAGTACTTCCCTCCACACTGTGCGCTCATCTTGCGCATCATACCCCTGCTCACCCGAACGCCACGCCCCATCTCCACCATCACGGACTCACCGTGGGGGCTGAGGGGCTTGGCGATGGATCAGAGGGTGCTGGGCTGGTGCCCGGGCTTGGGTTGGGGCTCACGGATGGTGGTGGCGGTCGTACCCCCTTCGCCGTGTAGGTGCCAGCCTGGTCGTCGGCGAGGATCACCCAACCGATGTTCGTCTCTCGCCCCGCGAGCAGGCTACGCAGTAGGCGAACTTGGCCCGGAATCATGCTGGTCGGGCGGATGGTTGCGGAGTAGATGCCGAAGACGGCGTTCCATTCAATTGATGGTCCGGTCGCCTCCACGACGAAGCCGAAGTCGCTGAGGAGGCGGAGGGTCAGGCTTGTGGCGCTGGTACCGAGGTCTTCTGCGCTCAAGGAGGCGAGGCGTGTCGCAACGTCAAGCTCTGTTGGAGTCAACCGCTTATCGGTAAGGAGCGGGCTTGGCGTGCGATCGTCAAAGAGCAGAGGGGCCGCCGCGAACGCGGCCGCCGCTGATGACGCGAGGTTGAGCGAGGCGGTGTCGCCGAGCAGTTCGCCGCTCTCGGTCACGGCGTAGATCCGATCGCCAATCTGCCAGCGCAACAGAAGGCTCTTCTCGCGCACCCGAATCTGGATTCCATCTGGCAGCCCAGCGCTCACCCGCACGGCGGCGACGAGCGGGAGTGCCGCCACCGCCTCCTCTGCGGCACGAAGGTTCGCCCCAAGCAGGCTGCTGCCGATTGGGATGTTGGCAGCCGCAATCACTGCTTCGGGGTCAAGGAGAATGGCGCCGACCACTGAGACCTCTCCAACCGTCGCCAGGTTGGCGCGCGCCGCCACCGGAGGCAAAACGAAGGCGCCAAGGAGGAGAACAACGAGTGCCAGGCGGCGGAGCCGAGCAGCGACTCCAGGAGTGAGCCGAGCGCCGCGCTCCGACGGCGCTCCTGAGTTTTCGTTCGCGCGCCGATTCGTTGCCCCACCGACGGGCGCTACCCCAGCACGACGTCGACTCCCGCCAAGGCCGGGGCGCACGCCGAGCGGCGCCTCACCCGGGGCAAATGGTCGGGCGCCCGCGCCGCGATGCTGCCCTCGACCCCCAGCTGCAGGCTTGCGATTGCTCATTGGGCGCTCCGTGGTGCGGGCCGCGCCGCCGCAGCAGCAACTAACTCTACGCACAGATCCGCGAAGCTCAATCCGCCCGACATAACGAGTGCAGGGAAGAGTGAGATCGGCGTGAAGCCAGGGAACGTGTTCACCTCTGAGAGATACCAGCGGCCCGCACGGTCACCACTCCGCGCCATCAAGAAATCCATACGCGAGAGGCCGCGACTTCCAGCTGCAGTGAAGAGCGCAACGGCGGCGGCGCGGATCTCATCAGCGAGAGGGGCGGGCAGGTCACTTGATGTTGTGGTGCGCGAAACTCCTGGCGCGTATTTTGCGTCGTAATCGTAGAACTCGCGGCCAGGGAACACTTCGCCAGGGCCGAACGCCTGAACCGTACCGTCTGTGCGCTCTAGTACCGCAACCTCGAGTTCACGGGCGCGCTCGAGGTACGGCTCGAGCATGGCGCGTTCGCCGAAGCGCAGAGCCTCATCGACGGCATCGGCCCAATCGGCCGACGTGTGCGCGATCTTCATGCCGATCGAAGAGCCGTGTGCGGCAGGCTTACCGATCAGCGCTCCAGTTGCTGTGTGTTCGTTGGCAAACGCTGCAATGGCACGGAGGAGGCCCTCCCGACCTGATGACCATTCGCTCTGCGTGATGACGAGCTCGGGGAGTGTCGCGACGCCATGTTCGCGTACGAGTGCTTTGAAGCGTGGCTTGTCCATGCCGAGGGCTGCAGCTGCAGGGGTATCACCAACGTAGTTCAGCCCAGCGGCCGCGGCGGCTGCGGCGATCGTGCCGTCTTCGTCACCAGGGCCATGGAGTGCAGGGATCACGATCGTTGCTGGGGCTGACGCGGCAACGCTGCGGAGATACGCGTCGAGCGCCATCGGTTCTGTGCCAAGGAGCGCTGGCGCGGTGAGATCCGTGTACGCACCGCCAGGCAGATCACCGCGACGGTGTGTCGCTGGCAGCGGTCGGAGCGAGCCATCTCGTGCGATGTGCGCCTGGGTAACATGCAGCCCTGCATCGAGCAGCGCGGCGGCAATCGCGGTGCCAGAGATCACGGAGACGTCTGACTCCGCGCTTCGACCACCGAAGAGGACCAGAACTGGGGGAAGCAGTCTCTGCTCGCTCACGCAGCGAACTCCCCAATGAAGGCGATCTCCGTGGCGAGTGTGATTCCGCGCTGTGCCTGGACCGCATCACGGCAGGCGTCATGGAGCGCGTGAATATCCGCTGCAGTCGCTCCCCCACGATTCAGGATCCAGTTAGCATGCATCTCAGAGACCTCCGCACCGCCGATGCGCACCCCCTTCATCCCCACCGCCTCAATGAGTGCGCCAGCGCTCAGGTCGCCTGGCGGATTACGGAAGACGCTGCCGGCGCTCGGAATGCCGAGTGGCTGATGCTCGCGACGCCAGCGACGAATCTCCTCAAGCTGTGACTTGATCTCGGCTGGCTCGCCTGGCGCCAACTTGACCGTTGCCCCCAGGATCACCTCGCTCTCCCCTTCTGGGCGCTTGAATCGCGACTCGCGGTAGCTGAATGCCGCCTCGGCGACAGGGATCTCAATCTCGGAGCCGTCCGCGCGGAGAAGTGTGACGGAGGTGGTGATCGCGGCCATCTCGCCGCCATGGGCACCCGCATTCGCCCAGATCGCACCGCCGATGTTCCCCGGAATAGCGAGGGCGAACTCCAGCCCAGTGAGTCCGGCCTCCGCGGCGATCGTCGATGCCTTCGCCATGGGGACGCCCGAATCAAAGGAGATCGTGCCCGCCGTCTGATTGACGTCGTATCCCGCGCTGCGGTTGAGCGCCACGATGCCGCGAATGCCAGCGTCGCCTACGACCACATTGCTGCCGCGTCCAAGAATGCGCAGTGGCCAGCCGCGTGCGGCTGCAAGGCGAACGAGTCCGCGCAGGGCGAAGCGATCGCGAATGGTGACGAGGAGATCAGCGGGCCCACCGACGCGCATCGTGGTGTGCTCGGCAAGCGGCTCGTTCCGCAGCACCTTCAGGCTGAGTCGGCGCTCAAGTTCACGTGCCGCGACCTCAGCATCGGCCCACGGGTGGTGGATGCGCACGTCGCTCATGCTCGTCCGCCGAGTTGCAGCAGCGTGCGGGCGATCACCGCGGCGGCATCAGGGTGGGCCAGCGTCGTTGCGGCGCGCGCCGCCACAGCGCGCTGTGCTGGCGTTGCATAAGTTGCTACTGCCGTGAGGAGGCGCTCCGGAGTGAGATCTTCATCGTTGATCAGGGTGGCGGCTCCCGCAGCGGCTGCAGCCTCTGCATTCGCGCGCTGATGACCACCTGCAAATGGATACGGCACGATGATGGCAGGGAGCCCAGCGGCGGCGGCCTCAGCGATCGTGGACGCGCCGGCGCGCCCAAGCATCAGATCAGCGGAGACGAGCGCCGCCTCCATTGCTCCCCCACCCAGAAAGGCAACCGGGTCGTAGCGGTGCTGAAGCTCCGCAGGGAGGGCCGCTCGTCGTCGCTCCGCCTCTGGAAGTCCATCCATCACCACGTGCAGAACGCGCCACCCTGTCAGCAGCGTTGCGAGCGCACCATCGAGCGCCGTCTCAAATCGACGAACCCGTTGTGAGCCGCCAAACACCAAGAGGAGTTGGTCGCCCTCGGTCAGGCCGCGTGCCGTGCGCGCGGTTGTGCGATTGACGGTCAGCTCGCGCACTGGCGTGCCCGTCACGGTCGTCTTCGTACCGCGCCATGGTGCGCGTTCTGCCGTCTGCCGCCACGCGACCGCGCGATGTGAGGCGAGCGGTGCAACAAGGGTGTTCGATCGACCCGCCTGTACGTTCCCCTCCCAGAGCAGGCTCGGCATTCGCGTCAGCCACGCGGCGATCAGTGTGGGAATGGCGATGTATCCACCCGTAGTGAAGATCACGTCGGGTCGAACGCGACGAATCACGCGAATCGCTTGCGGGATCGACCAGAGGAGCTTGGCGGCATCACGCGCCGTCGCAAGCACGCCAGCGCCACTCGGTCGCAAGCTTGGGGCGGCAAGAAGCGTCAGCGGGTATCCCGCCTCTGGAACAAGGCGTGACTCAACGCCACGTGCGCCGCCGAGCCAGCTGATCTCAGCGTCGGTATGGAGTTGGCGAACCGTACGAGCCACGGCGAACGCTGGGAAGAGATGTCCCCCCGTTCCGCCACCCGCGATTAGCACGCGCATCGCTACCTCCTACCTGACTTGGCTCCATCGTCTCACGCGACACCGAGAGGAGCAGCCCAATGGCTGCCATCAACACAATGAGTGATGAGCCGCCCTGAGACACCAACGGGAGCGGCACGCCGGTCACTGGGAGCAGGGCGAGCACCACTGCGATGTTCACGAATGCCTGCCCAGAGATCCACACCACAACTCCAGTTGCGATCAGTGCGCCATAGGTGTCTGGAGCGCGACGCGCCGTTCGCAGACCGCGGAGGGCGATCGCCAAGAAGGCGGCGATCACGATGAGCATGCCGAAGAGGCCCGCCTCCTCGCCAATCACCGCAAAGATGTAGTCGTTCCATGCATACGGAACGTTGATCCCGCCCAACTGCTGAGAGGAGCCGAGACCCGCTCCGAACGGCCCGCCGACCGCCATCGCGATCAGACCTTGCAGCGTCTGGTAGGTCGAACCGGTTGGATCAGAGAATGGATCGCTAAAACCGCCGAGGCGGGCGGCCTGGTATTCGTTGACGAAGATCAGGGCGATGGCGACCGCAGCTGCGCTAAGCCCTGGCACCAGCACCCAGCGCAGCGGCACGCCAGCAACGAAGAGGAGCGAGAATCCGATCAGGCCAACAATCGACGAGGTGCCGAGGTCGGGCTCAACGAGCACCAGGCCAACAGAGAGGGCAATCGCCAAGAGTGGCGTGACCATCGATTCAAATGTCTTGCCAATGTCATGCCCTCGCCGAGCGAGAAAGTCTGCCAAGAAGAGCATGAGCGAGAACTTGGCCGCCTCAGCGGCGTGGATGCTAATCGGACCAACGGAGAGTGCGCGGCGTAGTCCAGCCTCTGTGGGCACCCCTGGAATCAGCACAGCGATGAGGAGCGCGATCGAGGCGATCATCGCAATCGGCGCAAAGGGACGCCAGCGGCGGTAATCGGTGACGGAGAAGATGTACATGAACGTAAATCCGATGATTGCGTAGGTGAGCTGTCGCACCCCTGGACCGTAGGCATCGTTGGTCTTCAGCAAACTGTTCATCGCAGAGGAGGAGAAGACCATCAGCACCCCGATCCCAACCAGCACCACAGCGGGGAAGAGGATCGCCTTATCTTCACCGGGACGTTCAATCCGTAGCGCACTCGCAATCCGCTGGCGGGCCGATCCGCCTCGCTGCTGAGCCCCCCCGCTCGCTGGTCGAGCTCCAGACGTGCGGGTCACGCCTGGCTGGCGCACGAGTCGGCTCATCGCTGCGCCTCTGCGCGTGCGAGCACGGCGGCGCGGAACGCCTCACCCCGTGCACCGAATGGGTTGTTGTACATATCAAAGCTGGAGCCGATCGGGCTGAGCAACAGGGTCGCGCGAATCCCATCCGGGCTCGCTGCGCCAATCTCTTGCGCCACGCTTGTCCCCACCTCGACTGCGCTCTCCACACTCGTCGCCCGTTCGATGCGCGTAAGCCCTGCAGAGCGGAAGAGAGTCTCGAGTTCATCTGCAAGCTCCCCCATGACCACCGCTGCAGAGCATCGCTCGGCAACGATCGGCGCAAGGTCGACAAGGTCGAGGCCCTTGCTTCGACCACCTGCAATGAGTACGAGTGGCTTCGGGAACGATCGGACCGCAGCGGCGACGGCATCGGGCTGCGTCGCCTGCGAATCATTGACGTAGCGAATCCCATCAATCACGGCGACGGTCTCTAGTCGATGTGGGATCCCAGTGAACGAGCTTACCGCGCTACGGATCGCGTCTGGCGCTACGCCCGCAACGAGCGCCACGCTCACTGCGGCAAGCACGTTGCTCACGCTATGTTCTCCTGGGAGTGCGATCTCGCCGACAGGCATGATGCGCCCACCAGGCCCTGTCGCAGCGACCCCACCGCCAAATCGTGGAGCGCGCAGAACGCCTGCGGCAACGATCCAACCGTCATGAATGCCAACCCCTCCTGGGATAGGGCTACTCAAGCGATATCCGACCATCTCGACGCGCCCGATCCCTCCATACGCGGCCACCACGGGATCATCAAGGTTGACGACCATCACGCCATCATCAGCAATGCGGTCTGCAAGGAGACGCTTGACGCTGCGGTAGGCACCAACGGTGCCATGTCGATCAAGGTGATCGACGGTTACGTTCGTAAACACGCCAACATCAACGGCTGAGTGGAGTGATGGGAGCTGCAGCTCCGATAGCTCCATGACCACGCGCGTCTCAGCAGGGAGCGTCGCCGCGCGTCCGATAAGTGGCTTGCCGTTGTTGCCGCCAAGTTCCACTGGGCCTGATGGATCACGCGCCAGAACCGTCGCAATGAGGTTGCAGGTTGTGCTCTTCCCCTTCGTTCCCGTTACGCCAACTCGCCAGCGGCTCCCCAAGAGGCGAAGTGCCCACTCTGGCTCGCTGATCAGGACTGGACCGCGAGTGCCCCTCTCCCCGGTCAGCGCGATGGCTCGAGCGGCAAAATCGCGGAGGTCACGCTCAATAGCGGGGCGCACCGTTGGAAATCCAAGCGTTACCGCGGGACTATGTACAACAAGATCCGCTGCAGCGAGTAGTGGCGCGAGGTTCTCTGCATCGCCGAACGAGGTCCGAATTGCGCTGCCACCAAACGCCTCCGCCGCGCCGACCACACGATCGATGCTGTCCGTGTCGTGCACTGTGACGTTCGCGCCCGCTGCAGCGACAAAGGCGGCCGTTGCCTGGCCGGTACGCCCCCCACCAAGAATCAGGACGTTGCGCCCGCGCAGGCTCCCCGCCGCAATCGCTGGCGCTTCAAGCTCCTCTAGGGTGAGGCCGGTGCTGCTCACCCTTGCCCTCGTGTTGCCAAGAAGGTCACGATGCCGAGGATGCCGCCGATCGCGCCGATAACCCAGAAGCGGAAGGTGATCTGCGTCTCGGCCCAGCCGAGCCGTTCGAAGTGGTGATGGATCGGCGTGAATAGGAAGATCCGCTTGCCGGTGAGCTTGACGCTCGCGACCTGAAGGATGACCGAACCAGTCTCAACCACAAAGATGATGCCGATCAGTGGGAGCAGCAGGACGTGGCCCGTGACCAGCCCGGTCACAGCGAGTGCGGCGCCAAATCCGAGTGCGCCAGCATCACCCATAATCACGCTCGCCGGGTGCACATTGAACCAGAGGAAGCCGACGAGGGCACCGGCAATCAGCGCACAGACAATTGCAAGATTCACCTGCCCTGGCGCGTTGAGAAGTGCGATGACCATGTAGCTGATCCAGGCGAAGGTCA
>JBIIGQ010000026.1:0-7655 GCA_044236365.1 Candidatus Limnocylindrus sp. | reverse complement strand
AAGTGCAGGCGCCCCTCTACCTCGTCGCCAAGCAGAAGGCGCCCACCAAGGCCGCCCGTGGCGCTGGCCGAGCGCGGCAGAAGGGCCAGGGGCGCATCAATGGGGAGCACTCGCGGCGGCGTTGATGACACTGGCGTATGCATCGCCGCAGGCATCGCATCGACGGGTGGCGCTCCACGGACCACACAGACCCCAGCGGACCCACCACGCAGCGATGCGCGCACGAGATGCCCCTCAGTTTCAACCTCGATGTCGGCAGTCTCCCCCGCCTTGACGTCAAACTCCAGCACATCGTCAGAAGGCAAGGCATGCTCCTCCGCACCCGCTCGAATGAGCACCACTGCGCCAGGGTGATCGGCGACGACCAGCAGATCGCCAGCGGGGGCGAGGAGCTGCTCCGCAGTCGCGCGAGCCAGGTCTGCTCCGGTGGCTTCGTTGAGCTGCTCGGTGCCGAGTGCCGCCAGTACCCCAGCGCAATCGAGAAGAACGGTTGTACGACCAAAGGCGACGAGCGGAGATAGCGCCACCAGTGGCACGGCACCCAAAGAGAGATAGGACGCGAGCTGGCCCGTCACAATCAGTACCTCAGCGCTCACGGACGTACCTTGATCATCCAAGCGCTCCGCGATCGACTCGATCGCATCAATGCATGCGGCAGCACGAATCTGATCGCCAGCAACGTCCCGGCCCGACATCGGTCGATCCGCGATATCGCCGAGCCGATCAGCGACTGCGGCGCGATCGCGATCCCCGATCGAACGCAAGACCGCATCACAACGGCGGCGGCGCTCCACTGCATCAGTAGGGATAAGTGCACCATCGGCAATTGAGCGCACCTCCCCCACGACGCCTGGTGTTGACCAAGCGATCCGCCCCGCGTCATGGGCAACGTCAAGAATTCTCACAGGAACGCCGAGCGCCTCTGCGCAGCGCCCCGCCGCACGACCGAGCGAGCTCGGATCTCCGCGCAGCGACGTGGAGATCGCACCGCTCTGATCGGCACCGGCAGCACTCTGCAACATCTTCTCGACGGCGTTGCCATCAGCACCAGCTGGCAGGGTGACGCTGCTGAGCAACCTTGTCGGTTCAGCGTCTGACATCAGCGCGTAGAACGTGCGATCAAGATCCTCGCGAATCAAGAGGTACGACGATCGGGTCATTTCTCGTTCACGTAGTGGTATCCGCGCAGATCACGCAACGCTACAGGCTTGCCGTTCACCGTGTACACGCGCGCGAGCCGGTTGGTGAAGCTGGTTGACACCTCATTGGTGATCGTCTTACGCCGTTTTGCCACGTCGACCGGCTCAATCAACTCGCCACCCGAGGCACCGATGAAGACGACCTCGTCACTTTCGGCGAGGTCGGTAGATGGGTGATCTGTGGCATCAATGGTGATGGAGTCCATTGCAATCGTGCCAACAACGGGGAGACGGATGCCGCGCACCAGCACCTCAGCCACGCCGCGCTCGTGATACGAGATGCCGTCGGCGTACCCAATCGGCAGGGTGATGATTCTTGATTCGCGCTCAGCGATGAATGCTGGGCCGTACCCGACGCCATGACCAACGGGGAGGGTTGCGATGCGCACCGGACGAGCGGCTAGTCCGTAGACGCGCTCAATGCCGATTGCTGCAGCGGTCATCGTTGGCCGTAGCGCGTTCGGCACAACGCCGAAGAGCGCGATGCCAACCCGCGCAACCTGCTGCGTATCGCCGATGGTGAGCAGACCTCCCGATCCCACAAGGTGCGCTTCAAGTTCGGGCGCTTGGGCTGCCGCCTGCTCAAGGATCTCCTCTTGCAGGCGCGATCGCTCCACGTTCTCGGCGGCAGTGAGATGGCTCCAGATGCTCCGCAAGAGAACGTTTGGATTACTGCGGAGCACAGCGATCTGGGCTACGAGATCGCTTGGCAAGATGCCGTCGCGACCGAGCCCAGTGTCTACCTCGATGTCAACGCTCAGCGGGGCGAGCCCAGAGAGATCGGCACTCATGATCTCGCGCACCACGGCGGGTGATGAGGCGGTGACGCCAATGCCTGCTGCGGCAGCGTCGCGCAGGTGGGCAGGAGCAACGCGCCAGAGGGCTCGCACGGGCCCAGTAATGCCAGCGTCACGGAGTTCTTGCGCCTCATCAAACGTGGCAACAAGTACGGCGCGCGCGCCCGCGTCGAGCGCAGCACGCGCAACAGGCACGGCACCAAGGCCGTAGGCGTCTGCCTTTAGCACCACGTCAAGGTGACCTCCAGCCGGAAGCTTCCCCTTGAGCGCGCGGACGTTTGTTGCAATGGCATCGAGACGAACCTCTACCCAGGCATCACGCCCAAGCGCTGGCAGGCCAGCTTCCTGAATTCGTTCGGGGAGCCCGCTCATGCCTGTGGCTTCCCTGCCGGCTCCGCAAGGAGGGCCAGCTCCTCGCGCCGAAGCGCTTTAATGCGCTCGATTCGTGCGAGGAGCGCCGTCTCGGCCGCATCAAGGTCTTCGCCGATCTGCGGCGGAAAGAGGTAACGGCCACCAGCGGTGCGTACGGCGTACGCGATCGCAATCGCATATTCGCGTTCGTGGCTAATAGAGAGGGCGACGTGCTGGATGCCAAGCTGCGATGCACGTGCAGCGGCGCGATCGTGCAGGCGCACGGAGGGTTGCCCAGTTGGTAGGCGCTCTACTTCAATCTCCTGCCAGCCGATGCCACGCACGCCAAGGCCGAGCACCTTGGAGACCGCCTCCTTTGCAGCCCAACGTCCAGCCATCGTCTCGGGTCGGCCGCGAACATACGAGCGCTCTGCGGCGGTCAGTACCCGCAGCTCAAACCGCTCCGGATGGCGCTGTAAGACGTTTGCAATCCGGTCCACGCGAATGATGTCGATGCCGATCTCTGGCGTGCTCGCGGCGTGCTCTCCCCCGTCCATCACTCGACGGTGACGGACTTCGCGAGATTCTTCGGCTGATCAATGTCAGCACCCGCGAGGAGTGCCATCTCATACGAGAAGCGCTGCAACGGAATGGTTGCAATCAACGCAGCAATCTCTGGGCGGGCGGCTGGGATCACCACGGCATCCGTGGCAAAGCTCGTCCAATCGTCCACGCCCGAAACCACCGCAATGACCGGAGCTGAGCGGGCCTGCGACTCCATCAGGTTGCTGACAAGCTTTGGCAGCACAGGAGAGTTCAGCACCACCGCCACCACCGGATGATCAGCACCGAGGAGACTGATCGGACCATGCTTCATCTCGCCCGCGGCGATCCCCTCGGCGTGGATGTACGCGAGCTCCTTCAGCTTTAGTGCTCCCTCAAACGCGGTGGCAACCCCTGCGCCACGGCTCACAAACATGAAGCCACTTGAGCCGAAATACTTCTTTGCAATTGCTGGAAGGGCGTCTGACGCGTCGAGTGCAGCCGAAGCCATGGCAGGGATCGTCAGCAGTTCGGTCGACCAGGAGCGCAGATCCTCTGCAGTAAGAACGCCTGCACGGCGGGCCAAATCAAGCGTCACGAGCAGCGTGACGAGTGCCTGCGAGGTGTAGCTCTTCGTTGCTGCAACGGAGATCTCTGTGCCGGCTTGGAGTAGGACCACTGCATCTGCCTCGCGCGTCAGCGAGGAGCCTGCGGCGTTTACGATGGCGAGAACGGTCGCGCCCGCAGCCTTCGCAACGCGCACGGCACCCAGCGTGTCGGCTGTTTCACCGGACTGCGAAACAGCGATGACCAAGTTCGCCGGACCGAGGGCCGGCGGGTCGTAGCGGAATTCGCTGGCAACGGTCACACGCACCGGCACGCGCAAGAGACGCTCTGCAAGCGTGGCCGCCGTGAGTGATGCGTAGTATGCCGATCCGCAGGCAACGATCTCAATAGATCGCGCTGCGGCGAGAGCGGGTGCGATCGCGTCAAGCTCACTGATTGCTATCCCGTCAACCGAAACTCGTCCGAGCATGGCCGCAGAGAGGGCCCGTGGTTGCTCATCCATCTCCTTGCGCATGAAGTGGGCGTACCCCTCTTTACGTGCCGCAGCACCATCCCAGGTGATCGTTTCCACTTTGGGGGCGAACGTTGCGCCAGTAGAGTCGTACAGGGTGATTCCGCCGCGCTGAAGATCGGCAAGGTCGCCGTCTCGCAAGAAGATGATCTTGTTGGTGTGCTCGAGCATGGCGACAGGATCTGAGGCAAGGAACTGCTCGCCTTCACCGAGCCCGACGGCAAGCGGTGCTTCACGTCGCGCAGCGATGATCCGACCAGGCTCGCCGCGGTGCATGACGACGAGTGCCCACTGCCCGTGCAGCCGAGGTAGAACAGCCGCCACCGCTAGGCGAATGTCACCCTGGTAGGCGTCTTCGATCAGGTGGGCGATCACCTCGGTGTCCACATCGCTCGAAAGGGTGTGTCCCTTCCCCATTAGCTCTCGCTGCAGTTCGGCGTAGTTCTCAATGATCCCGTTGTGGATGATGGCGATCTCACCGTGCTCATCCATGTGGGGGTGGGCATTCAGATCGGTTGGCGCACCATGGGTGGCCCAACGCGTGTGGGCGATCCCAGCAACTGAACCGGTTGGCAGCTCATCAAGGACACCTTCAAGATTGGCGAGGCGGCCCGCACGCTTGCGCATGGAGATCTCGCCCCCTGTTGCCGCAACGGCGATCCCCGCGGAGTCATAGCCGCGGTACTCAAGGAGGCGCAGCCCCTCGATCAACGTCGTTGAGACGTCGCGTGAACCGATGTAGCCGACGATCCCGCACATAGCGGTAGTCTACCGCCCGCGTACGAGGCTCGCGGCAACCTCAATCAAGCGCTCAACGGCGGCGGTGACCGCTGCGCGATCGGGGCCCTCGCCCATCACGCGGAGCAGGGGCTCCGTCCCAGAGAGACGCACAAGGACGCGCCCGCCTGTCTGTGCAAGTGCCTCCTCAGCCTGGCGAATGGCGCTCTGGAGGTCAGGCTCCGTGAGGAGTTTCTCTCCCTCACCTGGGGGCACCGGCACCGTTCGCTGGAGCTGCGGATCGAGGGGGACGGCATCGGCCATCGCCCCAACCGGAATCCCCGCGCGGGCCACGAGCCCGAGCACGGTGATCGCACTGAGGAGACCATCACCAGTCGGCGAGAGCTCAGTGAAGAGGAGGTGGCCACTCTTCTCGCCACCGAAGCCGCCCTGGCCAGCGGCGAGTCGCTCGGCAATGTGTCGATCACCAACGGGGGTGCGCTCTAGGGTGATCCCATGGGTGGCAAGGTGGCGCTCCACCCCGCTATTGGTCAGCACCGTGGCAACGGCACGTTCAGACCCGGCGACTCCACGCCGCTTCCGGTCGAGGGCAATGAGGGCGATCAGGACGTCACCATCAATCGCTCGCCCAGCCGCATCGACAACGACACAGCGATCTGCGTCGCCATCGAGTGCGATCCCGAGGTCGGCACCGTGCGCGCGCACCTGCTCGCCGAGCGCGGCGGGGTCGGTGGCGCCAACGCCATCATTGATAACGCCGTCCCCCATCGCAAACGGTAGGACCGTGGCGCCAGTGGCGGCGAGTGCTGCAACGGCGAATGGCGAGGCTGCGCCATGCGCCGCATCCACCACCACACGCAGTCCTACAGCATCAACCGTTTGCGCAAGCGCATCCAGGGTCCGCTCATAGCGCCCCCGATATTCCTGGGCCTCAGCTGCGTGCACGACCGATGGGGCGGCCACTTGCACTGGCTCAGCGAGGGCGATCTCCATCGCCGCCTCAAGTGCACGCTCCTCAGCGTCTGGAATCTTGCGCCCATCACGCGCGAGCACCTTCAGGCCGTTGTATTCGACTGGATTGTGCGATGCGGTGACCACCACGCCGCAGGCGGCGCGCGGCTCACCGGCAACGAGTGAGGCGAGCCCTGGCGTTGGAATCACGCCAACATCAATGACGGTGCCGCCGTGTGCCTCAATGGCGCCGGCCAGCGCGCTCGCCAACGCGGGTCCGCTCGGTCGAGTGTCTCGGCCAATAAGCACGAGTCCTGCTGGGTGCTGCTGCATCAGGGCAACGCCGAGTGCGGCAGCTAGTTCAACGGTAAGTGTCTCGCCAGCGATCCCGCGGATCCCATCGGTGCCGAAGCGAACCGTGGTCACGGTGTCCCTTGCGCTAGATCAGCGCTTGGTGAACTGCTTCGCCTTGCGTGCGCGTCGGAGACCGTACTTCTTACGCTCCTTGGCGCGCGGATCGCGCGTCAGGAATCCGGCCTGGCGGAGCGGAAGTCGATATGCCTCTGGATCAGCGGAGAGGAGTGCGCGGGAAATGCCGTGGCGGATTGCGCCAGCCTGGCCGGAGATTCCGCCGCCCTCAACCTTCACCATCGCGTTGAAGCGACCTTCGGTGCCGGTGACTCGGTATGGTGCGAAGACTTCGGACTGCGGAACGGCACCGCCAAAGTGCTGCTCGTAGGTGCGTCCGTTGATGACGATCTGACCCTCACCTGCAACGAGACGTACTCGTGCGATGGAGGTCTTGCGTCGACCGGTTCCCTGGTAGTACGGCAAACTGGCCACGCTCTTCTCCTTCGGGCTCACGCGAGGGGCTCCGGCTTCTGTGGAGCGTGCGGATGATCCGCATCGGCATAGACCTTCAACTTACGAATCTGTGCATTGCCGAGCTTCGTCTTTGGGAGCATTCCCTTGACGGCACGACGAATCGCCTCGTTCGGCTTGCGCTTCAGCAGGTCGCCGAGGACCTCCATGCGGTAACCACCTGGCTGACCGGAGTGTGAGTGATACTTCTTCGAAAGGAGTCGGTCGCCGGTGACAACCAGCTTCGCGGAGTTGATCACGATCACGAAGTCGCCTGAGTCGAGGTGGTCAGCGAAGGTTGGCTTCCCCTTCCCCATCAGCGTCGAGGCCACCTTCGTCGCGAGTCGGCCAAGGGTCTGACCCTCAGCATCGATCACGAACCAGCGGCGCTCGATTTCAGCGGCGCGAGGTGTCCAAGTCTTCGTGTTCATCTGATCCTCCTAGATCAATTCAAGCTGCACAAGCGGCGCCGAGTCACCCTGGCGAATGCCAATCTTGGTGATGCGGCAGTAGCCCGAGGTGCGGTTCGCATACTTCGGCACGATCTCATCAAAGAGCTTCTCAACCACGAGCGGCTCTTCTGGCAGTGCTGCGATCACGGCGCGGCGGGCCGAAAGGCCACCCTTCTTGGCGAGCGTAATGATCTGCTCAACCTGGGGACGAATCTCCTTGGCCTTGGCCTCCGTCGTCTGGATGCGCTCGTAGCGCAAGACAGAAACGATCAGGTTCTTGTACAGCGCAAGGCGTGGCCCCTGCTTGCGGGAGAGCTTGCGTCCGCCAATCGCGTGCGAAGTCATTAGGCCTTCTCCTCTTCGTCGTCGCTCTCATCCTCATCGAAGATGGCGTCGGCAGGGATGGTGCTCTCCGGCACATCGAAGCCGCGCTCAACGAGCTTCTCGCGAACCTCGTTCAGGCTCTTCTGGCCGAAGTTGCGGAGCTTGAGGAGCTCCATCTCGCCGCCATCGAGAGCGGTGAGGAGCTGGCGAACCTTGAGGATGCCCGCGCGCTTCAGTGCGTTGTAGGCGCGCATTGGAAGATCAAGGTCTTCAATGGAGAGGTCGAGCAGGTTGCCGCCGGCCTCTGCCGCTGGCGCGGCCACTGGGGCCTCGCCGAGACCAGAGAAGGCGGTGAACTGAC
>JBIIGQ010000025.1:0-7962 GCA_044236365.1 Candidatus Limnocylindrus sp. | reverse complement strand
CGACGGGAGGGCGTCGTCTAAACGGGGCTAGCCCCGGGCGGCGCAGAGTCGGGGCAACAGGTCCGGAGGGCATGGAGTCGATGGCAGCGCAGACCGAGAATTTCGCGCTCATTCGCGTCGTCGGTGTTGGCGGCGCAGGATCCAACGCCGTCAACCGCATGATTCGTGCCGAGCTCCTCGGTGTGGAATTCATTGCCGTGAATACCGATGCTCAGGCACTGGTGAAGTCCCACGCCCCAACACGCATTCGAATTGGTGACGGGATCTCACGTGGCCTTGGCGCCGGCGGCGACTCAGCAGTAGGCGAGCGCGCCGCACAGGAAGACATCGAGAATCTCCGCGCCGCACTCGAAGGCTCTGATCTCGTCTTTGTCACCGCCGGCATGGGCGGCGGCACCGGCTCTGGTGCAGCACCTGTCGTTGCCAAGATCGCCAAGGAGATCGGTGCCCTCACCATCGGCATCGTCACGAAGCCGTTCGTCTTTGAAGGGAAGCGACGCGCCGCGGTGGCCGAAGCTGCCGCCAACGAACTGCGCAAGCACGTCGACACCCTCATCGTTATTCCGAATGAGCGACTCCTCAGCGTCGTCAGCCGCCAGACCTCCATGGAAGATTCGTTCCGCATCGCCGACGACGTTCTGCGTCAGGCGGTCAAGGGCGTCAGCGATGTCATCACGGTGCCTGGCATCATCAACCTCGACTTCGCCGACGTGCGCTCGATCATGCGCGACGCTGGTTCCGCACTCATGGGCATCGGTCGCGCCAGCGGTGAGAACCGCGCCACCGCCGCCGCCGAGATTGCCATCGCCTCGCCACTCCTCGAAGTCGACATTCAGGGTGCTACCGGCGTGTTGATCAACGTCGCCGCATCCGCCACCGTCACGTTGCACGAAGTGAACGAGGCGATCAACCACATCACGGCCCGCGCAGACGACGAGGCGAACATCATCTTCGGTACCTCGCTCGACGAGTCGCTCGGTGATGAGATTCAGATCACCGTGATCGCCACCGGCTTCTCGGCCGAGCGACAGGGATCAGCCTCGAGCCCACGCGCCCCGTACCGCGCGACGGACAGTGGCGCATGGAGCCTCCGTGGTGACGGCGTCGCCGTGCAGGATGCGCCTGTGTCGAGCCCCACCTACACGCCAGCCCCAGCGGCTGAACCAACCCTGGTTGCCATTGAAGATGCTGCCGACGAGCCGGCCCCAGTAGGTGCCCCGAAGCCAGAAGAGGTTGAGTCGGGCGATCTCGAAATCCCAGCCTTCCTGCGACGGCAAAACTTCTAGTTGCTGGGGGTAACCCCAGACGATGCTGAGCGCGGCTGATCTCACCACCCGCTACCGCGAGTTACTGGCGCGCGTGCGCGCCGCCGGCTCTGCCCAACTCATGGTGGTCACGAAGGGTGTTGCCGCCGAGCAGATCGCCGTCATCGTCGACGCTGGCTGCACGCTGTTCGGTGAGAACCGCGTCCAAGAGCTGGAAGCGAAGCGTGCCGCCGTTGCAGCACTGCGACCCGCGGCGGATCTCACCTGGGTGCTGATCGGGCCGCTGCAGTCGAACAAGGCGCGACGTGCCATGGAGGTTGCCGACCGCATCGCGACGGTTGGGAGCGCTGACCTGCTCGAACGTATTGCGGCACTCGCCACCGAGCGAGCCAAGCCAGTAGAGATCGCCCTTCAGGTGAACGTGGACGAAGATCCGGCGAAGTCGGGCTTCACCCCAGAGGGTCTGCGCGCAGCACTCCCTGCCATCGCCGCCATCGTCCACGCTGCGCCGATCACCCTGGCTGGGCTCTTCACGGTGGGGAGGCTCACCGCCGGCGGAGAGGCGGCACGCCCGACCTTTGCCCAGTTCCGAACACTGGCAGCACACGTAGAGGCCGATGCTGAGGCGCTCGGTTTACACCTTGGGTCACTACGCTCCGCGGGCATGAGCGGCGACTTCGAGGTGGCGATCAGCGAGGGCTCCACCGAGGTACGGGTGGGGAGCGCGCTCTTTGGGCCGCGCGGGTAGGCTATAGATATGTCGACACAAGCCGTTGTGAATCTGATCTTCGAGACCCTCTGGTGGGTGATTCTCGGGCGGGTGCTGATGTCCTGGTTCGACCCCTCCGGCAACTATCGGATCTCGCGCATCCTCTACGACATGAGCGAGCCGATTCTTGCCCCAGCCCGAAGAATCCTGCCAACCTTTGGTGGTGTGGACTGGTCACCGCTCGTCACAATGATCGTTCTGAACCTACTCCAAGGGTTTGTCGTCTCAAGCCTGTAGGGCTGAACCTAGTAGAATCTGCGCCCGAGGGCGATTAGCTCAGTTGGTTAGAGCGCACGGTTCACATCCGTGAGGTCACTGGTTCGAGTCCAGTATCGCCCACCACACCTTCAGCGGCAGCATCTCCGCACGATTCGCCCCACCACTGGTCACCTCATTAAAAAAGTGAGGGCTGTTCACAAGCGCACTAGTTGGGGTAAAGTGAGCTCATGAGGTTACGCCATATGCTTTTGGCTCTACTGTGTGCCGCAATCGTCGCAGGTTGCTCTATTAACCCTGAAGAGGTGTACCAAATGCGGTATGCGGCATCTGCGGACGAGATTGATGTAGTCAAGGAATGGACAGTCGACCAGGCTAGATTTTCTTACGACAAGTTTTCAGTGCAAAGCCGCAGGGCGATCAACGAGGATTTTGGAGACGAGTTGAGCGCGCAGTATTTGGACTTGCGCAGCCTTACAGGTTTTGTCATTGAGTTTAAGGGTTGGCGTTGGATCACTGGAACTAGCGAGTACATTCAAAACCGTTGCAATGCGAACCCTGATCGCACTGATTATGACTGCAAGTCTTACCTTAAGGAGGAATTCCACCGCTGTGAGTATGGTTTGGAATACTCTGGTCAAGGTGACCGCTTATCCGTGCGCGCTGTTCTACATAAACTTACCGTGGGCGATATTGACGTGCCGAAGATTATGTGGCCTTCCACCGCACGCTTCTGTCTCCAGTAATCCATTACCACTTTGGACCCCGCAGAGCGCTTAGCGGCTCTTCACCATCTTTCGCAGCACCGCTGGCGTGATCCCGCCATTGCGGTAGGCATTCACCTCATTTGGGTCGTTGAGGTGTACGATCGCTGAGAACTCTCTTGCAGGGACGGTGGGCGCACAGCTACTGTTGACCGGCTGTCTGCTGATGCGAGTTTTTTGAGCACGCGGTGTGGCTGTCGACGCCAGCGATGTTGAATTGCTCGCAGCCGAAAAAGTCAGTAAAATGAGGTAACGTCATGGTAATCGGCACAGTTCTAGGAAAGGTTGGTGAAACATGCAACAGTATTGGGAATCCAATCTAACCGCCGGAGCGAGCGACCTCGCCACCGCGGCCCCAGTAGTGCTCATTGGGTACGCAATCTACGGGCTAGTTTTCGGCATTTGCTGTAGCTGGTTGGCTAGACAAAAAGGCAGAAGCGGTAGCAATTGGTTCTATGTCGGCTTTCTTATTGGAATCATCGGCCTACTGCTCATCGCTTTTGCCCCACCAGTCCCAATCGCCACTTCATCTCGAGCGAAGCGCCAGAGCGAAGCGAAGCCCGACAATAGACTCCGGGAGGCATTAGCTGGATTCCTAATTACCTATATCGTGGCAGGGTACTTTTTTGGGATGATCTTTCTGAGTGCCGACTACTCGAATGCAAACATTTCGTTTATTGCAACCTTGTTGACTTGCTTTGTTGTTGCGAGGAAGATCTACACGCGCGGCGATCAACGAAACTAGTTTTTTAATGTCTGCGAGGGTGAAATAGTGTCCAGCAAAAAAAGACAAGAAGATGATGATTTCTTTGCCAAGGTAAGCGATGCCAATCAGCGCAAGGCAAATCAACTTTCAGATGAAGAGTGGGACGAGCACCAGGCGAGGATGCGGGAACTCGAATCTTATGAGTCCCCCTCAGACAAAGTAGAGCGCTTGGAAGAGTTAGTCCGGATCAAGCGTCTGCAGGATGAGCTCGACGGCGTTCCCAATGCGCAGAACGCGGCCGCGTCGGAAAACGGAGTAATCATCGGTTTCTTGGTTGCGATACTTGTCGTGCTTGGGCTGCTACTTCAATAGGCTCTAACAGCTCTTGGCCATCCTTCGCAGCACCGCTGGCATGATCCCACCGTTGCGGTAGGTGTTGACTTCATTCGGGCCATCAAGACGAACCAACGCAGAGAACTCCTTCGCAGGTCCTGTTGGTGCGTCGTTGCTGTCGACGGGCTGGGCGCTGATGCGAATCTCTGAGCGAGCAGTGCAGCTGCCGATGTTTGCGATTGTGAAGCGCTCGGTGCCGGTAAGGCCCAGGGTCTCGGCGCTCTCGCCGGGGAGGAACTGCAGTGGCAGGACGCCCATGCCGATGAGGTTGGAGCGGTGGATGCGTTCGTAGGACTGCGCGATCACGGCGCGCACGCCGAGCATGCGCGTCCCCTTGGCGGCCCAGTCGCGCGACGAGCCTGATCCGTACTCCTTGCCAGCGAGGATGATCAGGTCGCTTCCGTTGCTCTGATAGCGCGCAGCGGCATCGGCAACGGCGAGGATCTCTCCCGATGGGTGGTGGCGGGTGATCGGGCCCTCCTTGCCGCCAGCGAGGGCGTTGCGGAGGCGAATGTTGGCGAAGGTGCCGCGCATCATCACCTCGTCGTGACCACGTCGTGCGCCGTACGAATTGAAGTCGCCAGCGGCGACACCGTGTTCAATGAGCCAGCGGCCGGCGGGGGAGTCGATGCGAATCGATCCGGCGGGGGAGATGTGGTCCGTTGTCACGGAGTCGCTCAGTAGTAAGAGTGCGCGTGCGTTGCTGATGTCGGCGATGGGCTGCGGCTCGGGGGTGATCCCTTCCGTGAAGGCTGGTCGTGAAACGTACGTTGAGTTGGCGTCCCATGCGTACGTTTCGCCCGTAGGGCTCGCAAGGTTCTGCCAACGTGCGTCGCCAGCGAAGAGATCCTTGTAGCTGCTGCGGTAGAGGGAGGCGTCGGCGGCGGCGGCAACGGCGGCGTTGATCTCATCGTCACTTGGCCACAGGTCGCGCAGGAAGACGGGGGTGCCGCTCTTGTCGTTACCGATCGGCTCTTGCGTGAGGTCAAGCGTGACGCGCCCGGCGAGCGCCAGTGCCACCACGAGTGGTGGGGAGGCGAGGTAGGCGGCACGTACCGACGGGTGGATGCGCCCCTCGAAGTTGCGGTTCCCTGAAAGGACGGCGGCAACGGTGAGGTCACTTGCCTCGATTGCGGCCGAGACCCCTGCGTCGAGTGGGCCAGAGTTGCCGATGCAGGTGGTGCAGCCGTATCCAGCCACATTGAAGCCAAGTGCCTCAAGTGGAGCGAGAAGTCCGGCACGCTCGAGATAGGCGGTGACCACCTTGGAGCCTGGAGCGAGGCTCGTCTTCACCCACGCCGGCACCTGCATGCCGCGCGCGACGGCACGCTGCGCGAGTAGGCCGGCGGCGATCATCACCGATGGGTTTGAGGTGTTGGTGCACGAGGTGATCGCAGCAATGGCCACCGCGCCATCGTGCAGTTCGTAGTTGCCGCTCGTTGCAGTGGCGGTGGCGTGATGTGCGCCAGCGCCGGCGCGATCGGGGTAGGCGGCGGCGAAGCTCTCGCCGAGGTTCGGCAGGGGGACGCGGTCCTGTGGACGTCGCGGACCAGCGAGCGACGGAACCACCTCGCCGAGCTCGATATGCACGATTGCGTCGTAGAGCGGTTCAGCACCCGCGGTGCGCCAGAGGCCCTGTGCCTTGGCGTACGTCTCAACGAGGGCGATGCTCTCGTCACTGCGACCAGTTGTTTTTAGGTAGTCGAGGGTGATCTCGTCGATCGGGAAGAGGGTGGTGGTTGCGCCGAACTCTGGCGACATGTTGGCGATCGTTGCACGATCGGCGAGAGAGATTGTTGCGAGCCCGTCGCCGAACGCCTCAACGTAGGCGCCAACAACGCCATGTGCGCGGAGGCGCTCCGTGACAGTCAGCACGAGATCGGTTGCGGTGGTGCCGGCCGGGAGTCGGCCAGTGAGTCGCAGCCCCACGATGGTCGGGATGGGTGAGAAGAGTGGTTCGCCGAGCAGCACCGCCTCGGCCTCAATGCCGCCCACGCCGAACCCGAGCACGCCGAGCCCCGAGATCATGGTGGTGTGCGAGTCGGTGCCGACGCAGCTGTCGGGGAAGGCGAGTGGTGCGCCGTCCACCTCTTCGACGCGGACAACGGTGGCGAGGTTCTCTAGGTTGACCTGGTGCACGATGCCCGCGCCAGGCGGAACAACGCGGAACTTATCAAAGGCACCCTGCGCCCAGCGCAGCAGCTGGTAGCGCTCAGTGTTGCGCTCGTACTCTTTCGCCACGTTCTGCTCTAGTGCCTCGCGCGTCGCCCAGCGATCAATTTGCACCGAGTGGTCAATCACCAGGTCGGCGGGAACCTGCGGATTGATGCGATGCGGATCAATGCCGAGTTCCGTTGCGGCGTTGCGGAGCGCGGCAAGGTCAACGACGGCGGGCACGCCGGTGAAGTCCTGCAGCACGACGCGGGCAGGGGAGAAGGGGACCTCGCGCTCGTCGCCGGTCGCCGAGGCGGCAGCGCCAGGTTTCCATGCGAGATAGGCGTGGAGGTCTTCGGGTTGCACGAAGCCGTCGCCGGAGCGTCGGGCGGCCCCTTCCATAAGGATCTTCAGTACGAGCGGGAGTTGATCCCAGGGGGTTGCAGGTTGCGGGAGGAGCTCTAGGGCAATGCGATCGGGAAGGCCCGCGCCGAGCGAGCGTCGCGCCGCAAAATGGTCTCCCACAGGCCCTCCCTTGTTCGTGTGTGGTGCTACTGCGTCACCAAGCGTGCGGCTAGGGTAGCGCTCTGCGCCTGAGCAGCGCGCCGCCGCTGCGGAGGCTACCATCGGTTCAATTGCGGGTGCGGTCCCGGCCGCCCGCCCACCGGTTAGGTAAGGGAGCAGCACATGGGAGCGACACGCCGCAGCGCAATGTCGGCTGGAGGCCTCGTCATTCGAGGTGTCGGTGGGCGACCCGAGATCGTGATTGGGCGCCGTCGCCGAGAGCGTGATGGCTTTGTCTGGTCGCTGCCAAAGGGGACCCCTGAAGAGGGCGAGACGCAAGAGCAAACGGCCCTGCGTGAAGTGCGCGAAGAGACCGGCCTTGAGGTGCAGATCCTCTCGTACTTTGATGCCATTCATTACTCGTTTACCCGCGGTGGGGAGCGCATCGACAAAACGGTGCACTACTACTTAATGGAGGCCATCGGCGGATCATTCGATCAGTGGGATAAAGAGTTTGACGAGGTGCGCTGGGTGCCCATGGAAGAGGCGATTGCCCTTCTGGACTTTCAAACAGAGTGTGGCCTCGTGGAGCGCGCCTACGCAGCCCTCGCCGTATAGGGGATTCGTGCGGGCGGCTCGCCTCGCCACAAAAGTGCAGGGCGACCCCCTATCCTGTGGGGAGATCGGCACCCGCCGATCCACGAGAGAGTGATGAGGGGAGATGCTGATGCATCGGAGCCTAGCGATCCTTGCGGCAGCTCTCCTGTCGGCAACCCTGCTCTCTGGCTGCAGCGTCTTCTCTGCGCGCACGATTCGCGCGGGGATTGTGGGTGAGCCTGCCGGGTTAGCGCTCGCCTATACAGACGACGCCTCCGCCCTCGTCGGCTCCATGGTCCACGCTGGCCTCTACCGCGCTAACGCTAACTTCGCGCCTTCACCAGTGCTCGCCGATGGCGACGCGTTGAGTGCGGCCGGCGGGAAAAAGTGGCGCGTTATCTTGCGTTCAGGGCTCACCTTCCACGACGGGTCGCCGCTGACTGCCGACGATGTGAAATTCACGTATGAACTCGCAGCCTCCGCGCGCTGTCCGCTCGTCAGCGACATCTGCGCCGTGGTGGCGAATCACCTGGTCTCTGTCGAGTCGGGGGCAGACGGTGCGCTCACCTTCACCCTGAAGTCCCCATGGGCGCC
>JBIIGQ010000024.1:0-8113 GCA_044236365.1 Candidatus Limnocylindrus sp. | reverse complement strand
CACGCCCCTGGTACGCGGCAGGGAGGACGCGCCCACGAATGGCCGCCTGGTTTGCCTCCCACACCGTCTCAAAGCCATCACTGAGTAGTTGGTGGCCAACAAGCATCGCGAACCCAACTACGGTCGCCCCTGGCGCGAGGGGCACAAGCGCGAGGCCAATCCCAACGATCACCAAGCTGAGGGAGATTGCACGGCCAACGCCAAAGAACCGCGAGATGCGTTCGGTGAAGACGCCACCAAGGAAGGAGGCAATGCCACCGGTTGCGATCACTAGTCCGATCGCTTCAGGGCCGAGACCGAGCCCATTCGTGACATAGATCAGGTACGAGGAGCGGAAGAGGCCAAAGTAGAGGCCGATCACAAATGTCGAGATCAGCAGTGGTCGCATGAGCACAACGGACCACGTCTTCTTTAGGCCGTCGGAGAGCTCCCGGAAGAAGCTGGCACGCGCAGATGCTGGTGGCAGTTTCGGTTCAGCCACGCGGAGGAACCCGATCAGCACTGCCGAGAAGATGTAGGTAAGCGCGTCAATCCCAATGGCAACGGGTCCACCGAATGCACCAACCAGCAGTCCCGCTGAACCGAACCCAAAGAACTCTGCTGCACCGCGAATCCCCAGCGTTCGCGCTAGCACCGCGCGCAGCGCAGATGAGTTCACGAGGCCAGCAAAGTAGCTCCGCTCAGCAATATCAAACGTTGTCGCGCACATGCCGGTGAGGGCGCTCACCGCGATCAGGTGGGGGAGGGTGACCCCATCGAAGAGTGCGGCAGCGAGTGGGATCGTGCCGAGCAGCAGTGCCCGAAGCAGGTCCGTCGCGATAAGGACGGGCTTTCGTGGAAGGCGATCAATCCAGACACCAGCGAACTGGCTCATCAGCGCCCCAGCGATGAGGTCTACAGCGGCAAGGGCGGCCGCCTCCGCTGCATTGATGCCGAGCCCGATGATGGCAAGGAGGGGGAGTGCGGCACGGGTGATGAATGAGCCGTAGGTAGAGATGGCCTGTGCGCTGGTCAAAATGTTGACGTCGCTGCGCACGAGCGGGGAGAGCCCTTGGATTCCGCCCTGCCCCTTCTGGGTCCCCTTTTGAGCTGCCATGGCGCGAGCGTACACTCTAGGCATGTTTGACGCGCTCGGTAGCAGTCTTCGCGCCTCACTTCGTCGCCTCACGGGGAGCGGTCGCATCAGCGCCGCTGACCTCGAGGCCGGCCTTGCTGACATTCGCACCTCACTAGTTGGTGCCGACGTTGCGATGCCTGTCATTGCACAGCTGCTAGAGCGTATTGGCGATCGGGCGCGTGCCAGTGAGATCGTTGGTGGTCTCGGTGCGGGCGAACGCATGCTCGGCATCCTGCACAGTGCCCTAACGGAAACGCTCGGTGGCTCAGGCCGCGATCTCGATCTGCGCGAACGTCCAGCAACCATTCTCCTGCTCGGGCTGCAAGGTGCGGGAAAGACAACGACCGCGGCAAAGCTTGCCTACCGCTTGGCGAAGGATGGTCGCCGCCCGATGCTCGTCGCAGCCGACCCACGTCGACCTGCAGCGGCAGAGCAGCTCGCAACGTTGGCGGCCGCAATCAAGGTGCCAATGCATCGTGAACCGGTCGGCACCCCAGTGGCAGAGATCGGAACGCGTGCCATTGCTGCAGCCCGACGTCTCGGCCTCGACGTGGTGATTATCGACAGCTCAGGGCGCACCACCCTCGACGATGAGCTGCTTGAGGAGTTGCGCGACCTTCGTGATGCAACCAAGCCACGAGAGCGGCTCTTGGTTCTTGACGCCGCCACAGGGCAGTCGGCGCTGGCCATTGCAGAAGGATTCAAAGCTGTCGCTGAGCCGACAGGGCTCATTCTCTCCAAGTTGGACGGCGATGCTCGCGGCGGTGCCGCACTCTCTATCGCCGGTGGTGCAGGTATCCCCGTGGTGTACGTGGGCACTGGTGAGCGCTCCGATGCGCTGGAGCGATTCCACCCCGAGCGCATCGCCAACCGCATTCTCGACATGGGCGACCTGGCAACGCTGGCGGAGCGCGTACGCGACGCCGAGATCGGACCGGCGGCTGGCTCCGATGCCGAGGTACGCGCAAAGGCGGCAGAGGCGCGCGCACTGCGCGGCGGGATGACCTTCGACGATCTCCTGGGCCAGCTCCGCCAGATGTCGTCACTCGGGCCCATCGGCCAGGTCGTCAAGATGATCCCCGGCATGGGGGGAATGGCCGAACAGGCGGAGGCTGCTGTTGCGAGCGGCGAGCTAAAGCGCACCGAGGCGATTATCCTCTCGATGACCCCTGCGGAGCGACGTGACCCAGCGCTCTTGACCCTGCCACGTCGCCGCCGGATTGCCGCGGGGGCGGGACGAGCCATCGAAGAGGTCAATCGGCTGGTGAAGCGACTGGAAGAGATGCGCACCCTGATGCGACGGGCCGGCGGTGGTGACCCGAGTCGGCTGATGGGCGGCGGGGCGGGCCTCCCTGGCAAGCACGCGGGCGGGCGGATCCCCCCGAAGGCGGCGAAGCGGGAGAAGCGGGCGAAAAAGGGTGGTAAACGGCGCTAGTTCACGGGGAGAGATGCGCCCGAGCCGCTGAGCGGCTAGGATTCACGGACTGACCCCCTGGCAACGCCAGGGCCACCAGCCGCTCCGGAAGGGGCGGCGCCTCGGAGGATGCATCAGGGATGAGTGTTCGGATCCGTTTGACCCGCGTGGGCGCATCTAAGCAGCCATCGTATCGCGTGGTTGCCACTGATCGCCGCTCGCCACGAGATGGTCGCTCACTAGAAATTCTTGGCCACTACAACCCACGCACCGAGCCAATGACGCTCGTGCTTGATCTCGCCAAGGTTGATGCCTGGATCGCAAAGGGCGCACAGCCATCTGACGTTGTCGGCAAGTTGATCACCAAGGCGCGCGCTGGCGGAATCGCCATGGGCGGCAAGACGCTGGCGAAGGCTGCAACACCTGGCTACACCAAGCCTGGCACGCGCCCAGTTGTCGAAGAGCCAACGATCGTTGTTGAAGCTGCACCAGAGGCCGCCGTTGAGGCGACCGCTGATGCTCCAGCCGCTGAGTCTGCTCCAACGGAAGATGCACCTGTTGCCGAAGCGGCACCGGCAGAAGAGGTCGCAGCTGTTGAAGCAGCACCTGTCGCCGAAGCGGCACCAGCAGAGGCGGCACCAGCCGCTGAGGAGGCCTAAGTGGCAGCAGCGCAGCTCGTTGAATACGTCGCGAAGTCGCTTGCCGACAATCCAGACGGCGTCAGCGTTGAGGTAGAGGAGGATGGCGACGCCATCATCTTGCGTCTCGTCGTCGATGAAGAGGATATGGGCCGCGTCATCGGACGCAACGGCAGCATTGCCAAGGCAATGCGCAGCCTGTTGAAGGTTGTCTCAAATCGCACCGGAGAGAACTACGTCCTCGAAATCGGCTGAGACGACGACGGACCTGCGCGTTGCGCAGGTGCGCGGCGTTCGCGGTCTTGATGGCACCCTCCGCCTCGAGGTACTGACCGACCTTCCAGAGCAACGCTTTATCCCTGGCGCGCGCCTTTGCGTTGAAGGTACCGAGCGCGTCCTCACGCTGCTCGAGGTGACCCCAGGCTCCCCAGGCCTCTTCATTCGTTTCGGCGAAGTGCAGAGCCGACTGGCGGGCGAGCGACTTGTTGGTTCCTACCTCACGATTCCAGCTGCCGAGGTACAGGTGCCACCAGACCGTGTGCTCTGGGATGAGGTGATTGGCGTCACGGTGCGCGACACTCAGGGTGAAATCATTGGGGAGATTCGTGATCTCTATCGCGCCGGTGGCGCCGAGGTCTACGTCGTACATACGCCAGACGGGGGAGAGATTGATCTTCCCGCCGTTGCTGCGGTGATCGTGGAGTTTGCGCCACGTGACGGGCGCATCGTCGCCGACCTCACCGGTTCGGAGCTCACGGTTCGTGCAGCGAAGACACCTCGTCGGCGTGGGCCACAGAAGACGCCGGGTAGCGTCGCCTCGCTGCGCGCCGCGAAGGCCTCCCGCCGCCCGAAGAAGAGCGCTGCGAAGCGTGCTGCAGGTGACGCATGACTGACGAGTCCAAACCAGTGTTGAAGATCGACGTGATCTCGCTCTTCCCAGAAACGATCATGTCGGCGCTCTCCGCCAGCATCCCCGCGCGGGCCCTTGAGCGGGGCTTGGCCACGCTGACCTGTCATGACCTGCGCACCTGGGGGATCGGGAAGCACCGGTCGGTCGACGATGAGCCGTATGGCGGCGGGGCAGGGATGCTCTTGCGGCCAGAGCCGCTCGTTGATGCAATTGAGGCACTGCGTGGCCCAGACTCCACCGTCATCCTCTTTGATGCGGGTGGCGAGCGACTACGACAGCCGCGCGTTCGAGCGCTCGCAGCCGCCTCCCACCTGATCATCATCTGCGGTCGTTACGAGGGGGTTGATGACCGCGTTCGCGCCTACGTTGATCTGGAGCTGAGTCTCGGCGACTTCGTCCTCTCCGGCGGCGAGCCAGCGGCAATCGTCCTCTGTGATGCAATCCTGCGCCTCGTCCCTGGTGCTATCGATGCCGCGTCGCTCTCGGAGGAGTCGTTCTCTGGTGAGCTCCTGGAGTATCCCCAGTTCACCCGGCCCGCCGAGTTCCGAGGGGTAGGGGTGCCAGAGATCCTCCTCTCAGGGAACCACGCGGGGGTCGCCGCTTGGCGGCACAAAGAGGCGGTCCGCCGCACCCAGCGCCAGCGCCCTGACCTCGCCAAGCCCACGAAGGGGAGCGAGGGGTCGTGAGGGGAGGCCCCAGGGGGGCTGTGCTATTCTCACCGCCCGCGCCGACAGGTTCTGTCGGCCACCACGGAGACTAATCATGGATTTGATCCGCACGCTGACCGACGCCCAGATGAAGAGCGATCTCCCGGAGATCAAGACCGGCGACACCGTCAAGGTGTCGGCAAAGGTCGTTGAAGGGAACCGAGAGCGCATTCAGGTATTCGAGGGCACCGTCATGCGCCTGCGCGGCGGCGGACTCGGCCTGAACATCACCGTTCGACGTATCGCCTCAGGCGTTGGCGTTGAGCGAACCTTCAAGGTGCACAGCCCACGCATCGAGAAGATCGAAGTCGTCCGACACGGTGTATCCAACCGGGCGCAGCTCTACTTCCTGCGCGATCGCGTCGGTAAGCAGTCGTCGCTCCGCGAGCGCCGCGATAGCGCCACCGACATTGCGAAGAACGAAGTGAAGGCCGCTGCAAAGAAGGCGATCAAGGACGAGGCAGACGCCGTACTTGCCGCCGCCGCTGCCGTCGTTGCAGCCGAAGAGGCCGCCGCAGCTGCAACTGCAGCCGAAGTCTTCGCTGAGGCTCCTGCCGTTGAAGCTCCAATCGCCGAGGCGCCAGCCGCCGAAGTGAGCGAGGCGAGCGCTGACGTCGCGACTGAAGAGAGCGCACCTGCTGAGGCGCCAGCCGCTGAGGCATCGGAGAAGGCTCCGGAGTGAGCGACCTGCGGCCCACGAGTGGCCGCACACTGCCAACTCGCGAACTCGAGCTACGCCACGGACATCCTGAACGTGCCGTTATTGGCATTGATGAAGTTGGTCTTGCCCCACTTGCCGGACCGGTCGTTGCCTGCGCCATTCTGATGCCCGCAGGAGATCCGATCCCTGGCGTCCGTGATTCAAAGATGCTGACCCCGGCACGTCGCGTCGCCCTTGCGCAACAGATTCGAGAGGTTGCTGTGGCAATCGGGATCGGTGCTGCATCGGCGCGAGAGGTGGAGCGCATCAACCCACGTGCGGCTTCGCATCGTGCAATGGCGCGTGCCGTCGCGCAGCTCTCCCGGAGGAGGGGAGCGGCGCCAGACTTTGCCCTCGTCGACGGGAGCAGCGCTCGTGAGCTCCGCGACCTGATCGGGCCCCACGCGACGGTCGTTCGCGGCGATCAGTCGGTGTATGCGATTGCCTGCGCCTCGATCGTTGCAAAGGTGCTTCGTGACAAGCTCATGGCCGAGCTCGCACTCCGCTACCCCGGCTACGGCTGGGAATCCAATGTGGGGTATCCAGCCCCCGTACACCTTGCCGCCCTTGATGCCCTCGGCGTGACGCCACATCATCGCCGCACCTACGCCCCAGTTGCAGCGCGCATCGGTCTACTGCCGCGCAGTTAACTCCGCGGGAACGCCACTGGTACGGCGGTGATGCGAGCCTCTGCTGGTGGCAATCAGCTCTGCACAGCGGGCACTCGTCGGGCGTGAAGCCGAAGCACTGGCGGCGCGCTCCCTCGCTCGCGGTGGCTGGGTGATCCTCTCGCGGAACCTGCGCCTTGGTCAACTTGAGGTGGACCTGCTTGCGCGTGACCCACGCGGCTCCCTCGTTGCCATTGAGGTGCGCCGCCGTGCCTGCGTGGGTGCTGCCGCCCCAGCAGAGCTCTTAGGGGCACGCAAGATGCGGGCGCTGCGGCGGCAACGCGCCCACCTCCCCGAGGGGTGCCGCATCGACCTCCTGCTGGTCCTCGGCAGCCCCGGACGTGAGCGACTTCGCCTCGTTCGAGGGGTCGCCTAGGGGCTCGGCGCCCCGTGCTAGGATTCCCGAGCGTCCGAATCGGACGTCCGCCCCCGCAAGGGAGCGAAATACGCACGCGGAACCAGACGCCCCACTACGGTGGCCCTTCGGGGTCGTGAAGGCGTCCCGCGGTGGAATAACCGTGTAAGGAGAACTATGGCACCAGTAACCATGCGCGACCTTCTCGAGGTCGGAGCCCACTTCGGGCACCAGACACGCCGATGGAATCCCAAGATGGCGCCGTTTATCTACGCGCAGCGCAACGGGATCCACATCCTTGACCTCGCCAAGAGCGCGAAGCACCTGCAGATTGCCCTCGATGCCGTGCGAGACGCGAGCGCAAACGGAGAGACCATTCTCTTCGTCGGCACCAAGAAGCAGGCACAGGCGCCAATCCAGGAAGAGGCGACCCGCGCCGGCCAGCCATACGTCATCAAGCGCTGGCTCGGCGGCATGCTCACCAACTTCACGACCATTCGCAAGCGCCTGACCCTCATGGAGCAGCTTGAGGCTCGTGAGCAGGCTGGCGAGTTCGACATCATGTCGAAGAAGGAGGCCTCGAAGCTTGGCGACAAGCTTGAGAAGCTTCGCGGAGCGCTCGGCGGCATGCGCCGTCTGCGCAAGGCCCCAGGGATGGTCTTCATCATTGACCCAAGCCGCGAGACCCTCGCTGCGATTGAGGCAAACAAGCTCGGCATCCCTGTTGTGGGCACCGCCGACACCAACGTTGATCCCGATCTCTTGAACTACCCGATCCCAGTGAACGACGACGCGATCAAGTGCATTCGCTTGATCTGCACCGCCGTTGCTGACGCGGTGATCGAGGGTGCTGCGATTCGGGCTGCGCGCCTCCCAGAGCTCGAGGCCCAAGAGGCTGCAGCTGCTGCCGCAGAGAACGCCGCAGATGCACCTGAGGCCTCCGATGTGCAGGACGACCTTGTTGCTGCGCTGAGTGCCACCGGCACGTTGAGCTTCTCGCCTGACGAGGAGCCAGCGCCCGCCGTCGACACCACCCCAGCAGTGTAAGGAGGCCATCATGGCGATTAGCGCAGAGGCGGTACGAGACCTACGCGAGCGCACGGGCGCTGGAATGATGGACTGCAAGCGCGCTCTTGAAGAGTGCGGTGGCGATGTTGAGAAGGCCGTTCTGGCACTTCGTGAGGCTGGCCTTGCCGCCGCCGCGAAGAAGGCTGGCCGAGATGCACGTGAGGGACTCGTCTCCTCGTACATCCATACCGGCGGCCGAGTTGGCGTCCTGCTTGAAGTGAATTGCGAAACCGACTTCGTCGCGCGCAATGAGCAGTTTCAGAAGTTGGTGAAAGACATCGCAATGCAGATTGCGGGACTTCATCCGCTCTATGTGAGCCAGGACCAGATCCCAGCCGCAGCCCTCGAGGCGAAGCGCGCTGCGCTCCTTGAGGATGAGGCGCTCGCCAAGAAGCCAGAGGCGATTCGAGCCCAGATCGTTGAGGGCCAGCTGCGCAAGTGGTTCGAAGAGGTCTGCCTCCTCGATCAGCCATTCCGCGACGGCGAAGAGACCGTGGGCCAGTTGATCACGAACGCGATTGCTACGATCGGCGAGA